>JBDHAF010000157.1:0-25917 GCA_039588255.1 Gemmatimonadota bacterium | reverse complement strand
CATCGAGGCGCTGGAAGAAGCCGTCGACCTCGGCGGTGGGAAGGTGCTCGTCTTCGGCTGCGCCGCCGGGGACATCGGCATCGCCTCCCTCCTCGAAGTCGCGTAGGAGATAGATGACCATGACGACGACAGCTACCACCACGACGACGCTCCGGCAGCCGACCCTCGAGACGTTGGGCTTGGGATCGGTCCTGGAGATCTTCAAGAACGGACGACTCCCCGCAAACGCCGCCGACCTGGTCGATCAGGTGTTCGGCCCGGCGGATAACCGCGGAGCCATGGTTATCTCCGGTGCCAACGGGATCGTCGGCGCCGGGAAGGCGATGCAGTTCGGTTCGCGTCTCACGCCGTACGGCGTACCCATCGTCGCCCTCGATTTCCCAGGTGCGCCCGACGGGATCGGAAGCAAATACACAGGGTTGGTGCAAGGCTTCGGCAAGGATGCCGCCGACCAGATCATGGGCAACATCATCCGCCTCACCTACGACGGGAAGACGTTGCCCACCGAGCTGGCGAAGATGGAGCCCAAGTTCTTGCTCGAGGCGATTCCCGAGATTCTCGAAATCAAGCGGGCTCACTACGAGACCTTCCGAAACGTTTTTCCCGACATTGCGATTCGCTCGGTGACGTCGGGCTTCCCCAGCAAGGAACTGGGCGTCGGCATCGCCCACCCCGCCTTCCCCCACGAGATCAACAAGCTGTTCGAGATCGTTGAGGACGAGCCGTCGGCCATCACCCAGCTTCTCTGGGCGCTGGGGTTGCAGCCGTTGGAGGTGAGCGATGACTGGTCCTTCGTGTTGGACGTGTTGTTCTGCGGCGTGACGCTGGCGGCCACGCGCTACCACGAAGCGAGCAACATGCCCTACTGGAAGATCGACAAGTTCGTACGCCGGTTGCTCGGTCCGAATCCGCTCCGGGCCCACGACGCCATCGGCGCGAAGGGCGCGAACTTCCTCACATGGTCGTGCCTGCACCACCTGGGGGAGGTGTACGGCGGGCTCTTCACGCCGGCGGACGACCTCGTGGCCCACAAGGACACCGGCCAGACCTGGTACCCGCCCAATCATTTCCGCCCGTTGGTGGACTGGAAACTCGAGGGAGAAGACCTGCAGGAGTTCGAGACCTGGATTTTGGGACCGTTGTTCCAGATGACCAGTCTCATGGTGCACGAGCACCGCAGTCACTTTGCCCAGCTCAACATCATCGGCGAGATCTGCGCCCAGTTCCGGAGCGGCATCCTCGCCGTCATGCGGCAGCGCGGCGCCGACGGCGTCGTCGAGATGGTGGAGCGGTACCACGCCCTGTTCCCCGAGGCGGCAAGGACGACGTGGCACCCCGAAGCCCTCGCGCAGATCGAAGGGGCGGAGTGGCAACAGCTCTACGTCAACGCCGAGCACGACGGATCGGTGGGGGTCATCACGCTGGGACGCGAAGCGTACAACGGCGATGTGGATGCCGAGTTGAACCGTGCCATCGATTGGCTCGAGGCCAACGGCATCCAGAACGTGATTCTCTCCCACGACTTCCACCTGGCCACGCAGTTGGTCGGCGCGGACACGAGCGAGTTCTATCCCGCGCTGGAAACGGAGGACGAGGGGTTCCGCGTATCCAACGAGTGGTCGCGCACCGCCCGCCGCCTCAACGACGAGTTCGGGCGGTCGGTGGCGTTCATCGGCGGCAAGCGTTGTTTGGGAGGCATGCTCGAGCTGATGCTCCACTGTCACTACGTCGTTGCGGTGGACGATGCGAGTCTGGGATTCCCCGAGGTGACGCTACCGGTGGTGCCGGGGATGGAGGGGTGTCACTGGCCGTTCCGGAAAGCCAAGCAGGACGAATGGTCCAAACTCCTCGAGTTGCTCCTCGGAGGGCGGCCCGCGCGGGCAACCGATGCCGTGGGATGGTTGATTGACGCGTCCGGACCGATGGAAGACGCACTCAACACGGTGTGGGAGATCGCCAGCGGCGGCGATCACCATCTGGCAAAGCGGGACGTGAACGCAAACGCACTCGCCGGCATCACCGCCCCGTCATTGCCGGCGGCGGCACCGGCCACGGAAGAGGCCCGCCGCGCCATCATGGCGTGCGTTGAAGCCTCGTGCGGCGCCACGCTCGCTGATGCGGTGGACGTGCAGTCGAAGCACTCCGCCGGGTTCATGGTCACGGAAGCGTGCCGGACCGGGCGCGTGGGTCAGGAGTATACGAAGACGACGAAGATCTGATCAGCGCTGTCTGTGCCACGCCTCCAGCACCGCTGACTCCCGGGCAGCATTCAGTCCGGGGCGGCGATCCTCGGGCCAGCTGTCGAACGCGGCCCAATACCAATCCAGGGTGTCCTTTCCCGTCTCGGCAAGGGGCCGGTGGGTGAGGCCCTTTGATCGCGCCAGGCTGCCGTCGAGTGCCAGCGCGCCGATCCCGCGGCAACCCTTTTGCCCCCCCACCCGTCATGAGGGTGAAGGGTCAGCAGGATGAGGCATGGAGGCAGCCATCGATACGCTTGAGCTCAGCGAGTATCGCCTCGGTCAGGATGTTCGAGCCGGGGCCCCGGCGGCGTGGGAGGCGCTCTACGACCAGCTGAGCGAGAAGGTGTTCCGCTTCCTTTATAGGATGACGGGCGACACGGAGCTGGCCGCCGATCTCACCCACGACACCTTCGTGCGGATCGTGGAGCGAGGACACCAGTACTCGGGGCGGGGATCGCTCCACGGCTGGGTCTTCACCATCGCCCGGAATCTCGCCCACGAGGGGAGACGCCGGGACGGCGACCGGGACTACAAGGTCCGGACCCTGCTCCGCCCGGATGGCGCTGAGAACCCTCCCGACATCGAGCTGCGCCTCGTACTCCAGCAAGCCGTGGCGGGTCTGTCGCAGGAAATGCGGACGGCGCTACTGCTCCACGACGTGGACGGTTGCACCCATCTCCAGATCGCAGAGATGCTGGACATCCCGGTGGGCACGTCCAAGGCCCGCCTCTCGCGGGCTCGAGCACAACTGAGGGACGCACTGAAACACGCACTGTGAGTGACACGATGAACGACGACAACCTCGATCCACGAATCGCCGATCTCCTACGGAAGGAACACGCACCACCTGCCTTTCCCAAGGACGAAGTGAAAGCCCGGGTTGCGGCCACACTGCGGACGCGCCGGGACGGGCGTGACATCGACCGGCGATGGTTCCTTCACCCGGTGGTGCGCACCGCGATGGCGGCCGCCGCCGCCGTGTTGGTGTTCGTCGCCGGAAGCGAATACGGTCGACGCACCGCGACGACCAACGGTGTGGGAAACCCCGTGCCGGAAGCCGATCTTTCCGCCCCAATCTCGATTCAGTCCACCGGCAGCCAGTACGTCGCGAGCCTAGCCCAGTTCACGGAGCAGGCGTCCGGGCTGACATCTGAGGAACGGGAAGAGGCGCGGCAGGTGGCGCTGGCCATCATGTACGCCGCCACGGCGGAGCTGCTTCAGGATCAAGAGAACGATGAGCTTCTGGAGGCCGTGGCCCGGCTTTTCTACCAGAAGCGTCAATCCCTGAGAAACCCGGAACATCCAGACGCCGTGTGGTTCTGACCGCGACATCGTTGCGCCGTCAGAGATGAGAAAGGACGACAGCATGCACACATCGGCTAGGTATTGGAGCCGTCGACTGTTAGGAATCGCGATGCTGGGACTTCCCATGAATGCATCCGGACAGACCTGCGAAGAAGGACAGAGGGCGCAACTGTCAATCGGGGCACGGCAGATCCACTGTCAGGGGGGAACCTGCCGAGCGTACGGCGCGGTGGCGGTCTCCAGCAATACAGTCCTGCGCCAAGGCCTGGTGGTGCGACGTGGCGAAGGACGTAGTGAGGCCGGGAAGTTCCGGTGGGAGTTCTCCGTCGAACCCATCCTCTGGCGGATCGATTCGCTGGGCCCCGGGGCCCGGAAGCTCCGGAACGGGGATGTGCTGGTGGCGGTGAATGGGTTTACGGTGACGAGCGAGCGGGGCAGTACGGAGCTGGGCGACCTGCAGGTCAGCGTGCCCGTGACACTGCTCATTCGCCGAGACGACCGGACGTTCGAGGTGGACATTACACCGGCGTGGACGTGTGACGGTGTCGTGGTGTCCGCCGGTCCCAGCCACGTTCCACCTTCGGTGGCGATCGGCCTCCAAAACCTGAGAATCGCGCTTCGAGCGCGGAACACCGCGCAAGTGCAGGAGACATTGCGTGCGCAGGAGACACTACGATTACGGACGGACACGGTGCGGTTACAACGGGACTCACTGATAATATTGCGTGGAGATTCATTGAGAGTGGGGATCCTGAGAACACTGCACAGCCGCCGTGCCGCCGGCACGCTGGGGCTCGGCATTCGCTGCTCTCGCTGCAGCTTCCGCTATCCGTCCAGTGACTCGAGCGCGGTGTGGGAGTTCAGCGGACACCCCGAGGTGATATCCGTGGAGGACGGTGGAGCCGCAGACGAGGCGGGCCTGGAGGTCGGTGACGTCCTCACACACGTGGACGGTCTTGATCTCGCGATCCCGGAGGGCGGCGAGCGATGGGGCGCCTTACGAGCGGGAGACACGGTGGAGATCCGCTATCGCCGCGGGAACGAGTCACACACCACCACCCTAACGGTTGATCCGGCCATGCGGTAGCAATAGCCCGTTACGAAACTAAGAAAACGCCCGACAGAGATGCCGGGCGTTTTCCATTACATTTCCTCACCATGATCCTGCGATTCGCAGACACAGACGGCAACGCGTGGATTGCTATCTGGCAATCACCGATACGCTTCGGCGTGTCGACCGATCAACTGCCGGACGCAACCACCAAAACCGGCATCAAATTCTGCAACCTGGCAACGGGAGTAGAATTGTTCCTGGAGTTCTCGGAGGACGAGATTCCCACGGGTGAGGAACTCCAGGCGATGGGAGAGGACGAGCTCCGCGAACTCCTGGCACGCGTTCAGGAGGATGCCGAACCGGCGTAGTCCCCGCGATTATTCCGCGCGCAGCGCGTCTAACGGATCCACTCTGGTGGCCCGCCTCGCCGGTACGAAGCACGCGTACAGCGTGATGAACACGAGAAGGGCTGACAAGCTGGCGTAGGTTAGACCATCTGTCGGACTCACGTCGTACAGCATCGCGGTCATCAGCCGCGTGAGGCCGAACGCTCCCGCCAACCCGAGCACCACGCCGATCCCCGCCAGCGCCATCCCGTGTCCCAACACCATCGTGATGATGGCACGCTGCGGCGCCCCCAACGCCATGCGCATCCCCAGCTCGTGGGTTCCCTGGCTCACCCGGTACGACACGAGTCCGTAGATACCCACAGCCGCCAGCAGCATGGCAATGAGGCTGAACGCCTGCAACAGCCGCATGGAGAACTGCCGCTGTGCCAGCGAATCGGCAATGCGTTGGCTCATGGGTGTCATGTCCACCACCGCCACGCGGTCGTCCAGTTCGGCCACGATCTGCTGGACGGCGCCCGCCAAGGCCAGCGGATCACCGGCGGTCTTCACCGTGACGTACATTCTCCCTGCCGCAAATTGAGCGTTGGGATAATAGGCGGTAAAGCTGGGCTCGCCATCCAGCGCCTCATGCTTCACCGGAGCCACCACGCCGACCACCTCCGCCCACTCGTCGCTCCATCCGCTGATGCGCCCTCCGATGGGGTCCCGTTCGGCAAACACCTTCTCGGCGAGCCGTTGATCGATGATGGCCACGGACAAGCCATCCGGGCGATCACGCGCGTCGAACCCCCTGCCCTGCAGCACGGTGTAGCCCATCGTGCGGAAGTATCCCGGCGTCACGCCCCGAAAATGGGCGACGACGCCCTCGTCTTCCCCTTCTGGCGGAAGGTACCCATCGATGGCGATGTGAACCCACGCCACCCCCGGCGCAAAAGGCAGGCGCGAGATACCTCCCACCATGCGCGCGCCCGGAAGCGCGGCCAGACGAGTCTCCAGTTCGTCGACGAACTCGATCCGGTCCGCAGCTTCGCCATAGGACTCACCGCTCAGCGAAAACCGAAACGTGAGGAGCCGCTCAGCGGCGAACCCCGGATCGATCTGCTGCAGCGCGCCGAGACTCCGGGTCAGCAGACCCCCGCCGATCAGGAGAATAAGCGACAACCCGATCTCGGCGACGACCAAACCGCTGGAGAGATTGAACCGCGACCAGATGGCCCCGCCGCCCAACGTGCCGCGTCCGCCGCTCTTGATCACGTCGGCCACGTTGATGCCCGACAGGCGAAGCGCCGGCAACAAGCCGAACAGGATCGTTGTACCCTGCGCAACAGGGCGACGCCAGCCACCGCCAACCCCACGCCAACGCCACCGCCCAGGAGAGCGAGGATCGTACTCTCCGTGAGCAACTGCCGCACCAGGCGGCCTCGGCCGGCGCCCACTGCCGCCCGCACGCCCAATTCCCGCTGACGTGCGTTGGCCCGGGACAACAGGAGATTTGCCACATTGCCGCACGCGATGAGCAAGAGCACGCCCACTGAGGCGAGCAACACCACCAACCCCTGTCGCACGCTCCCCACCACCTCGTCGAGGAGCGGCACGGCCTGAATGAAGAAACCGGTTCCCGGGTCCTCGTAGGTCTCCGTGAGGTACTGGGCAACTCCGTCCATCTCCGCCTGGGCTTGCTCGATCGTGACACCGGGCTCGAGCTTGCCGAAGATGTTGTAGTTCTCACCGCCGCGATTACCCATCCGCGCTTCGGACATCGCCATGGACAGCACGAGGTCGATATGCCCGACGGCGCTCACCGTGGGGAAGATCTCGTCATCGAGGAGGAATTCCGGCTCCAACACGCCCACGATCTCGAAGTCACTACCGGCGATGGTAATCGTCTGGCCCACCACGTCGGGCTCGCCCCCGAAGGCACTCTGCCACAGACCGTGCGTGAGCACCGCGACCATGCCGGCGCCCCCTTGGTCGTCTCCGTCGTCGACGAGACGCCCCAGCGTCGGCGTGCCGCCGAACATGTCGAAGAACGACGAGGTGACCCGGATGTACCCCAGCTCCCTTGGGAGCCCCCGGCCCGTCATCGTCACCCCCCCACCCACGCTCAGCGTGACATCTTCGAACACGTCATTCCTGTCACGGATATCCACGAATTGGGCAGGCGAGAACCAATCCTTCTCGATCTCCATCCCCGTCCGCCCCTGCCACAGGACGACGAGGCGATCGGCGTCGGGAAACGGCAGCGGATTGAGCATCAGCGCGTTGACCACCGTGAAGATGGCCGTTGTCGATCCGATGCCGAGGGACAGGGTGAACACGATGATGGCGGTGAAACCCGGCGCCTTGCGCAGCGTGCGCAGGCTGTGGCGAACATCCGATAAGAACGAGCGCACTATTCCGTCTCCGCGACGGCGAACGCGCCGTCCGTCTGAAAGTTCCAAGCGTCGCAGCGCGATGGCGTCGCGCAGCACCCCGACCGCGAGGGCCACCGCAGTCCCCACGCGCGTGCCCTGGGGGTTCGCGGCAACCCCGTACCACAGCTCGCCGTCCCACTCCGCACGCCACCGCCCCTGCACCACCCCCGGAACGAGCCACGTCACCACCCGCATCCACACGTTGAGGAGGTGATAGACCAGAGGGAGTGACGTCCCCATTTCTGGATGGTTTGCCATGATCAGGCCGGCCGCGTTCGGGGACCCGCGTCGTCGAAAATCTCGAGGTGCTGGCGGTAACGCTCGGCCGCCCGGGCCAGCGCCTCTCGGCCCTTGTCGGTCAACTGGTAGTTCCGCCGTTGGGGCCGGCGGTTGCCGAAGGCTTCCTCCGGGGTTTCCCATCCGGACCGGACCAGACCCGACCGCTCGAACCGCCGGAGCAACGGGTAGACGGTGCCGCTGGGCAGGCCCGTGTGTTCCATGATGTCGAAACCGTAGCCCCTCCCCTTGGAGAGGGCCTGGAGCACGCAGGCGGCAGGGTACGTGATACGCTGCATTCTATCTGTTATCCTATATAGTGTCTATACTATTCTACATAGCAACCACACTACGTCAAGCCTGGGCTGGAGTTTCACTAAGGCCGCTCGTCGTGTCAGGCCATCTACGTCTGGCGCAATGAGCCAAATGTCATATCCTGGAGGGGCGGAAAAGCGTCAGGGCCCGCCTTCGTAATCCCATGGTGTCGCATCAGTTAACCATTCCAGACATTCGGCGGAGGTGCATTCATGACGGGATTCTCGCACCAGCTCCCACCCACGGTCGAGAGCATTGGAGTTGCCCTCGCCGAAGCGGCCATGAGGCTGACTCACTGTTCCACCTTAGTCGTAGTTCGCGATCCCGCCACTCAAGAAGCATCGATTGTGGCCGCGTCGGTGGGAACCGACCGGAGGCTGCTGGGAATGCCAGTTGAGCCCGGTTCTGCAGCGGGACGCGCGTGTGTCGGCAACGTGATCCGCGAGGCGTCCGGGATGGAGGACCTGCTCGGTTCCGCCAGAGACGATCGCCGCCATCGGGAAGGCCAGGGAGTGGCGTTCGGGATCCGCGACGCAGACACGAGCATCGGCGCACTCGTGGTGTTGGCGCCGCTCCAGATGATCGACGGCTCAACGCTGGATCGTCTCTTGACCCTGATCGATGAAGCCGGTCAACTCATCGGCCAAAGGCTGGCCGCGCGGTTCGCCCGAGAGATGGGGCTGATTGACGCGATCACAGGGAATCCCAATGGCCCGGCGCTCAAGAAGGCAATGCGAGAGTGGGTACTCAAACGGTGCTCACTGGTGTCAATGGCGGTAGACCAGGTCTTGACGTTGGACATTGACCGAGGCAACGCAATCCTGAAACAGGTGGCGTCGCTTCTTCGGAACAACCTTCGGGATTACGACGTCCCGGCGAGAACTGGCGGCGAAGAGTTCGCGCTCTTCCTCCCCGACACAGGCTTGGACGGCGCGGTCGTCGTGGCTGACCGGGTCCGGAAGGCGGTAGGTGAGTGGGAATTCGAATTGGACCGTGAGTGGAACGCAACCTGCTCGCTGGGTGTGGCGTCGATTCCCGAAACTGTCTCGGAGGTGGACGACCTCATGGAAGCCGCCGCCGGTGCTCGCGTGGAGGCGAGAGAAAGCGGACCAAACCGCATTGCCACCCTCCATTGACGAGCTGGGAATCTCCTAGTCGTCGCCGTCTTTATGTCCGGGGCAGCTCGAGGCGGTATCGCACCACGGTGGGCATGTCCAGCTCACCGGTGGTGACGGCCCACACATGGTCCCCACGGAATATCGGTTGAGGACTCGTGGTGAACCCCTCCGGCGTCTCCACGTGACCGAGGTAGCGGCCATCCGGTTCGAACACGTCGAACGCAACGCGCTGACGGTAGCGGATTTGGGGCCGGTCGGTCCGGCGTTCCTCCTCCCGAGCCTCCTCGACCGTCATCGTTGGGAACCCCTCCGCCGATGCCTGGACCCACACCCGCCCGTCCGACCCCACGAAGAGGCCCACGAACGCCGGTTTCGTGTCCGGGATCGGCGGACCATTCCAGCGCCACCCCGGGAACCGCCGGCTGAAGTTCTCTCGAATGCGGCGCTCCTGCTCCTCAGCCTCCTCCGGGTTGACGGGCACCGGAGTCCAATCGCGCTCGATCCGGAGGACGGGCTCGCCCACGCGGTAGAGATCCACGCGATAGTCGGTGGCGACACCGCCCACCATGTACCCCAGTGGACTGAACGTCCACGCGTCATCCGCCGTGAACGGTACACCGGTCTGACTGCTGCTGTTTTCGCTCTGTCCCCGAACCGTTGGGCGGTCGTAATCCCAGGTGGGGGCCAACACCGTGTCGCCCCGAGTTCCGTCCGGGGCGTATGTGGCGAGGCCGAGGGTCCAGTCCCAGGGAGCCAGGCCCACTTCGAGGAGCACCAGGGTGTGACTGGTTCCCGCAGTATCGACGTAGAGCGGATTGCTGGTATTGAACCCGCCGGGCAACCGCCAGTTGGTCAGGTATTCCCCGGTGGAGGTGTAGACGCTGATGCGCGTATTCCCCGGATCCCGCAGTACAACGCGGCCATCCGGTAAGACCCCCAGGCCCCCATCGGGGCTTTTGTACTCACCAGGTCCGCCACCCTCACGCCCGAAGGTGGCGAGGTGGGTGCCGTCGGGTCCGTACTTTCGCAGGGCTGGAACCTGGGAGTCGAACAGGTAGATCTCGCCCTCGTCGGTCACGGCCATGGACCGGATGTTTCCCAGCATGTACTCGTCGGGGCCCTCGAACATGCCGATGCGCATCTCTTCTTCCAGATACACCGTACCTCCCCACACACTTCCGGCAACAGTCCGCACCGTCACCGTATCGCCCACCGTATCCACGGTGGCCTGCCAACCGCCTGCGCCTTCACCACTCCCCCCCTCCGCCCCCGTACACGCCGCGACGACGCACACTAGGGCAGACACAGTACCGCAACGCCCGCCGAGCTTTGTCATAGGACCTTCCTGCGATTGTGCTGAGTCACCTCATCGGAGGATTAGATTCCCAGGTGGGTCAGAAGGTTGCCGTGGTGGGAGGAACCGTGACCGACTGTGGCTCGCCCCCGGCGCGAGCCGATCGGTAGAGCGCCTCGATCACCCGCATGTTGGCGGCGGCCTCAGCCAGGGGATAACGGACCGGAGCCCCCGTCGAGACGCACTCCGTGAAGTGCTCGACCATCAGTTGGTACTCGTCGGCCCCGGCCACCGGATGCGATTTGGCCTCACCCCGCCCGTGGTACTCCTCGATGGTCACATCGCCCGTTCCCGGGACAAACGCCCCGGCGATCTCCAAGTGCCCGTCGCTTCCCGCCACGTGGAACACCTCCCGCCGCTCCATGGAGAGGGCACAGTCGAACTGTGCGGTGACGCCGCCCTCGAACCGGAGGAGCCCTGCCATCTGCGCGTCCACATTCCGATCGGTCCAGGTGGCGACGGCTTGAACCTCCACCGGTTCGCATCGCGCCATCGTCCGGCTCACGTTCACGCAGTAGCACCCCACATCCATCAACGAGCCGCCGCCAAGCTCGGGAAACCAGCGAATGTTGTCCGGCTTCATGAGCTTGAAGGTAAACGCCGAATAGATCGACCGAAGCTCGCCGATGGCGCCCTCCGCGATGACTGCCAGCACTCGGTCGATCCGCGGGTGGAAGCGGTACATGAACGCTTCCATGCACACTACGCCCGCCTGCTCGGCGACCGCCGCCATCGTGTCGCACTCCTCGGCGGTGAGGCCGAGGGGCTTCTCGCACAGCACGTGCTTTCCCGCCTCCGCACAGCGGACGGTCCACTCTAAGTGCATGCTGTTGGGGAGCGGAATGTAGACCGCGTCGATCCTGTCGTCCTCGAGGAGGGCCTCGTAGGTGCCGTGCGCACGGGGAATGCCGTTGGCGGCGGCGAACTCCCCTGCCCGGCCGGCGTCCCGACTCGCCACGGCGACAACCTCGCCGCTGGCCGAGTGGTGAATGGCCGGGATGACGGCGCCCCGGCCGATGTTGGCAGTACTGAGGATGCCCCAGCGGAGCGTCACGACTCCTTCTCCAGCTGCTTCCAGCAGCCCAACACGCGACCGTCGGGATCCTCGAATAGGCAGAACGACCCGACGTTGGGGACATCCTGGTGCTCGACGATGATCTTGCCGCCGGCGTCCGTGATGCTCTGCCTGGCGGCCTCAAGATCGTCCACGTCGATGTAGAAGGTCATGTTGCCCGGCCAGGGCCCTTGCTCCGGCTTCATGATCCCTCCACCGATCCCCCCTTCACCACCGGGCTCGACGAGCCGGTACCCGATCTCCTCTACGGGCTTGATGTTCCAATCAAACGCCTTGGTGTAGAAATCGGAGCACTTCTCGGGGTCTGGGGACCAGAATTCCCAATGTACGACGGGATGCGGCATGGGGGCGCTCCTTGCAGGGGTGGAGTTGGCGAGTATGTACCGGCAGCGGGGGGATGGCAACCAGCCCCTTCACATCTTGCCGCCCGGGCGACACACTTAAGGCTGGCCCTGGAGACTCTGAGCATGGTCAAGTCCGAGAAGACGAAAAGGCCGCCCGACACTGTGGGGTGGGCCCGGATCTATCCGGCGGTTCAACGCGACTATTCCAAGAACCTGCGCCGGGGCGCCTGGTACCCGGTGGTGCAGAACTCCCTGTCAGACCGAGTGTCCATCAGGCTGGGGCCGTGGGCCATCGACGTACCGCGCCGCCTCGTCGAGGTGCGGCGGAGTCGCCCCAAGCACTTCTCGGTGGTCACCCGGGTGGCCTACGACCCCGACCCGAAACGGAAATCAGAGTACAACTTGGGCAAGCACTACGCCGTGTGTCCGGTGTGCTCCCACCGCTTTGCCATCCTTGGCAGCCCCGACGAGCTCAAGTGCCCGGAGTGCCACCACAAAGACCAGATCGGGTGGTGGGAGAACTAGATCTGCCGGCTTACGCGCCTTGCCGCGCAGGAGCCCCCTCCAACGACTTCCCCCTCCAATCCGGACGCACGACCCGCGAATAGAGCGTAATGCCGGGATCGAACAGGAACCGGGCCAGCAACCTGAGCCACGACATGTGATACGCCAGGCCGTTGTACCACTCCGGGGCGATCTCGCGGACCTTGGGAAGGCGGCTCCAGGGAATCGCAGGAAAGTCGTGATGCTCGTTGTGGTAGCCGACATTGAAGGCTAGGACGTTCATCGGCCCGTAGTAGCTGTACGTCTCCTGAGGCGGGTGGAACAGATAATGCTCCTGAATCCAACGCGCGCCGACCGGGTGTAATCCCAGTGAAAAAGCCATCGACCAGAAGAGGTACAGGATCGCGTTGAATCCGAACGCCACGAACACACCGGCCGTGAACGCCAACGAGATGATCCAGTTGGCGACGGTCCAGCCATCCAAGTACTTCATCTCGCGCACGCGCATCGGCCGAAACGCCATCAACAGGGGAAAGAACAACAACCAGATGGCTTTGCGTATCGTGCCGTTGCCCACCCAGCGCGCCTCCCACTCGCTGGGCAAATCCCCATCGAGGTCGTAGACACCCTGAAACGCGTGGTGCTTCATGTGATAACGGCGAAAGGAGGCGGCCGAGGGCGTGAGCGACGGGAGGGCGGACAAGATACCCAGCAGCGAATTCAGCGCGCGCCGCTTGAAGATGAGGTTGTGGCCGCAATCGTGCATCAACACGAACAGGCCGTGTGCGATGAACGCCCCCACCACGTAGGCCAGGAGCACGCTCATCCACCAGGGTTCGTCTCTTACTATAAAGGAAAGGCCTAGCTGGAGCCCGACCAGACCCACCACGGCCACCGCGGTAAAGGGATTCCGCCCGACGAGCTTGCGGATCTCGGGGTGCTGCTGGAGAATCGCGCGGGTCCGATCGCGGTGCGGCTCGCGCCCGTCGGCGCGGAGGAATGCCTGGTTATCCAACGTGTTCTTCCCCTGCGATAAGTGTGTGGTGTGGCTTCGGGAGTGCCGGCCCGGGCTGCCAGAGAACAGATATTACACCATTTATCCGCTCAGTAAACCTCCGTCGGTCGTGTCACAGCCTTACCCCGGTGCAAGGTACATCTGCACCATCAGAATCGTGTCCATATAGGCATGAGCGAGAATCGTCACCCATAGATTCCGCCCCACGACGAGGTACGACACGCCGAGGGCCAATCCCATGAACGCGGTCTGTACGATTCCGGTGACTCCCCAGGCATAGTGCACGAGGCCGAACACTACTGAGCTGGTCACGACGGCCACCCGCCACGCGGTCTTTCCACCGCCACCCAATTCCGCAATGCGGTTGATCAGAAAGGCACGGTGGATGACCTCTTCCCCGAATGACGAGACGACGTAGACTCCCGCCAACGCGAGGATGAGCATCGGGAGGTTGCCGCTCAGGTAGTTGTAGCCACTCAGGTCGGCGCCTTCCGGGATGCCCACGATGTTCGCCATCACAATGGTGCCCACGAGAAACGCCGCCACCGCAGCCACGAAGACCCCGATGGAGACCAGGACGGCCCGAACTACGGTACGGCGGCTCGCGCCACGGAACCGCAGCCCAAAGTGGGCCCACCCCTGGCCGCGGAGGCGCAATCCCAGCCACACCGTGACGAGCATCAGGATGTTGGCCACCCACACCACACCCTGGCCAGCGACGGGATTCTCCCCCGCCAGGGGTCCGGCGAGGGCGATCACGGCCCACGCCACAACGAACACCGCCACCAGCTCACCCACCTGGGTCGGCTTGCTGCCCAGCAGTGCTCGCCTCATTCCGGTCGTGTCGGTCATAGACAGCCTATGGTGTATCTTGTGAGGCGTTGGTCGCGATGAGCAGGTCGCGGACGACGTATTCGTCGGACCCGTACAAATGAGGACGTCCTATGCCCAATCCCCTCGAACGTCGCTATCTCGGTGCGTACGATCTCACCGGGTGGAGACTCAAGCTCTACATCATAATCTTCGAGGCTGAGACACCGGCCGGCAAGGCCTTCGACGTGGGGCTCATCGGCGTCATCCTGACCAGCGTGGCCGTGGTCATGCTGGAGAGCGTGCAGAATATCCGTGCAGACTACGGTACAGGACTGGCCACTGCCGAGTGGGTGTTCACCGTGCTCTTCACCATCGAGTACCTGCTCCGGTTGACCTGCGTTGGACGCCCGCGCCGATATGCCACGAGCTTCTTCGGTATTGTCGATCTCCTGGCCGTCATTCCCACATACGTCAGCGTACTGATTCCGGGAGCCCAGTTCCTCCTCGTCATTCGACTGCTGCGCATCCTCCGCGTGTTCCGCGTTCTCAAGCTCGTGCATTACATCTCGGAAGCCGACGTGCTCATGACCGCACTACGGGCCAGCCGGCGGAAGATCACGATCTTCGTCTTTGCCGTGCTGACCCTGGTCGTAATCCTCGGCTCCCTCATGTACCTGATCGAAGGGAACGCCAACGGCTTCACCAGCATTCCGCTAAGCGTCTACTGGGCCATCGTCACGCTGACGACCGTGGGTTACGGGGACATCTCGCCCAACACGAGTCTGGGCCAGGCGCTGGCGGCCGTGGTGATGATCACGGGATATGCCATCATCGCCGTGCCCACCGGCATCGTCACGTCCGAGAGCCCACCGGCATCGTCACGTCCGAGATCACCCGGCTCGGGCGCCCGGGAGGCCCGGTCCACTCCGCCGCCCGCTGTCCCCACTGTGCCCGTGGCGGTCACGAAGAGGACGCCACATTCTGCAAGCATTGCGGCAACGCACTCTGAGCGCGTGTCTCACCACAGATGCGCCGCCGTGTACCATCGCTCAGAATAAGCACGATCCAGCCATCCACTGAGGACACCATGCTCAACGGCCCGGCATCCGCCGACGTCCTCGGCTTCAACGGCGGCTACGGTTCCCAGGTGTATGCGGGGGCGGGCTACGCGATCCTGTGCATTGGCACGCCAAAGGGGAGGTCGGTATGTCCGACCTCCCTTCCGAACGCCCACTAGGCAGAGTAGCGGGCCCTCAAAAAACAGCCCCGAGCATCGTCGACGCTCGGGGCTCCTGGGCTGGTCCTTTAGCGCTCAGTGGACGACGCGGACCGCGTCGGCTCCCGTGAAGGCTTGCTCGTCGAGCGTGAGACCGTTGACGATCAGACTGGTGGTAACGCCATTGAGATCGCCAACGCTCACAATGTTCCGAGTGTCGAAGTGGAGGATCATATCCAGGTCACCGTCGTCGTCCACGTCCTCCAGGTTCGCCATGAGCGTTCCGTTCTTGCGTGCGGCGACCGATGTCTCATCGCCTTCCCCATCGCCAATGGTCACGGTGGCTGGGTCGACGGTCGCGGCATCAAACGCATCCGTGGTCAAAATTGCAACCGGGAGCTTGCCCTTACTCTTGGTGTTGACGGAGTTGGGATCGCTACCCGGCTTGATGTCGATGTCCACCTCGATGACACCGGGACACAGCGACGGGACCAATGCGAGCCCTTTCGCATTGTGATCAGGCCGCTCGGGAGCTCCCAGATTGCCGTCGATTGACATCATAAACATCTCGCTGAAGCCTGACATGAAGGATGAGGCCACGAACATCACGGTCTCAGAAATGAAGGTGGCGGACGTGGGCGGACCCGTGAAGTTACCCTCCGTGATAGGGAGAATCTCCTCCGTGCCAACGTCAACCGAGAACAGGGCGGTCCCCTCCTGATCCAGCGTTACATAATACAGCAACTCATTATCAGCGTTGAAGGCCAGCGCGCGCCCTCCTTGGGTGCCGTCCCCCAACGGAAAGAGTGGCATCGGAGGGACATCGCCTTTCGTGTCCAACGTATAAAGGTACTCCGGCGGGCCCGTCGTCTTCCACCCGGTTACGCCATAAAGCGTACCGTCACAACTGAACGCAAGACTCGCAAATTTATCCAACGTATTGCCGATCCGAGTCGCCTCTCCTGTGGATGGGTCGATCGTTACCAAAAGGCGCTGCGGTACATCTTGTAGAGTCAGCAATGCGAACAGCTTGTTGGATCCGGGTTGCGTTGCGAGGCCGTTACCGCTGACCACGGTTTCGCCGTCGAGTGTCACATCGACTGATCTTACTGTACTCCCGTTGATTGGGTTCAGTTCGCGTAACGCCGGCTGGCGACCCTCTGATGGGTTGATACCCTCCAGCGAATACAGAACATGCCCCCCGAGATCGGGAAGATCCGCGAAATCGAAACTCGTTGTCTCTGGGGAACTCGATGGATCCGTCGGAGCTGTCGGTCCTAGCAGCTGATCTGCTGTTTGGCCACACCCCACCACACCCACTACCAGCGCGATGAGCCAAAGGCTCCTCACCGTACGTTGCGACATCATGGCAACCTCTGAATCAAAAGATTGGAGACCGAGTTAAGTCGTTGGCCCGGAACAACGACGGTAACTCTAAGGAGTTTTTGCTACGATTCCATGTTAAAAATACCAGCAAAAAGCGACGCGGGTCAACCGAAAAAGGAAGACCAAAACGTAGTGGAGCGGGTTATTGTAACCTACATCACCAACGGTACGGTGACGTAGATCACCATTGGAGGTTTTTTCTCATTTGGAGGTGGAGGAGGAAGCAAAGTTTGCCGGTGTCTCTGACAATCTATTGCCGGACAAGAATGGCGATGCTTCGCTCGCCAAAGGCGCGGAATACTCCAGTAGTCTGCGTCCGGCGCCGAAACGGCTGTGTCCGATGAGTCACCGGCGCATCGGGAGACCCACGATTAGCGCGAAGCTGAAGGCAGATACCCGGGTGTAGCACGACCACCCTACCGCTTGATGAACCGCACCTTGCGCACCCGCCCACTACTGGACGTAAATCCGGTCACCCGGCCATCCGCGCTCCGGGCAAACGTGATCCAGCCACGTCCAGTGGAGAACCCATCCGGTCCCCACGGTCGGAGCCGTTGGCGCGGGAGCTTCCGATGCACCAAGAACAGGTTGGTCGCGTTGCTGGTGTCCAGCGCCACACCGTACTCGGTGCCGAGCTCGTCGCTCGCATACGATCCGATGTACTCGTCCGATGTACTCGTCACCGTCCACGCGCCCCGGAGACTGACCCACGAAGGGGTATCGGCGCTCTTCGGCCACGAGTGCGAGGGGTCGGCCGTCCTCCATCCTCACCGTCAGGACGTCGTCGCTCGTGCCCACTTGAAAGCGGTCTCCACCGAGGGGAATGAGCGGTGCGCCGGCCCTGCCCCGCCCGAAACCGCTGGTGACTCGAGCCTGCCCCTCGTAGGTGAAGACGTGCACCGGGACATCCGTTCTGGGATCTCCATAGAAGCCGGACATCGTCTCGAAGGTCGATCCCCAGCGGTCAAGGTCCACGTCGGGGGCTTCGGGCGCCTCGGCCACCGGTTCGAGCACATCCTCCAGCACGATGCCCGCCACCTGTCGGACATACTGTCCGGGATTCGCGCCCGCGAAGTTGCAGAAGCTCACGATCCCCACGTCGTGCTCCGGAAACCGGAGGTAGTTGCTCCGGTATCCCGCGTCGGCACCGCCATGTCCGACCGTCGTGGCGCCGCGATACTCGGAGACCACGATCCCGTGGGCATAGGTCAGTTCTTCCCCGGAATTGAGCACGCCCGTGGAGAGGAAGCGATCGAACAGGGCGTCGTCCCCCAACGTGTGGTCGCGTAAGTTGCGGTTCCACTTCGCCATGTCCTCCACGGTGGTGAACAGGCTGCTGGCACCCACGATGGCGAAGTCGGGAATGGAGATCTTCCATCCTTCCGTCTGGTCGCGTTGGTACCCATACGCTCGATCCGGCACCACGGTCTGGTGATCGTCGTGGAAGTGGGTGCTGGTCATTCCCAGCGGCGCGAAGATCCGCTCTTCCGCGAACTGGCGGAGGGTCTGGCCGCTCACCCGCTCCACCACGGCGGCCAACAGCGTGAAGCCGCTGTTGCTGTAGAGGTACTCGTCGCCCGGGTCGAAGTTGAGAGCCTGCTGGCGGGACATGACGTCGATGGCGTCGCGCTGTGTCACCAGGTCGGCTTCCCAGCGCCATCCCGCCATGGACAGCAGGTTCCACTGATCCCGAATACCGCTGGTGTGATGCACCAGGTGTCGCAGGGTGATGGTGTGTCCGTAGTCCGGGATTTCCGGTACGTACATTCGGATGTCGTCGTCCCACGACACCTTGCCCTCCGACACGAGCAACTCCACGGAAAACGCCGTGAACTGTTTGGATATTGAGGCAATGTGGAACACCGATCGCGGCGACAGGGCGATCCCGTACTCCAGGTTGGCCATGCCGTAACCCCGTGCGTAGCCCGTCTCTCCGTTGCGGAAGATGGCGATGCTGCAGCCGGGGTGGTCACTCCGGTTGAGATCGATGAACACACTGTCGACGCGCGCGGCGGGAACCGCCGTCTGTGCCGCGAGTGGCGTCGCACACACGGCGAGCAGGGACGCCGCGGCGAGCGCCGGTCTGATTCTGATCATGGCAATGTCTTCCACCTCGGTTACTGCTGGTCGGTTTGTTCGAGTAGCGACGGATACCCCTCCGGCGGCCTCCGGTGATGCGTGCCTTGTTCGTACGCATAGGCCAGCTTGAAGATCACGGCTTCGTCATAAGGGCGCGCCAGAATCTGCAAACCCGCCGGCAGGTTGCCGTAGGTGAACCCCATGGGCACCGTCGCCGCCGGCAATCCCGTGGCGGGGGCGACGCGCTGGCTGTTGTCGCCCTTGTACTCCTCGATGGCGTTGTCGAGGTGTGCCGGCGGGTTGGTCCACGTGGGATAGATGATCGTCTCCACGTTGGCCGCGTCCATGGCCGCCACCACGTCCCGCATGAAGGCCTGTCGTCCCGGGTGATCCTTATAAGGGGGGCACGGGGGATCCCGGTCTTCCGGCGCCACGTCCGCCGGCCCGCGGCCGAAGCTGTGGAGCCGGCGCTCGATGTAAGGAGAGAACTGCCCCGTCTCGAGGACCTCCATCACGTCTTTGATGGGCACGTCGTCGCCACGGGTTTTCAGATACTCGTGCATGTCGTAGCGGAACCGGGCACAGCCGTTTCTCGCACGCAGATGGTCTTGGAAAGTCTCCACCACGAAGGGATCGACGATGACTGCGCCGAGTCGCGTCAGATCTTCGATTGCACGCTCGAAGATAGCGGTTACGGCGGAATCGGCATCTTCGGTGTCTACCAGGGCGCGCAGCACGCCGATGCGGGCGCCCTGAAGGCCGGCGGAGTCGAGAAACGCGGTGTAGTCGTCCGCCTTTCGCCCCCGACCCGCCTCGGTGTAGGGATCCGCCGGATCGTAACCCGCCACGACGTTGAAGATGCGCGCCGCGTCTTCCACGGTGCGGGTCATGGGGCCGGCGATGTCCCGGTCGAACGCCAGGGGGATGACGCCGTCGCGGCTCGTCAACCCAATCGTCGACCGGATGCCGAAGAGGGCAAGGTGTGACGACGGTCCCCGGATGGAGTTACCGGTGTCGGTGCCCATCCCCGCTACCGCAAAGCTCGCCGCCACCCCTGACGCGGTGCCGCCGCTGGACCCCGCCGGGACCCGGTCCAACGCGTAGGCGTTGGCCGTTGTGTCATAGGATGAACTCACCGTCTGGCGCGGGCTGAACGCCCACTCCGCCATGTTGGTCTTGGCCACCACCACGGCGTCGGCCTCTCGGAGCTTCCGCACCATGAACGCATCGTCCGGCGGCAAATGGTCCTTCAACGCGATGGAGCCGCCGGTGGTCGGGAGATCGTGGGTGTCGTAGTTGTCCTTGATAAGCATCGGTGCGCAGAACAGCGGCCCGAGGTCGTCCCCACGGTCGACGGCGGCGTCGATCTCGTCGGCTCGCGTGAGCGCGTTGGGATTGACCACCGTAATGGCGTTGAGATTCTTGGACTTGTCGTAGGCTTCGATGCGATCGAGATATGCCTGCACCACCATGCGGCACGTCGTCCGGCCGGAGGTGATCGCCTCCTGGATGTCGGCGATGGTCGTTTCCACGACATCGATGGGCTGTGGCGGAGGCCCGCACGCCGTGAGACCGGCTAGAGTAATCGTCCCCGACAGAGCGAGTCGTTGAAGTGCGCACATGGGCAGCTCCCCGCGGAATGTGCATGGCGGATGTCGTTGGCTGGCTTAAGGTGCAGGGTGGAGGCCCAGAGGGGAAGTATGATGTCTGATGCAGCTCAACGCGTTACTTGACTGACTACACCACTCTCCCCCACCGCATAGAGGTTCCCCGAGTTACCTCACAGGACGTAGAAAGCGCATCAGAAACATCTACCAGAGCACTCCACGCCGTTCCGTCGAAGTGCGGTCAGGTACACCGGTCCGCACGAGCATCAGCGGGATGGAGATTTAGCGCCTCGAGTGCGTCGAGGATGGAACACAGGAACGCCGCCCCCGCTTTCTCTCCTGCAGAACCTAAGTTTCTATTTTCATTTACGCTGTCGGCTGCACGTTC
Organism: Gemmatimonadota bacterium; assembly: GCA_039588255.1. Taxonomy (GTDB): domain Bacteria; phylum Gemmatimonadota; class Gemmatimonadetes; order Gemmatimonadales; family GWC2-71-9; genus B3T1B10. The sequence goes on along the minus strand of JBDHAF010000157.1, from coordinate 5,064 downwards.
GCGTTCAGGCGGAACAGATTGCCCGGGTCGTACTTGTTCTTGATTTCCACCAACCGTGGGTAGTTGCCCCGGTAGTTGGCGTTGATAGTCGCAGCAGTCTCGTCGACTCCCGCGTCGTTCGTATAGAATCCTTGAGTGAACGGCTCGAGTCGCGCCCAGTAGGCTCTCAACCAGGCAATGTGGTCGGTCGGGTCGTCGCCGAAGCTCCAATCGACTACGGCCAGCAGGTTGCCTGCCGCGTCCCGGTGCGAAAACGCCGTGGCGTCGTTCGGCACGCGCCCAATGACTCCTCCGCTCTGCTGGTAAGCGATGACCGTTGTCCGAGACGGGTGCCCCTCGAAACCCTCGACGATCGCGGAGGCCAACCCCGGTGGGAATTCGGGGACAAAACCGCTCTTCAGGTACGCAGCGCGGGCTCTCGGATCGTCGTTATCGCCGGACCGCTGGAGCGCCACGTAGTCGATGGCCTGGATGCCGTCGACCAGCGGCTGACCCAGCCTCCGGACGGGTGCGAGAACGCGCTCCGCCTCGTTCTCGGATCCTGAGTAGCACACGCTGAAGCCGGCCATGCCGGGCGCTCCTCCCGGTGGGCGGACCATCACGATACCCATGGAAAGCTCGTCGGGGGCCTCGGCGCTGAACTCCCCGTAGAAATTGAGGAGGTCCCGGGCACTGGCGATCGGAAACAGTATGTTGCCTCCGACGACCTGTCGTTGCATCGGGTGGAGTTGGAACTCGAAGGACGTCACGATCCCGAAGTTTCCGCCACCCCCGCGCACGCCCCAATACAGATCAGGGTTCTCGTCCTTGTTTGCCCGACGGAACTGCCCGTCGGCCGTCACTACATCGACGGCCGTGAGGTTGTCGACGGCGAGGCCGAACCGGCGTGCCAGCCGGCCGAATCCACCGCCGGTCACCAGGCCTCCAACACCGGTGTGCGATACGGTCCCCATGGGCGTGACCAGACCGTAGGCCATGGATTCATGATCCAGTTGCCCCAACAGGCTGCCGCCCGTAACCCGTGCCCTGCGAGCCACGGGATCGACGCGGACGTTGCGGAACGGTGATAGGTCAATCATCATGCCCCCGTCGCAAGTCGATTTCCCCGAGAAACTGTGCCCCCCGCATTTCACCGCGACCAAGAGACTGTGCTCCGCAGCGAATTCTACCGCACTGCGAACATCGGCCGTGCCCGTTACCTGGGCGATGAGAGCGGGGCGCTTGTCAAAGGAAGGATTGAGGATCATCCGGGCCTCATCGTAGCCATCATCGCGGGCCAGCAGGAGCCGTCCCCGGAGACGGTCCTTCAGCTCGGCGATTGCCTTGCCCCGTAGCGTGACTTGCCCGCCGTCGCCGGTGATGGCATCCAGGTCTCTTGGATCCTGAGAAGCAGCCTGGTAGCGGGCGAACAGCGGCGATGGCTTGCCGCCAAACGAGGCGCCCACCGCGGCGGCAAGCGTGGACCGGACAAAAGCACGTCGTTTCATCGGTGCTCTCCTCAATCAGGATTAGGATTTTCTAAGGAATTCTTTAAGGTACACCAGTGGGCGGACGCTGGTAACACCCCCACCGACCTTCGACCCCACGCGTCCGAGAGAGGCCGAGGGTGCCGAAGGGGCCCGCTGGATCTTCACGCTGTGGCGGGGTACCTGCGTTTGTCGCAAGTTTAGATCGGCGGGGGGGTCGAGTTCGCTGCGCCCATCCGCTGACTCTGACGAATCGGCCACTGCGGCATGACAGATTCCTTTGAGCGGCTCAAGTCCGCCCTGGCCCACCGCTACGTTCTCGAGGGCGAGCTTGGCGCGGGCGGAATGGCGACCGTCTACCTTGCCAAAGACCTGAAGCACCACCGCAAGGTGGCGGTGAAGGTCCTGCGGCCCGAACTCGCCGCAGCTTTGGGGGCAGAGCGGTTTCTCAAAGAGATAGAGGTTACCGCCAAGCTCCAACATCCCCACATCCTACCCCTCCACGATTCGGGCGAAGCGGGAGGGTTCCTCTACTATGTCATGCCATACGTTGAGGGAGAGTCGTTGCGCGACCGCCTCAACCGGGAAAAACAGCTTTCGCTGGATGATGTCGCCCAAATCACGCGCCAAGTTGCCAGCGCGCTGACCTACGCACACAGTCATGACGTCATCCATCGCGACATCAAACCCGAGAATATCCTTTTGTCACCGGGCGGAGCTATTCTCGCGGACTTTGGTATAGCCAGAGCACTCGATTTGACTGGGGCCGAAGAGATCACCGCAACCGGCATTGCGATGGGGACGCCGGCCTACATGAGCCCCGAGCAAGCTGCCGGCGAGTCGTGGCTTGACGGGCGCACCGACGTCTACTCTCTCGCTTGCGTCGTGTATGAGATGCTGGGGGGCGAACCACCGTACACTGGTCCCACCCCGAGGGCGATTTTGGCGAGGCAAATGGCTGGGGAGGTCCGGTCACTCGCCCTCATCCGAACCAATATTACGCCTGAGTTTGATGCGGTGCTCCGGCGAGCCCTCGACCCGACCCCCGCGGATCGATTCGATACGCCAGCGGACTTCGCGGGCGCGCTCGTGGGAAGGCGCAGCAGCCGGCGAATTCGTACGTCGCTCCAAAGGGTCACAGGACTCGGGAGGCAAGTCCCACTCAAGCACGTGTTGACGGCAGGTGCGGCCCTCGTCGCCGTATTTGTCATAGCGCTCGTGTTTCTGACCACGCCCTTCGCACAGGCGCGGGAAGAACGCGCCAGTCTCGTGGTTTTTCCGTTCAGGGCGATTGGCAACGAGACCGGATCGCTGGGAGAAGGCATAGCGGATCTCCTTGCAGCGACGTTGGATGGCACGGTTGGCGTGCGAGTCGCCGATCCCACGACGGTGTGGCGATCGCTCCGGAACACGGGCCAGGACCTGCTACGCGTCCCGGAGTTGGACGAGGCGCTGGGCGTAGCCGGTCGGGTGTCCGCCTCAACGGTCATGCTCGGCTCGGTCACATCGGCCGGGGGACGGGTCATCGTCTCAGTGCGACTCTACGATGAGGAAGGGGAGCTGCGCACGACACTCCGTTCGGGCGCCTCGGCCGACAGTCTCGGAGCCGCCGTCAACCGCCTGGCGATCGACGTCGTGTCGGAAGTGTGGAGCCGCGACACCCTTCCTACCGTGCCGGTGATCGAGACGCTCGCGACCGAGAATATCGATGCCATGAAGGCGTACCTCGAGGCCAAGAGCCTCAGCTACCGGGGTCGGTTTCAAGAAGCGCAGGAGCCCATCGAGCGCGCGGTCGCATTGGATACGACGTTCGCGCTTGCGTATCTGGAGCAGTTCAAGATCCGCTCGTCGGTGCTGTTCGAGAACGGCCAGCCGTTCATCGGGCTGACGGAGATCATCGATCGGGCGATGGCACATCGCGATCGGCTTTCTCCGCGCAACCGGCTGCGCGTGGAGGCGAATCGTGCCCTGGACGACACGCGCGGTCTCGAGGCGGCGGCCCTCTTTGGCCAAGTCCTGGAGCTCGATTCCCTCGACCTCGAGGCGCTGCGCGGTGTCGCGTTCACCTATCTCACGCATGGCTGGCAGCTGGACAAGGACGTGGACGAAATCGAGGCGGCCTTCGCACGGGTCGTAGCAGTCGACTCTAGCGATGCTCTGGCATACGCGACCTTGATGCGCCTGGCCATGTGGACGGGCGACGACGAAAAGCTGCAGCGTAACCTCGATCGTCTCGTGGCGGTGGACTCCACCAGCACCTATACCCGGGCGACGCTCGGCGCGGTGCAGGCGTATCGTGCGTCCGGACCAGCGCAAGATTCCATTCTCCGCACATTGGCAATGCAGCCCATCCCAGTGGTCACGACGGTATTGCGAGACCTCAGGGCGACACAACCGAGACTGGCTGAGCGCTTCTTCCAAGAGCTGATGGCCGACTCGATGCCCGTCCTGCACCAGCGTACCGGGTTTGGAGCGCGTACGCAGTTGTGGTTCGGGGAGGGGAGGGTGACGGCCAATGACTCGCTTGTGAGGGGGGGCCGGCTCGATGCGATCCGGTCGACCGTCAACACGTTGTTTGTGACCTCGATGCTTGCCGGCGTCGGCGATTCAGCGGCCACGGAGAGAGCCATGGCCGAACTCGCGGCGTATGCCCCCGCCGATTCCCTCGAGGCGCTGCTATACGAAAAACCGATGGTGTGGGGTACGGGGTGGGCCGTCGCCGGATACCACGCAACATTCGGTGACACCACAGAGGCTCGGATTTGGCAGCGCGCCCTCGCGGCTATCCCGCAGGGTGACACTCCATGGGATTGGACAGGATCCCTTGCGGCGGACATCGAAGCGCGGCTAGCAGTCCGGCGCGGTGACCTCGAGATGGCGGAACGGGAGGCGCGACGCGCCTTCGATCAGTGGACGATCCATTCCAACAACGTCGGCGAGGCGCATCCCGAGCCGGGGATGCGATTTCATCTGGCCGAGGTGCTTCGGGCGCGCGGGAAGATCAACGAAGCCGAGCCGCTGTACCGTTCCTTTGTGCCACCCCACAACTGGGCGGCCTTCTACACGGCACGTTCGTCGCTGGAGTTGGGCGACTTCGCCGAGCGCCGTGGTGCCTTCGCTGAAGCCGCCTTGCGGTATGGCGACGCCTTGGCCCTCTGGGAACGTGGCGATGAGGAGGTGAGCGAGTGGAGACGCCTCGCAGAGGAGGCACTTCAGAGAGTGCTGGCTCGCATAGGCTAGGAGATCCGGCTCCCCCTTCTTCGTTGACTGAGCTGCGACCGGGCGGATGCCTTAGTTCCCCACCTTCGCCTTCAACTCCTCGAACCAGTTGAGGACCACCACAGGAGGCCTCCGCCGCGCCGGAATCGGATCGACGACCACCACGTGGACGCCATCGGGGTGAGGATCGTAGTAGGTGATCCACCTGCCTAGGACCGTAGCGAATTCGTACACAACGCTCGGTGTGCCGAAGCTCAATCCGGACGAATCCGCACGTACGTCCAATGCCATCAATCGTCTCCCGCTGCGATAGAACAGCTCGCGGCCGTTGGCCGACCACCTGGGATGGACGCCGCCACCTCTCGTCACCGGTAGCCGG
>JBDHAF010000156.1:0-9739 GCA_039588255.1 Gemmatimonadota bacterium | reverse complement strand
CACACCGTCCACGATCACCATGACACCACGGTCTTGGTGCCTCTCCAGGAGCCGTTCGAGTTGCGTGAGGCTCCCGTGGGCAAACCGCTCGGTCTGTCCGTACGACATCTTGGCCCCATCGACGATCGACGCATGGTCCAGCTTGTCGATGAGCACCATGTCGCCCCGTCCCACCAGGCCCGACACCAACCCGAGATTCGCCTGGTATCCAGTGGACAACACGAGCGCGTCGTCCTTGCCGAGGAAGGCGGCCAGTCTCTGCTCGAGCTGCACGTGGAGGTCGAGAGTCCCGTTGAGGAACCGGCTTCCGGTGCACCCCGACCCATAGCGCTCGAGGGCGTTGCGGGAAGCCTCCAACACCTTGGGGTGGTGGGTAAGGCCCAGATAGTTGTTGGACCCCATCATGATGCGCTGTTTGCCCTCGATCGTGACGACCGTGTCTTCCGATTCGGAGATGGGCTTGAAGTACGGATACAGGCCGGCGGCCTGCACTTCACGCGCCTTTGTATAGTTCCTGCACTTGTCGAAGAGCTGGACCTGCTGTAGCGTCTGGATGTCCACTGAACCTCAGCTCTGAAAAGAGAAGTTGCGTTTCAAAGGTCGCAGACCCTGAAAGACCTTCTTCCGGGCCTTACGATAGTACCCGTCACCGTATCCCGGCACAAGCCCATCCTCGGATGGGCCATCTTTTTACTACTCACCGGTTTAGGGCGTCCCCTGCCGGCTGCCGCACAAGCTCCAGCGGAGCCGATATTTACGATCTCGGACGTCTTTGTCTTCGGTGCGGCCGGGGGTTTGTACCTGGCCCCCCAGCTCTTCGGTTTCGACGGTTGGACATATGACTGCCTCCCCTGTGATCCCGCGGATCTCATATGACTGCCTCCCCTGTGATCCCGCGGATCTCCCTCCATTCGATCGCTGGGCCGTGGCCGAGCCGCGGGACGGATGGAGCGCTCTCAGCGACGGGCTGGTGCTCGCCCTGGCGGCCGCCACATGGTGGGACATGGCCAGGAGCAACTCGGCAGGGCGTCCCCACGTCGTCGCGTCGGTGGAGTCGGCCGCCTTGGCCGTCGGGGCCACGAACTTTCTGAAGGAGCTCATCGATCGTCCCCGCCCCATCTTCTACACCGACCTGGCTCTGGAATTGGATCCGGCTGACCACGACCCGTCCTTTCCGTCGGGGCACACTGCTGTGGCGTTTGCCGTTGCCACCAGCTACGTGTTGAGCAAGTCCTCGCCCGGCACCGCTGCCCGGATCGGAGCCCTCGCCGTCGCGGCGACGGTGGGGGCGTTTCGGGTGGCGTCCGCCAGACACTTTCCCTCCGATGTCGTAGGTGGCGCGGCCCTGGGAGTTGGGAGCGCTCTGCTGGTCCACACCATCAAGTTCTGATTCGGACCGGTCCATTGTCCTGGACTCGTCCGGTGGCAGGTGGACACTAACCGTCGGCTCGCCGATGCGATGTGTCAGAGCGCACAGACCGATCGTCGCCGGCGAACTCCTACGCGCTGTGGGTATCGGAGGTGGCCAAGGTTGCGAGAACCCGGGCGGCCAACCAGGTTCGGCGCGAGCATTCGGGATGAGGTGCGCGTATTTCCCAGTGAACGCGCTTCACATATGAGAGGGGAAGACCAACAATGTCACGACGCTTCCGTTCTTCAGCCGCGACAAATCCCAGGGTGATGCTCGGCCTGATGGCCGCCCTGGCGCTCGTGGTGACAGATTCGACGGCACAACAGGTGTCCGACGAGTTCTTTGCGAACGTGCACTACCGGTCGATCGGACCCACCCGACAAGGGGGACGCTATGTCGACTTTGCGGTGCCGCTGCAGGACATCAACACCATCTACGCGGCGACCGGCTCGGGAGGTCTGTGGAAGTCGGTCAACGCCGGGATTACCTGGGAGCCGATCTTCGACAATCAGAGCGTGATCTCCATCGGCGACGTCCAGGTGGCGCCGTCGGATCCCAACATCGTCTGGGTCGGGACGGGTGAAGCCAACAATTCCCGGAGCACCTATTGGGGCGATGGTGTCTACAAGTCGACCGATGCCGGAGAGACCTGGACCAACATGGGCCTACCGGAATCGCACCACGTCGGCGGCATCATCATTCATCCGGCGAACCCCGACATCGTATACGTCGCCGCCCTCGGCCACCTGTATTCCGAGAATTCGGAGCGTGGGCTGTACAAGACCACCAACGGCGGGCGCAGCTGGAACAAGGTCCTCGGGATCAGAGATCACGGCAAGGACATGGGTGTGGTGGACGTGGTCATGGACCCGCGGGATCCCGACGTCCTCTACGCGGCGACGTACGACAAGGTGCGGCGCCCGTGGACCTTCAACCAGGGAGGACCAGGGAGCGGAATCTACAAGACCACGGACGGTGGCCGTAACTGGACGAAGATCGAGAACGGATTGCCGGGTGGGATGCTCGGACGGATCGGGCTCTCGATTGCCCCGTCGCAACCCAACACGATCTATGCCACCATCGAGGACACCAACTCGGAAGGTGTTTCCGACGACGAGCGCCATCAGGAGCTTCTCGAGGGTCGGCCTCCGCGGGTCCGTCCCAACAACGACGGGGCGTGGCGCTCGGACGACGCCGGCATGTCGTGGCGGCGGACGAGCCCCGACTCCATCCATGTGGGTGGAGGTCCTCCCTATTACTACGGCAAGATCGTCGTCGATCCGAACGACGTCGATCACGTATACGTGTTGAGCGCCCGCATGTACGAGACCACCGACGGCGGGACGGAGTGGGGACGCCCGTTCAACTTCGGCGGCGACAATCACGTGTTGTGGATCAATCCCAGCGATTCGAGACACATGCTGCTGGGCTACGACCACGGGATGGGGATCACCTATGACGGTGGTGAGAACTGGCTCCACCCTGACAACATTCCCCTGGCCCAGTTCTACGCCATCGGCCTCGACATGGATTTCCCGTACAACGTCTACGGCGGGCTACAGGACAACGGCTCGCAAAAGGGCCCGAGCACCAAACGGGGCGGGGGTCCCATCCTGTTCGAGGACTGGGAGCGCGTGGGTGGTGGCGACGGCATGTACAACGAGCCCGATCCCACGGATTCGCGCTGGCTCTACAACGAGTCCCAGTTCGGTCCGTTGAGCCGGCTCGACCAGGCCACCGGGGAGCGCCGCAGCATTCGGTACACGGGCACGCCGGACCTACGTTGGAATTGGAATGCCCCGATCCTGATCTCGCCCCACGACAGCAAGGTGATCTATCACGGGTCGAACATGCTGCTCAAATCCACCTTCCGGGGCGAGAACTGGGAGGTGATCAGCCCCGATCTGACCAACGCGGACTCGGCGAAGATCGTGGGGATCGGCAACATCCAGTACGCGACGATCACGACGGTCGACGAGTCGCCCATCATTCCCGGTGTGATCTGGGTGGGAACCGACGACGGCAACGTCCAAGTTACGCGCGACGGTGGAGAGAACTGGACCAAGCTGAACGACCGCGTCGGGGGCAACCCCGAGTATTGGGTGAGCCGCGTCGAGGCGTCGAACCACTTCCCCGGTACCGCGTACGTGTCGTACACGGGATACCGGCGTGACGACTTCCGACCGTTCGTCTACAAGACCACGGACTACGGAGAAACGTGGACTTCCATCGCAGCGAATTTGCCGGACGAACCGATCAACGTGATCCGAGAGGACCACCGGAATCCCAACTTACTCTTTGTGGGAACCGAGTTGGCGGTGTATGTCTCCATCGACGGCGGTAGCAGGTGGAACAAGATGAAGGGCGATATGCCCACACAGCCGGTGCACGATCTGAAGATCCACCCGCGGGAGAACGACCTGGTGGTGGGTACCCACGGCCGCGGGATCTTCATCACGGACATCACCTGGCTGCAGGAGCTGACGCCGGAGGTCCTGGCGTCGGACGTCCACCTATTCGGCGTCGAGTACAAGGTGCGCTGGGTCAACAACGACCGCACCGTCGCGAGCTTTTCAAACTACGACGGGGGGAGCGAGCCCAATGCCGTCGTCATCAATTACAGTCTGAAGAGCCCCGCGTTTGAGACGCCCACCATCGAGGTGTACCAGGGCGCGCGGATGATCGCGGAGTTCGAGGGCAGCAACGAGACCGGTCTCAACAGCGCCCAGTGGGACATGACGTCGAGCCGCGAGCGCACCGAGCAGGAACGGCAGCAGACGGCGGGGCGCCGGCGCGGGTTTGGCGGCGGTGGATTCGGGGCCCAGCAGCAGAACCGAGACCCCAACAAGGTCTACACTCCTGCCGCTCCGGGCACCTACCTCGTGGTACTCAGGGTGGACGGCCAGGAGTACCGCGGGTTTGCCACGATCGTTGCCGATCACTGGTATAGATAAAGGAGTAGCCCAGCCCGTGATCACCTTCGGCCGAATATCCAGAACCAGAGACGGAGTGAGTCGCACTATGCATTCGAGATCATTTGTGACAGGCGTGTTGGCGGTCATCCTGTTGGCCGTCGGTGGGGCGGCATCGGTCGCCGCACAGGATTTCGAACTGACCGTGGAGAACATCATGCGCGGTCCCGAGCTTGTCGGCTCGGCGCCACAGAGGCTTCGTGGCGGTGGCGGGTTCTCTGGAGGCGGGGCCGTGTTCAGTTGGTCGCCGGACAGCCGGTATATCTACTTCCGATGGCAGCAGCCTGGCGTGGACACCACGGCGGTGCCGTACCGCGTTGCGGCCGGAGGCGGGGATCCGGAGCGCATCCCTGACGAGGTGGCGGACACGGTGTTGGCAGGGAGGGCAGTTTGGTCGCCGGATGGCCGGCGTGCGATCTACTCGGTGTCGGAGGATCTCGTGTTGTGGGACGACGGACGGAAACGGTTCCTCACCGAGACCTTCGAGAATGAACAGGCGCCTCGGTGGTCGGCCGACGGAGAGAGCATCTTCTTCCTGCGAGGTGGCAATGCCTTTGCGATGGATCTCGAACGCGGCGCCATTCGCCAACTGACGGACATTCGTCGCGGCGACGCGCCTCGGGAGCCGACGGAGTCTCAGGGACAGCGCAAGTTCCTCATCGACCAACAGCAGGAGTTGTTCGACGTGATTCGTCGAGGCGTCACGACACAGGCCGTCGGGGTCGACGCGCAAGGCGGAGAGGAGGACGATCGTCCGAAGCCGTTCTATCCAGGGGCGGATCGCACGGCCGGCGGCATGCAGGTATCTCCCAACGGCGACTATGTCCTGTTGACGGTAACGGAGCGGCCTCGGGGCTCGCAGCAAACCGAGATGGCCGTGTGGGTCACCGACGACGGATACGCGTCGACCCGCAACATCCGCACGAAGGTGGGCGACGTGCAGTCCAAGTCGCGAGCGGCGATCCTGGAGGTGGCCACGGGGGAGGTCACTTTTGTCGGGGACAGCGTCGGCACGGGCGATCGGAACATGCGTGGCTTGGCCGTGTCGCCGAACTCGCGCCACGCGCTAGTGCGAGTGGAAACCCACGACAACGAGGATCGCTGGTATGTAGTCGTCGACCTGCCCTCGATGGAGGAGCGGGTGGTCGACCATCTGCACGACGACGCGTGGCTCGCGGGTCCGTCTTACAACACCGCCGGGTTCATGCCCGACGGCGAGACGGTGTACTTCGGATCGGAGACGACCGGGTGGGCACATCTGTACACCGTACCGGCGGTGGGAGGTGAGGCGCAGGCGCTCACGAGTGGGGAGTGGGAAGTGCTCTCGGCTCGGCTCTCTCCCGACGGGGAGACCTGGTACATCACGGCCAACAAAGAGGGCTTTGGCGAGATCCATTTCTACACGATGCAGGCGGGCGGCGGCACCCTGACGCAGGTCACGCGGACCGTGGGACGGCAGGACGTGGAGGTGTCCCCCGACGGTCGTCGCTTGGCCATCCGACACTCGGAAGCCAACCGGCCCCCGGAGCTCTACGTGCAGGAGAACCGGGCCGGTCGGGAGATGCGGCAAGTCACCCTGAGCACGACCGAGGAATGGCGCAGCTACGACTGGATCGTGCCGGAGATCGTGACCATCCCCGCCAACGACGGTGTGGGAGTGCCGGCTCGCCTCTATCAGCCGCACAACCCGGTACCGGCAGGGCAGCGCCCCGCGGTCATCTTCGTGCACGGGGCAGGATACACGCAAAACGTCCACAACTGGTGGTCGAACTATTACCGGGAATACATGTTCCACCACCTCCTCGCCTCCGAGGGGTATACGGTGATCGACATCGATTACCGGGCCAGCGCGGGTCACGGCCGGGACTGGCGGACGGCCATCTATCGTCACATGGGAGGAAGGGATCTCGACGACCAAGTCGATGGGGCCCGGTGGCTGGTGGAGAACATGGGGATCCACCCGGAGAAGATCGGGATCTACGGGGGCAGCTATGGCGGTTTCATCAGCCTGATGGCCATGTTCACCAAACCCGGCGTTTTCAAGGCCGGGGCGGCCCTGCGTCCGGTGACTGATTGGGCCCACTACAACCATGGCTATACGTCCAACATTCTCAACGAGCCGCAACACGACACGCTGGCGTATAAACGATCGTCGCCGATCTACTTTGCCGAAGGGCTCGAAGGACACCTGCTGATGGCCCACGGCATGGTGGACGACAATGTCCACTTTCTGGACACCGTTCGTCTCACACAGCGGCTCATCGAGCTGAAGAAGGAAAACTGGGAGGTGGCCATGTACCCGGTGGAGCCCCACGGATTCCGCCAGATCACCAGCTGGATAGACGAGTACCGCCGGATTCACAAATTGTTCGAGCGGACCTTGAAATAGGGAACTACCATTAAGGGTGAGGGATTGAATGGTGAGGGCCGCTGCACGGGACGCCCTCACTTCCCAGCGTCGTATGGAGTCGTGATGGAACTGAAGCTACCTCTGCGCATTGCAGCGTTCGTGTCTGCCGTGTCCCTTCTGGCCTACGCCTGCGGGGAATCCACCCGCCCGGTGGGGGGACAACCGGCGAGCCTGACCCTCGTCCCGTCCAGGGTGCAGCTGGATGCGGTCGGGGCGACGGAGGATCTCACGGCGACAGTATACGACGCCGAAGGGAACGTGATCGACACGACCGTACAATTCGAGCCCAGCGACCCGTCGGTCATCGCGGTGTCGGCTGGCGGGACGGTGACGGCCACGGGTACGGGTGTCGCCTCCGTCACGGCTTCCCTGGGATCTCTCTCGAAGACCTCCGAGATCAACGTCTTCCCGGTGGGATCGGATGTGGAGAAGCTGTCCGGAGATCTCCAATCCGCGGTGGTGGCGAATATGCTGCCGGAGCCACTCGTGGTGCGGGTGAGCGACCCGGGTGGTGGGGCGGTACCGGGCATCGAAATATTTTTCACCGTGGTGTCTGGCGGCGGGTCGGTGAGTGTGGACTCGGCTACAACCGACGCTAACGGCCAGGCGTCCACCGAGTTCACCCTCGGCACGACGGCCGGAGCCGTCCACCAAGTCGCCGCCTCGGCGGGAGGCGTGGGCCGGACGGAGTTCCTGGCGACCGGACTGGCGGACGCCGCGCAGAGCGCCCAGGCCATCGCCGGTGACGGCCAGATCCAGCCGGTGGGGACGGTGTTGCCGGTCGGCCTGGCGGTGCTCGTGTCGGACCAGCACGGCAACGGGGTCCCGGGCCAGGACGTCACCTATGAGGTCCTGACCGGCGGCGGTTCGATCACGCCGGCGAGCCTGCAGACCGATGCCACCGGCGTGGCCCAGGGCCAGTGGACCATCGGCGGCGCGCTCGGTGCGCAAACGGCCCAGGCGAACGTGCCCGGGGTATCGACCACGCTGCCGTTCTCGGCAGAGGGGACCGATCTCACTGTGACCGGTTTTTCGGTCGACACGCTGGTGGAGGGACAGCCGGCGACGATCACGGGCACTGGCTTCGGGACGGTCACCAGGAACATCACGGTCACGGTGGACGGGTCCGTGGCGCAGGTGAACGCGGCCACGACCACGACGATCGACATCGACGTGCCGAAGACACAGTGCTTCCCGGCTCGTGACGTGGATGTCGTCGTGACGACAACCACCGGAGGGACGGCGCCCGCCCAGACGAAACCGGTGAAAGCCGGCGATTTCATGAACATGGCGGTGGGCGAGATGATGTTGTTACAGGATCCCACGGAGTACTGCTTCCATTTCGGGGAAGAGCCAACCAGTCGATCCTACCTGCTGGGCGTGCAGTCGACGGTCACGGCGGGCGCCTCGTTGACCGGGGTCAGTGTCGCGGGCCAGGTACAGACCCCCGGCCCGGCGTTCGCATCGGCGATCCCTGCGGCGGACATGACCCGGTCGGCGCCACGGTTCGCTCCCGTTCAGCTCGACGAGCGCGCGGAGCGGTGGAGGAGGCATCGGGAGGCGGAGGCGGAGTGGTTGGAGGCCGAGTGGCAGTATGGCCAGGCCCTTCTGGAGGCCGGCGCGGACATCGCGTCCGCCCCGTCACAGCAGCTCATCGACTCGACCGTTTCGGTGGGAACAAGCGTTTCGTTCAAGGTGCCCATGTTGAGCAGCACCTGCACTGATTTCACGACAGTCACGGCCACGGTGGAGGCCGTGGGAACGCGCGGCATTTGGCTCAGCGACGACAACAATCCGGCGCCGGGATACACCGGCGCCGACTTCCAAAGCCTGAGTGACGCACTCGACAACTTCATCTTCGACGAGGACACGTCGTACTTCGGCGCCCCGACCGACCTGGACCGCAACGGTCGGATCGTCGTCTTGATCACGCAACAGCTGAATCAGGACGCCCCCAACGTGTTGGGCTTCGTGACGTCGCGGGATCTGTTCTCAGAAGCACAATGCGGAGCGAGCAACAACGCCGAGGTCTTCTACGGCAGGGCGCCGGACACGGGGTACCCGCGTGCACAGGCGCTTGCCGATGGACCGCCCCTCATCGCCCACGAGTTCACGCACATCATCCAGTTCGGACGGCGGCTGATCGTGAACGGGAGCCCGTCTTTGGGAGTGGTCATGTCGGAGGGCCAGGCCACGATGGCGGAGGAGGTGGTGGGCCATGCCGCGCTGGGCAACTCGCCCGGGCGAAACTATGGCGCCGGGATCGCGGGCGATGTGGGTGGTACGGACCCCAACAACTGGTACGAGTTTCCATTCACCGACATCAGTTTCTATTACGGCCGCGGGCTGTCGGGCTCGACCCTGGCGGACGCGCCCCACTCGTGCAGTTGGTTGACGGTGAACCCGGCGCCGTGCCAGGGCCGGCCGCTGTGGTACGGGGTGACCTGGTCGCTGCTGCGTTGGGTGAACGACCACTTCGGGCCGACCTTTTCCGGAGGGGAGCGGGGCATTCAACAGGCGATCGTGAACAACGATGCCACCGGACTCCAAAACATCGAGGACGTCATCGGCACGCCGACCGAGACCTTCCTGGCAGAGTGGGCCGCGTCGCTATACCTGGACGATCGCGGCGTGATCGGCCTACCCAGCCGGATCGACTTTCCGAGCTGGAATCTGCTCGACATCTATGAAAGCGGCACGATCCCCGGGTTCCGGCGGTTGGATCCGGCGCGGTTCGTCTTCGCGGACTTCGCTCGGGACGTGGACGTCCGCGCAGCGTCGACGGCCTATTTCGTCCTGAGCGGGGCCGTGGTGGCACCCGCTGCGGTGCGGGTTCGCGACCAGACCGACCAGTTCGTGTCGCCCAGAATTCAAATCTTTCTCGTCAGGATGAACTGATGCGCACTCTTCCTGCGGTATGTCTTCTTGGAATGGGGGCGGCCCTGG
>JBDHAF010000155.1:0-18401 GCA_039588255.1 Gemmatimonadota bacterium | reverse complement strand
GCGCGACTGAACCTGGCCGTTCCGTTCGACCCCGTGGCGAGCAAGGAGTTGTGGCTTGGCGCCCTCGCTGACGCGGAGGCGTTCGCCCGTTTTGGCCCGACCGACGAGGCGGGTTGCCTCTATTACTCTCCCGAACTGGAGAGCTTCAGCGCGCCCGACCCCGAGAGAGACCTTGCCAGCCAGGGGCTGCTCCCGCACTTCGGTGCGCCCGGCGGTGTACTCCCGCGGGTGGCGGACGTCTAAGCCGCCGCCCGGTCAGTTGGTGTAGCAGCACTGCATCGACGTCCCGACGCAATCCAGTGTGCCTTCCACCGCGGTCTTGCTCGCTTCCTTGCCACCGGCGGCCCCCCCCACCCCGTCGGCAACCAGCGCCAGGAATCCCAGCCTGTTGCTGGCGAGGTGGGCCAGGCGTTCCTGGTCGTCGAGGCTCGTGCCGTGAATTTGGCCCCGTTTCTGGAGGGCGCAGATCAGGAACTGGTCCTGGTTCTCGGACCGCACCTTTCCGGTGTCGGTGAGGCCGAAGACGTCGATTTCCTGATCGAGGGGCTTCCGGTTGCCGAGGAGCATAAGGATACGATTCTGGTAGATACGCCTCAACGGCGCCATTGGACTTTAGGCGTAGTGCAGGTCATTCCTGCAGCCGGATTTCGGCGAATGTGACGGGATTGGCCGGGTAATTCCTCCGCGACAGGGAAGCGACCCGCTTGCCGCCGCCGGTGGACGTCACCGTGAGACTCAGGCGGAGCACGTCCCGTCCCTGGTGAGGTAATGCGATCTCGGCGGTGTAGCCAGTGCGGGTGCGCCCCGTGGCGTACCGCACGCCCGCGGCGATGGAAGCGACGACGGGTGACGGATCGGTGGCAAACGTGGAGAGGTGAAACTCGGTGAACGTAAGGGCCCGATTGTCGGCGAGCCACTTCGCCATGTGTCCCTGGAAGGGGAGAGCAGTGATCACCGGTTCGCCCGCGCCGTTGGGCGGGGGAAACAGCAGAAAGAGATCATCGCCGCCGATGGGGCCGTCGAGGGGGTCTCCGTCCACCACGACGGCGATGTGGTCGCCTTCGCCGAGTGTGATGCCCTCACGTATGCGGATGTTGGGGTTCGGGGTCTCCACCGCCACGTACAGCAGCTCGTCGTCGTAGCGGAACGCCGCGCGGGTGGCCGTGGGACGGTCGCTTCCGCGGTAGAGCGGTCGCCAGTCGGCGCTGCGCCACTCCGATGTTCTGCCGTCCACCGTGACCGACGCACCGACCCGCGACGCGGTGACCTGGTCGAGGTCCGTGCGGTAGAACAGCATTCCGCCGCGATCCTCGTAGTCCGGCGAGCGACGCAACTCGGCGACCCGATCCCGATACTGCGCCACGAACGGTGCGATCTCTTCGTGGAGTGTCTGTAGGTCGGCGTTCGCGGCAGCCCGTGACTCGATGGCGTCCAGAGCGTCCTGTAGGCGCGCGAGCGTGCTTTCGATGGAGACGACCGGAATGGAGTCGGTCAGGATGTAGAGTGGCTCGAAGAGATTCCCGTCCCAGCCGTAGTCCCCGAAGGCGTCGAGGAACGGATTCAGGAGGTCGGCATCCCGTCCGTACAAGGCGGCCAGCGCCTCATCGAGGGACAGCTGCGGGTTGTAACCCGAGGGATCGTCGGCGTAGTCGGCCAGCGTCGCCAACGCGATCATCGACCCGTGAACCTCGTTCATGGGATTGGCGATGATGCCCGCCGTGGCGGAGGCGAGATCGACGGCGCGCCCGGCGAACGGGCCCAGGAAGAGCCGCCACCGGGCGTAATCGTTGACAGGGTAGTTGTCCCACAGGAGGGGCGGGCGTTGCAGCAGGCTGCCCCAGGCGGTCGCCTGTTCGGCGCTGATGGTGGGTGACGCCACGTCGGGACCGGTCCAGATGATCTTCACGTCGGGCACGACCCCTGCGCCGATGGCGGCCAGGTAGTCACGATCACCCCACGCGTCGGTGTAGGTGGTGGGCGTCAGCGTCAGCGTGAATCCCCGTGCGGCGAGATCTGCGTGGAGACGGTTGGTGAGGGCCACGTGGGCTTGGACCAAGGTGCCGAACGCGTCGCGGTCCGCCGCCGATGTGAGCTCCGCCGGCACGTCGTCCAGAAAGAGGCCGAAGTGTTGCACCCCCAGCTCGGCCACACGATCGATCTTCTCCACCAGGTCTCTGTAATCCGCGGAATCGGAGTACGTCATCGTGAGTCCCGGGCTGATGGCGTACCAGAATTCCACGTCGGACTGTGCTGCAACGCTCACCAGCTCGCGCAGCCGGTCCCTGGCATCTGCGGGATACGCCTCGCGCCACCGGCTCCGGTGATAGGGATCGTTCTTGGGGGCGTAGATGTAGACGTCGAGGCCCACACGCCCCATGAACCGGAGCATGTCCACACGGTCCTGGTGCGACCATGGGGGCCCGTAGAATCCCTCGATGACCCCGGACAGTTCGAATGGTGGGGGAGATTGGGCCTCCCCGGCACATCCGAGCAGCGTGAGCAGGGAGCAGTGAGTGGCGAGCAGAGCGAGGGATTTCAGTCTCAGCATCGTTTGGTCAATTGGGTTGTGTTCCGTGGCCATTAATCGTACTACCCCCGTCCTCCGGCGAGCCTCTCGGCATCGGGCGACCGCAACAGCAACCACATCGACACGATCCCGAAGATGGGTCCGATCACCAGCGATGCAAACGCCCACCGCCAACCCACCAGGTCCACGATGCCGGGTATGAGCTGAATGGACCCCAGGGTGAGGAGAAACCCCATCGACGTCTGGGTGGTGAGAAGGGTGCCCATGTATTCCCCGCGAGCCAGCTCGCTCACCGCGGAGGAGAACTGGGCGGAGTCGGCGACGATGGCGAACCCCCAGATCAGGGCCATGACGGTGACCAGATAGGGATGGCCGGCGGCAAACAGCCCGATGACCGCCGCGCAGCTCCCGCTCAGAACCATGCTGGCGATGGTGGTGGGGGAGCGGCCCCAGAAGTCGGCGAGCCATCCGGCGAAGAGGCTTCCCGGCCCCCCCGCCGCGATGGCGAGAAACGCTACAAAGGCGGCGCTCCGCTCGGCTCCCAGCGTGGCGAAGATCGAGGACTCGGGGGCGGAGGCGTAGGCGAATGACAGGAAGAGGGGGATCCACGTCCACATTGCGTAGAGCTCCCACATGTGGCCCAGGTATCCGAAATTGGCCAGTCGCAGCCCGCGATTGGTGACGGCCCGAGCCATGTAGCTCCAGCGGAACTTGGGCGCCGGGGAGCGGTACGGCCCCAGCTCCCCGAACACCCACACCATCGCGCCGCCCACCCCGGCGAGGACCGACACGGTGTATAGAACGGGTCGCCAGTCCCCGATGCCGCCGAGCCCCCGAACCAGATGAGGAGCGGCGCTCCCCACGGTGAGCGCCCCAACCAGAAGTCCCAGCCCCAGTCCCCGATCCTCCCTGGTCCACGTGGCCATGATCTTCATCCCCACGGGGTAGACCAGGGCCAGGGTCACACCGGTGGCGAACCGGAGGACCAGCGCCACTGGGAGGTCGGTGTTCAGGAGGGGGATTAGGGCGTTGAAAACGGCCCCGGCGACAGCGCCGGCGGCGCACACTTTCCGGGGCTCCCATAGGTCGGACACGTTGAGGAGCGCGCTCAGCAGTGCGCCGGCGACGAACCCCAGCTGGACGGTCATGGTCAGCCACGCCGCCGAGCCGGGGCTCAGCCCCCACTCCGCGATGAGGGCCGGGGTCACGGCGGTGGCGGAGAACCACAGGCTCATGGCCAGGAGCTCCGCCAGAGAGAGCAGAAGCAGGACGCGCCACTTCTTGCTAACGCTCAAGGGTTCCTCGCTATCTCACAAAAAAGGCCCCGGTGGGGCACCACCGAGGCCTGTCGACGTGTCCCGGACGGCGGCCGGTTACCCTCGACCCTGGGCGACCTGCCGCTCCTCTCCGGTCTCGAAGAACTCGCGGTTCTTGGCTATATAGCTGGTCCACTCGCTCGGGGTATCTTCCTCGGCGAAGATCGCGGACACGGGACACTCGGGTTCACACGCGCCACAGTCGATGCACTCGTCGGGGTGGATGTACAGCATGTCCGGCCCGTCGTAGATGCAGTCCACAGGGCAGACGTCCACACAGCCCCTGTCCTTAGTGTCGATACACGGTTCCGCGATGATGTATGCCATTCAAGCTCTCGTCTTCGTAGGGGTAGCGAAAGTAGGCCGAATTTTTAAACCAGCCCTTGGCGGGTGTCAAGAGTGGGGCTCGAGGCGCTACGGGTGATTACTTTCTTAAAGAATTGAAAGCCCGCAGCGGGCAAACAGATCTAGGAGGCAGCGCAGTGCGATACGATCCCCGAATGGTCCAGCCGATGCGCGAGGAGCTGACGACGCTCGGCTTCGAAGAGCTCTTGACCCCGGATGCCGTTGACAAGGCACTGCAGTCCGACGGGGTCGTCCTGGTGGTGGTGAACTCGGTGTGCGGGTGCGCGGCAGGGAAGGCCCGCCCGGGCGTCCGGCTGGCCGTCCAGCACGACAAGGTCCCGGACAAACTCGCCACGGTGTTCGCCGGGATGGAAACGGAGGCGACGGACCAGGCCCGCGGGTACTTCCCCGGCTATCCTCCGTCGAGCCCCCAAATCGGACTACTAAAGGGAGGCAAACTGGTCTACCTGATGGAGCGTCACGACATCGAGGGCCGGGAGGCCAACGAGATCGCCGACATGCTCGTCGATGCCTTCGACCAACACTGTACCAAGGTTGTGTAGCCCGGCTTCATGATCCTCATCGACCCGCTCGCCCACCCGGTCATTGCCCATCGGGGAGCGAGTGGTCAGTTCCCCGAAAACACTCTTCTCGCCTTTCGGCATGCACTCGAGCACGGGGCGGATGCCATCGAGTTGGACGTTCGGCTGACGGCGGACGGCACCCCCGTGGTGATCCACGACGCCACCGTCGACCGGACGACTGGCGGCTCGGGGGCGGTGGAAGCGATGCCCCTCGAAGCCGTGCTCGACCTGGACGCGGGATTTGGTGAAACGGTTCCCACCCTCGAGGCCGCCCTGGAAGCCACTGAGGGGGTGCCCCTCATCGTGGAGATCAAAGTGCCCACCGCCGGGCACGCGGTGGTGGACGCCCTCGAGGCGGCCGGAGCCCAGGACCGGGTCCTGGTGGGCTCCTTCGTATCGGCACCCCTCCAACCCGTGCGGGAGGCGGGGATTCGCACCACGCCGAGCCGCCGGGAGGTGGCACGGTTCTGGGTGGCGAGCCGCCTGGGCTGGCCTCGCCTCGGCGGCTACGAGGCCTTCTCGGTCCCGGAATACCAGGGAAGGCTCCGGGTGGTGGACCGGCGCTTTCTCCGCCACGCGGCCCGGACGGGTCGACCGGTCCACGTCTGGACGGTGGACGAGGTGGAGACCGCCCGCCGCTTGAGATCCCTCGGTGTGGCCGGTGTGATCACCAACTTTCCCGAGCGGATGCGGCGATTAGGTTGATTGGGCAGCGTGAGGCGGGGAACAGCGGCGGGAGCGATTCCGTTGACACGTGGCCGGGGAGAGCGTCTCCCCAATCCTTTAATAAAGGGCCCTGTAAGAGGTTACCGTTGGAACGCAAAATTACTGTACTCGTGGCCGGGCTGGCGCTGGGGTGCGCCTCTGGTCCGGAAGTGTTCTCCACCGTGCCCCCCATCGTATCGGGCACCAGCGCCGCCGACGAGATCGAGACGACCGTCATTCTGATCGGGGACGCCGGATGGGCCCTGGCCGGCGACCCGGTACTCGCCCGCGTCACGGAGCACGCTGCGGAACGACCCGACCGCACCATCGTCGTGTCTCTCGGGGACAACGTCTACCCCGACGGCCTGGCACCGGAGGGATCTCCGGACCGGCAACGGGGCGAGGACATCCTCCAAGCCCAGATCGCCATCGGGCGGGAGAGCGGGGCCCGGTTGATCTTCATTCCGGGGAACCACGATTGGGACGGGGGTGGGGCCGACGGCTTCGACGAGATCCTGGACCAGGGGCAGTACCTCGCGGCTCAGGGGGCTGAGATCCTGCCCACCGGAGGATGTCCCGGGCCCAGTGTGGTGGATGCCGGGTCTCAGGTGCGACTCGTGGCCCTGGATACCCAGTGGTGGCTCCAAGAAGGCGTCAAGCCCCGGCACCCAACCTCGACCTGCCCTGCCGATTCAGAAGCCGAGGTGCTCGATGCTTTGGGCAATGCAATGGAGGAAGCGTCGGATCGGCATCTGGTGGTGGTCGCCCACCACCCCTTTATGTCCCGGGGCCCCCATGCGGGCCACTTCACGTGGAAAGACCACATCTTTCCCCTCACCAACTTGGTGGACTGGCTGTGGATCCCCCTGCCCATTGTCGGGTCGATCTATCCCCTGGCCCGGGGGTCGGGGATTACGAGCCAGGACCTGTCCAACTCGGACAACAAGCACATGCGGGCGGCGCTGGACTCGGTCTTCGCCATCCATCGACCGCTGATCTATGCCGCGGGTCACGACCACTCCTTGCAGGTGTTGGAAGGTGAGACCGCGCGTTATTTCATAGTGTCCGGTGCCTCGACCGTCGACCACTACAGCGAAGTGGGGCGCATCGAGCAAACCCGGTATGCCAAGGCGGGTACCGGATTCATCCGCATCGACTTTACGAGCCGGGGGAGTGCCCGGCTTGCGGTAGTGGTGGTGGACGAAGACGGAACGGCGGTTGAGGAATACTCTGCCTGGCTGCAATGAGAGTTGGAGGTACGTCATGTTTGCGCGCCCCATGACCTGGTCTCTTGTGTTGTTCTCGACACTGTCCTTGGCCGGATCCCCCGTGGTGGGGCAGGACAGCGTGACGGTGGTGGCAGGGGATTACTCGGCGGGATGGCTGAAGCGGATCTTCTTTGGCGGCGATTACCGGGATCTCTGGACCACGCCGATTAGCGTACCCTACCTCGACATCAGCGGCTACGCCGGAGGACTCACCGCCGTGCGGACGGGAGGGTTCGGCCAGACCATCTCGTTGCACTTCGTCGGTGCCGACGGGAGGCCTTACGTCTTCCGCTCCATCGACAAGGACCTTTCCCGGCGCCTCACGGAGGGACTCCTCGGGACCTTCGTCGAGGACATCATCCAAGATCAAACCAGTGCATACAATCCCGCGGCGGCGTTGGTGACATCGCCGCTGGTAGAGGCGGCGGGCGTCCTGGCCGCCAAGCCGGAAATGTTCGTGATGCCGGACGACCCCGCACTCGGCGAGTTCCGCCAGGAGAACCCCGACGAGGGCCCGGACAATAGCGCGGGGTTCGCGGGATCCGATCGCGTGTCGGGATCCGACCGGATCTTCGAAGACACGGAGGAGAGCCCGCGGAACCGCGTCGATGAGCGAGGTTTTCTCAAGGCGCGTTTGCTGGACGTGTATTTGGGGGACCGGGACCGGCACAAGGGGCAGTGGAAATGGGCCCGTTTCGAGGAGGGGGACGACTATCGCTGGGAGGTAGTGGCCGAAGATCGGGACCAGCCGTTCGTGAAGCAAGACGGGATCATCTTGTGGGTGGCGCGGACGTTCTTCGTCCGGAAGCTCACCAACTTCTCCCCCAACTACAGCAACCTGGTTGGCCTCACGTGGAACGGTTGGGATCTGGATCGCCGGTTCTTCGCCGGCCTGGAGAAGCCGGTGTGGGATTCGGTCGCCACCGATCTCCAACAACGCTTCACCGACGAGGTCATCGAGGATGCGGTGCGGAAGCTGCCGCCGGAGTACTACGCGTTGCGGGGTGGGGAGCTCACGTACGAGTTGCAGAGCCGCCGCGACCATCTCCTCGAGATGGCGGACGAGTACTACCGGCTGATGGCCGAGTACACCGACATCCACGCCACGGACGAAGACGAGATCGCCACGGTCGACCGCAACGACGACGGTTCGGTCCGGGTGGAGGTGGCCCTTACGCCAACGGCTGAGCCCCACTTCCAGCGCACGTTCTATCCCGGTGAGACGCGAGAAATCCGATTGCACCTCCACGGTGGGGAGGATCGGGCGGTCGTGCGGGGCAACTCCGGCAACATCAAGATCCGTGTCATCGGCGGCGGTGGGCCGGACCACCTGGTGGATGCATCCGCGAATGCCGTGTACTTCTACGACACGGGCGGGGACTTCGATCCACCTCCTTCGCCGGATTTTGCCCACGAGCAGCCGCCGGACTGGGGGCACTGGGTGAAGCCGGCCCCCTGGGCCAGCGTCAGTCCCGACATCGGCTTCTTCGTCGGCGCAGGTTTCAACCGGTACCAGTACGGGTTTCGGAAATTCCCCCACAGCTCCCGCGTGATGTTTAGAGGCGGCTACGCGTTCGGCGCGAATCAGCCGTCGGTGGACTTTCACGTCGAACAGCGGGAGATACGGCCCAACTTGCACTTCAACCTGTCGGCCCGGTGGACGGGCCTGGACCTCATCAATTTCCACGGTTTCGGCAACAACAGCACCATTCCCGGCCCTAGTGACTTCTACCGTGTCCAGCGACGAGAGACGAGTGTCGCCGTGGGATTTGCGGTGGAGCCGAGTGAACATCTCACCATCAGCGCCAGTCCCATCTTCCATGTCTCGAAGACGGATCGGGACGATGGAGACACCTTCTTGGGAAGCCAGGATCCGGACCCCTACGGGGTCGGCACGTTCGAGCAGCTCGGGATCCAGGGATCGTTCCGCATCGATACCAGAGACCGGCCGATTGCGTCCACCAAGGGCGTGCTCATCACCGGGGGCGGCTCGGTGTACGGACCCTACTTCGACGTGACCGACACGTACGGCGAAGTGCACGCGGAGGCGGCAACGTACCTGACGGCGGGCCCCACGCTGGCGCTCCGGGCGGGCGCGAAGAAGGTGTTTGGGACGTTCCCGTTCCACGATGCAGCCTATCTCGGAGGCAACACCACCATCCGCGGGTTTGCCGAGCAGCGTTTTGCCGGAGATGCCGCCGTGTATGGCAACGCGGAGTTCCGCTTCCGGGCCAGTAGGCTACGCATCATCTTTCCCGGCAACATCGGCTTCTTCGGCCTTGCCGACGTGGGCCGTGTCTTTTCCGACGCCGACACTCCGGGTGAGAACACCTGGCATGCGGCGTACGGTGGTGGGGTGTGGATTTCCCTGCTCGGAGATCTCAACACCACGAGTTTTGCCGTCGCCCGAAGCGACGAGCGAACCGGTGTGTACATGCGAACAGGGTTTCACTTCTAGCGGATGGACAAGCCTCCGGAAATCAAGCTCGACGTTCCCACCAGGGAGATTCTCGTCAAGCTGATTTCCGACTCGCCCCCCCTCGGCATGCGGGGCGCTCCGGCGCTTCATGTATTCCACCGCGACCTGTACTTCGATGCCCGGGACCAGACCCTCGAGCGGCGGGGGATCTGTTGCCGGCTTCGCACCCGATCCGACGACACGCGTGTCCTCTCGCTGGAGATCCGCGCGGCCTCGTCGCGGCAGGTCCACGAGCAGGTGGTGCGCGAGGTTGACTTCGCGCCATCATCGATCCCGATCGGCTGGAGCCCACCATCGAGCTGGAGACGGAGAGACACCGGCGGCGCTTCCGCAGCGGCTTACTGCCGTTTCCCCGATTCGAGTTTGTGTACGACGTCGTAACGGTTCGGTCCGAGAACGCGACACACTCGTTTTGCGAGCTGAAGATCCGGCGCTTGCGCCGGGGGACGCCCAGTCTCGAACGCGTGGTGCAGGATCTCCAAAGCCGATTTGCGCTTCGCACCACCCTCCCCGACAAGGTAGAGCGGGCCAAGAAATACCTCGCCAGACTCGAGAGTCGCACCCTCAGCGAAGAGGTGTTGGGGACCCGGGAGATTGCGTTGATCGCCACCCACCAGGGTGAGATCGCCATGCGCCGGGCGGGAAACGAGCTGGCCCTCCCGGTGGAGCAGGGGAGCGGTGAGGAACGGTGCCGGAGTTTGTTGCGCGCCCACCTCGGGACCGTCGAAGGCAAGGTACGGCTGCTGGGGACGGCGCCGGCATCCGAGGGCCGTCCCCCCCTGGAGGTGTGGTTGGCCGACGACCTTCCCACTGCCGCTCAGTCACCCGACAGCGAGCGCGTGAAGTGGATCGCCCTGCCCGATGTCATGGCGCGGGTGGGGTCCCCGGTGCTGCGCGACGCCCGAACCCTGGCGTCGCTGGCGGTGGCGGGCCGGTCCGAGTTGTTTCGGCTCACCGCCCGTCCGGTGGACACCGGGGAAGCTCCCACGGCGACTGCGTCAAAGGTGTCCGATGCCGGAACCCAGACCATCGCCGACCTGCAGAAGCCCGACCTCCCCGAGGAGTCGTTGGATGCGTGGGAGCCGGTGCCCGACCAGTTCATCAACGAAGAGCTGAGCTGGATCGATTTCAACGCCCGGGTGCTGGAGATGGCGGAGGACCCGGGCACACCGCTCCTGGCCCGATTCCGGTTCCTCGCGATCTTCAGCTCGAACCTCGACGAGTTCGTGATGGTGCGGATCGGGATTCTCAAGAACGCCGTCGTCAAAGGCGTGAAGAAGACCTCGGTGGACGGGCTCACCCCGCAGGAACAGCTCGACGCCATCTCCGTGCGGCTGGCTCCCCTGGTCGAGCGGCAGCAGCGCTGCTTCCGGAAGCTAGCTGCGGAGCTCGAGCGTCACGGTGTGGCGCTTCGAAAGTGGGACGAGCTGGACGCGCCGAGCCAGGAGGCGATGCGGGCATATTTCGACGAGCAGGTCTTTCCGGTGCTGACACCCCAGGCAATGACCCAGGCGCCGGGCCACCCGTTTCCGCACATCGCCAACCTGAGCCTGGCTCTCGCCGCCATGGTGAGAGACGAGGACCGCGGCCCGCTGCACTTTGCCCACATCCGCATCCCCAGCGGGTTGCCCCGCCTCGTGCCGGTGCCCAACAGCAAGGACCTCATTCCCATCGAGGAGATCATCAGGGCGAACGTCGCCTCCCTCTACCCGGAACGTTACGTGGAGGGGGTGAACGTTTTCCGCATCACGCGGAGTGGCGACATCCACGTCGACGAGGAGGGTGCGTCCAACCTGCTCCAGGCAGTCGAGGAAGAGGTCAAGCGCCGCCCCTTCGGTTCGGTGGTGCGCATCGAGGTCGAACGCGCGATGCCACGCCCTCTCAGGGAGCTACTGGAGCGGGAGCTTCAGTTCGAGGAGGCCGCCCCGGCGAGCACGCTCTCTGACGCCGATGTCTTCGAGATCGACACGATGGTCGACCTCACGGCGCTGCAGGAGATTGCCTCGTTGCCGATGCCGGAGTTGGACTATCCCTCGTTCGCTCCGGCGTCGCCGCTGGACCCCGACGTGTCGATCTTCGACCAGATTGCCGAAAAGGAAATGCTCGTGCATCACCCGTACGATGCATTCGGCTCGACCACGGAGCGCTTCATCCTGGATGCGGTAGACGATCCCAACGTCATCTCCATAAAGCTGACGCTCTACCGGAGCGGCGACCAGTCGCGAATCGTGGAGGGCTTGATGCGCGCGGCGCGCGCGGGCAAGGAGGTGGCGGTGTTCGTCGAACTGAAGGCCCGGTTCGACGAGGAGCGCAATATCCACTGGGCGAGGAGATTGGAGCAGGCGGGCATCCATGTGGTGTATGGCCTGGTGCGTCTCAAAACCCACGCCAAGACCACGCTCGTGGTGCGGCGCGAGGGTGACACCGTGCGCCGGTACGTCCACATCGGAACGGGGAATTACAACGCTGCCACGGCGAGGTTCTACACCGACCTGGGGCTGTTGTCGTGCAGGCAAAAACTGGGTGCCGATCTGAGCGACCTGTTCAACGAGCTCACGGGGTCGTCGCGGCCCCCCCAGGGCAAGTTCCGCCGCTTGTTGGTGGCCCCCAAACGGATGCGGAAGCGATTCCTCAAGTTGATCGAGCGCGAAGCAGAGCACGCCCGATCGGGCCGAGGCGGGCGGATTCGGGTGAAATTCAACGGGCTCGCCGACAAGGAGGTCATCGGTGCACTGTATTCCGCGTCCCAGGCCGGTGTCGAAATCGACCTGATCGTGCGAGGCCTCTGCGCCCTGCGGCCAGGAGTACCGGGACTCTCGGAGAGCATTCGCGTCATCAGCATCCTGGGGCGTTTTCTGGAGCACGCCCGCATTTTCCACTTCGAGAACGGTGGAGAGCCGGAGTTCTACATCGGCTCGGCTGACTGGCGCCCCCGCAACCTCCGGCGACGTGTCGAGGTGGTGACGCCGATTGCCGATCCCGACGCCTGCGCTCGTCTGAGCGAGATTCTGGACAGGGAGCTGGACGATCCCTTCGCGTGGCACATGAATTCAGACGGGAGTTATGCGCGACGCCCGGCGCCGATCGGGGTCGATCAGCTAAGTGCGCAAGAGTACTTGGTTGGGCAGCTCGGCTAGAAGGCGGCGGCGGTTTTCTCGATCCGCTTCACCATCGATTCGGCTTTGCCATCGAGCCACCGTTTCTGCAATCCGCTTAATTCCTTCCGCGCCTCGAGCCGCACGTGATCCAGGGCGGCGTCGAGCGCTTTTCGCTCGTCGGTGCCGAGGGTACGGGGTTGTGGCACCGCGGCCGCCAGTTCCGCGTCCACCGGCTCGCTTGCGGATTCCTCCCGTAATTCGTCCGCCACTCCGGTGGCGAGGGCGATCTGCAGATGGAGAATCTGCAGGTCTCGAATGGCGCCAAGCGTGTCCTGCATCTCCTTCAGGTGGTCAATGATCTCGGACACGTCCGCTGTCACACTGTCCAGTGGTTCCAAGATGTAGCGCAACCGCTTGACGGCCAACCGCGCCCGGTGGGTCGCCTTGACGGCATCGATGGAATTGACGGCGGCCAGTTGCTTGCGGAGCTTGCCGGCGAGTTTCAGAATCGCCGTCTTTGTCACGGTCGTGACACTCCGGCCGGGAGCGTCTTTCGCTCGTGTGGGATCGGGAAGGGACCAGCGGCGCTTCTTGAACTTCTTCCCGATCTCCGCGAAACGTTGTCTGATGGGTTCCAGTTCGTTTCGGCCGTTGCCGCTCTGGCCGTTGGCGTAGAACTGGGTGAGCATGAGCTCGAGCCCGTCGCGCTGGATACTGGACACATCGTCTAGCTTCATCTGCTGCTCGATCCAATCGCGCTGGACCTCTTGGTCGCGGCTCGTGTTGGTTGCCGCCACGAGATCGCTCAGGCGCTTCCGGAACTCGTTGGCGTGGTGTTTTCCGAAATGGTCGCGGTGGGTCGAGAGGTGGGTTCGGAGCCTTCTCAGGGCCACGCGAAAATCGTGGAGAGCCTCCGGGTCATCCTTCTCGAGCCGGTCGCACGCCGCCGACGCCCTCTCGAACAGCCGCTCCGCCAGCCCGCGGTACGCCTTTTCGACAATATTGGAGGTCTTGGACGGATTCTGGCTCATGGGGACGGGGCGCTCCGCCGGGAGTACGGGCATCGAATCTATACTTTGCAATAATACCCTGGGACCTGGGATGACAATAGGTGGGGCAGGACGCACATGTGCTCCAAGAGGCTGTGGGGTTGTAGGATGCATGATCCGGCCGGCCCCGCGTGGGATGAAGAGTTCTTGAATCGAGTGCGCTACCGCGATGGGGGAGGATACAGCGTCAGCCGCGCCCGGCGGCCCCCTCCCTCGTCGGCGAGGATCAGCGTTCCGTCGGGGAGAAATGTGATCCCCTCCACCTGGCGGTGGTCCCCGCGCTTGAGATCCACCACCGCAACGATCTCACCGTCCGGCGTGATCTCCGCCATGGCCGACTGCTGCGCCGCGACGATGATGTAGTGCCCGGTGAGGGGGTGGCGTTCGATCCCGGACGGACGGAAATTTTTCTCGTCGATCCGGCTTGCGATGTCGTCCACGGGGACGAGGAGGGGGTCCCCGATCACTTCGTGGCGCTCGAGCGAGAATCGATAGATCGTCACGAAGTCCTCGATGTCGTCGACCCGCGGCGTCTTGCAAGCGAGGAGCAAGGTCCGATCGGCGGGCTCGAAGGTGAGCCCCTCCACTTCGCACTGCCTCCCCACGCCGGTTCCGTAGGTGTTGAACAACATGCGGTCGTCGTCGTCGCCCTCGCGGCTCTCGTAGATGCGTCCGTCGCTCGTCACCAAGTAGAACCGTTCACCGGCATAGGCGATGCCTTCGAAGTCTCCCTGGGCCAGGTTGTCTCCCATGGCCCAGGCCTTGATGAGCTCGCCCTCCCGATAGTCGATCTCGAATATGACGGCGCGTTCGTCGTCGTGGGCGTAGAGACGACCCTCATGCGCCACCGTGAGTCCCGAGATCTCCCGCAGGCGTCCGGGGAGCCTCCACCGGACGGCGTCGTCGTTGTCGAGGGCGTAGTCGTCGAGTGTGACCCCTTGACCGTGTCCGGTGGAGGGAAGGGCGAGGACAGCGAGCGCCAGCAGCCAGCCGGCGCGGACCGGGCCTACTTGGGAAGCGTCCAGTGTGGGGCCCGGGCCTCTTTCGATTTTCTGCGTTTCAAGTTGCGGTATTCGGCCGCAATCACGTGCTCCTGCGCACGGGCGCGCAGTGTCGAGACGAACTGGGACGGCGTCGTGTCCTTTGGCAAGGCGATGAGGTATTCCAGAGCCGAATTGCCGTCCGGCGTGGGCTCGATCTCCGCCAACTTGTATTGCTCCGCGAACTGCTTGAGCACCCCGTCGATGGCGTCGAGACACTGCTCGTTGGCCTTGGCCAGCACGACAAGCAGCCCGTTGTACTTCTTCTTCCCCGCGCTCTCGAGGTGGTCGTGGAGGCGGGCCTTGCGCTCTGCGATCTCGCCGAGGGTGTTCGGGGTCAGCGCCGCCAGTTGGCTGGGGTCGCCGATGGTGAGGTTGCCCATCCCGGCGCCCGGCGTGCTCCCCACGCCGGCCAACACGTCTCCCAACCGCATCTTGGGCGTGCGGCCCCTGATGGCGTCGGCATAGATGTTGCCGATCTTCCGCCGCCACATGAACATCACGAGATAATTGAACAGGAACGACGTGACGAACGCGATGCCGAGTGCCTGCGCCCCAGCAGCCAGTGCGGTGCCAATGGCGAGAAAGATGTATACGGCGTCCTTCGTGTCATCCAACGTGTTGCGGAACCGCACCGCCGCCACGATGCCGGCCAGCGCGAAGGCGAGAGCCAGGCTGTTCACGACGACGATCACGAGGCCCGTCACCGGCACCGGCAGAATCAGCACGGTGTGGACGACGGACTCGTCGTACCCTTTCTCCTGTTTGGTGAGCATGTACACCCACGCCACCGGAGCAAGGACCAGGAGTGCTCCGATGATGGCGGTGATTGCCTGGATGCCCGTTTCGATGGGGTCCCGTGGCTGGGCGGCGTCGACGCCGACTTGCCCCCCGAAGTCCGTCCCGGATAGCTCGGCGAGCCGCTCCATCGTGAACGCCGAGCCTAGCACGGGGAAGGCTCTGATCATACCGAAGACCACGGAAATCACGACCACGTAATACAGGGTCAGTTGAAGGTATGGAGACCTCGGCAGCCATCTATAAGCCATTCTTTACTGCTCCCTCCTTCACATCGATTACGCCTTCCCCAATTTGTGAAGCTGTTCCGGGGTCAAGGCCCATTTGAGCCACGCGTTGCCCGCCGTGGGGTGATCGGGCCAGCCCAGCAGGCACGCGCCGCCCTTCTTGAACTCGATGAAGTGGTTGAACGGGGCGGCCAGAAGCCAGCTGGTCAACAACCCAAGATGCGGCTCGTGGCCGACGACCGCCACCACGTCGTTGTCTCCTTGTTCCTGCATCCAACTGAGGACCTCCTCCCGCTCACCGGCGGGAGCCAGCGCGTCCAGCTTCTTGGATTTTACCCCGTCGTAGGCAGAGGCGAGGATGTCTGCGGTCTGGACGGCGCGGACCAGGGGGCTGCTGACGATGGCATCGAGTTCGT
The DNA here is from genome assembly GCA_039588255.1 of Gemmatimonadota bacterium. GTDB lineage: Bacteria > Gemmatimonadota > Gemmatimonadetes > Gemmatimonadales > GWC2-71-9 > B3T1B10. Next base: position 2,549 of record JBDHAF010000155.1, on the reverse strand, counting down.
GCACGGTCGCCGCAATGCCCTGGGCGATGCGCCGCATCTGTTTCGTGCCTTTGGCGGTTAGGTGACGCTCCTCATCGGCGGACCCGGGAGCCGCCTCCGCGGCGGCCGTGTGACGAACGATCAGTAGTTCCATTTCTACCGGAGGTTACGCGATTTGATGGACCGGGGTTTTCTCTTTCTCAGCCGGGTTGCCTCCTTCAGACGCTTGGCCGTGGCATCGATCAACATTTGTTGTGTCCCGGGAGCGTCGTTTCCGTTGTCGGGCCGGCGCTGCACATAGCTTCCGTCAGGCTGCATGTCCCACGTGCTACGCCGGTCGTTGAGATGGGCGTCCAGCAACGCCCGGAGCTCGGTCGTGAGGTGGGGTTGTTCGACCGGGATGAACACTTCGACCCGGTTGTCCAAGTTCCGCTTCATGCAGTCGGCCGACCCGATGTAGTACTCGGATTCTCCGCCGTTCTTGAAGAAGAAGATCCGGCTGTGCTCCAGGAACCGGCCCACCGTACTCATCACCCGGATGTTGTCGGACAACCCGGGAATACCGGGGCGCAGCCGGCACGTATCACGGACGATGAGATCGATGTGCACCCCGGCCTGGGAGGCTTCGTACAGCGCGCGCGTGATCTCCCCGTCCTCCAACGCGTTGATCTTGAACTGGATCAATCCCGGTTCCTCATCGCTGTGCGCCATGATCTCGCGACCGATCTTGTCGAGCAAGGCCTGCCTGAGGTGTTTCGGTGCCGGGAGCAGCTTGATGTAGCTCCGCTTGGGTTTGTATCCTGTCGTGAGGTAGTTGAATAGCTCGGTCAGGTCGTGTCCGATGTCCTCGTCGCACGTCAACAGTCCGAGGTCGGTATACAACCGCGCCGTTTCGGCATGGTAGTTGCCGGTGGCCACGTGGGCGTACCGGCGGAGCCGGTCGTGATCCTGCCGCACGACCAACGTGGCCTTACAATGAGTTTTCAACCCCATCACGCCGTACGTCACATGGACGCCGGCTTCTTCAAGGTCGTTGGCCAAGCGAATGTTGGCCTCCTCGTCGAAGCGCGCCTTGAGCTCCAACACCACCGCCACCTGTTTCCCGTTCCGGGCAGCGTCGATGAGATAGCCGATCACGTTGGTGGTGGCCGACGTCCGGTACAGGGTCATCTTGACGGCGCGCACCTTGGGGTCCTCGCTGGCCTCCCGGAGGAACCGCTCCACCGATGTGGCAAAGGACTGGTAGGGGTAGTGGAACAAAAACGGCCCGTGGTCCCGAATCGCATGGTAAATGCTGCCGTCCCGCTTCATCTCGGGGTGGTCCACCGGCTGGTGCTTGCCGTCGTGAAGGAAGGGGTACGGGAGCTCGGTGATCTCCATGATGTCCCGCAGCATGAGGAGCCCGTCGACCTCGGTGACGTCCTCCTCTTCGTCCAGGTCGAACTCGGCGGTGAGCCGACCCTGGTGCTGGGGGTCCATTCCCGCCGCCACGGACATGCGAACCACGGGGGCGAACTTCCGCTCGCGGAGGCCGGTCTCGATGAGTGCCAGCAGGTCGTCGGCCTTCTCCTCCTCGAGCATAGTGTTGGCGTTGCGGGTAATGCGGAATTGCTCGCAGTTGTCGATCTCCATTCCGGGGAACAAGAGATCGAGGTTGTGGGCCATCACGCTCTCCAGGGGCACGAACGTGTCGCGGTCCTCGAGCCGGATGAATCGGGGAATGCCGGCCCCGACGGGCACCTTGACCCGTGCGAGGGACGCCGACGTCTCGCCTGGGTATTGCAGGCTCACCAGCAGGTTGAGGGACAGGTTCGAGATGAACGGGAACGGGTGGGCCGGGTCGATGGCCTGGGGCGTCACCAGCGGGAAGATGTTCTCGGTGTAGTAGTCCTGCAGGTATTTCTGCTCCGGCGGCGTTAGGTGCTCGTACGTGGAGATGACGATGCCGTGCTGGGCCAACTCGTCCAGCACGCCGAGGAACGCCTTGTGCTGCCGCGCTCGGAGCGTGCGCACCAGCGCCCGGCTGGCGTCGAGCTGCTCTTCCGGTGTCCGCCCGTCGAGGGTGCGAGATTGGATGCCGGCCCCGAGCTGCTGCTTGAGCCCGCCGATCCGCTTCATGAAGAACTCGTCAATGTTCGAGCTAACAATTGCGATGAACTTGGCCCGCTCGAGCAGCGGCACGCGTTCGTCTTCCGCCTCGGCGAGGACGCGGAAGTTGAAGTTCAGCCAGGTGAGCTCCCGGTTGAGGTAATACTCGGGCCTCCCGAGATCGTGCCGGCCGCCGTCATCCGGCTCGGGCACGGGGGCGTCGGCGGCGGGGGTGGTGGCCGGGGTGGGCTCGATCTCGGGCGCCTCGGCCTCGGCCTCGGTCTGGTCCTCGGAGACCGGAGATGTCTTCTCCGCCGGGTCCTCTGTCGGCTCTGTTCTGACGTTGGCCTTCATGGCTACCTGCCTTTGCTCCTGGGCCTGCCCCTGACAGAGAACGCGTGACGGAAGTGTCTAATTGACATTCCCCACGCGCGTTCGCCGAGATAGGGCGAGGTCTTAGCCAGACTGTAAATATAACAGTA
>JBDHAF010000154.1:0-12911 GCA_039588255.1 Gemmatimonadota bacterium | reverse complement strand
GGCTCGGGATGGTCCTTTGCGAGTCCGGCGATGCCGTGGTGTTGTGACCTGAAGTCGGTGTGGGGGCGGGCCCCGGAGTTGAACACCAAGGGGAAATCCTCGAGGAGCTCCGGGCTGTTCTTGGGCCCCTCTCGCGGCTCGACATATTTTGGGAGGGGCTCGTACCCGTAATCGGCGAGTATGGTGGAGTGGATCTCGAACTTGCCGGTGGGCGTCTCGAACCCCGGGGCGCCGTCCGTGCGAAGACCGCCCTTTTCCCACTTCCGGTATTCCATCATCGGCGTGGGGAGCTTGACCCATCCCCCTGCAGCCCTGACGTCTTCGGCGCTGTACCCGGATCCTTCGAGGGCCTGGGTGATCACTTCTTCTTCGGTTTGGGGATAGCGATCTCCGTACCCCAGTCGGTTCGCGAGCTCTGCCATGATCAGGTAGTCGTTGCGCGCTTCGCCCACCGGGTCGACCATCGCTTCCCGGAGTCGGAAGATCGGGCCGTAGGTCATGTACGAGTTGATCTCGAACATCGTGGTTGCCGGCAGCACTATGTCGGCGTAGGCGGCGTCCGCGGTGAGCTGGCGGTCGATGCACACCAAGAAATCCAGCCCGTTCAGCGTCTCTCGCCAAATCGGTGTTTGCGGCCACGACGTGAGAATGGATGCTCCGTGGATGATCAGTCCGCGGATTCGGTAGGGTTCCCCTTTGAGCACCGAATCGACCAAACCGCTGGCATGCGACTCCCCCCGGTAGTCGCTGTAGAGTGGAAATTTTTCCCGCGCCGCCGCGCGGTCCACGCCGGGATTGGGCACGTTGCACGAGCGGTTGATGGGGAACTGACTCCGCTTCATGGCCAGGCCGATACCTCCCGGAACGTCCAGGTGGCCCGCGAGGGCGAACAGGGTCAACACCGCTCGAATGGCTTGGATACCACTGTCGGAGTACTCCAGCCCCGTGTACATGATCGGGCAAGCGCCGGTCGCGTTGCTGATACGCCGGGCAAGATCTCGGATGGTATGTTCCGGAATACCCGTGATGTCCTCAACCACCTGGGGACGGAAGTGTTGCACGTAGGTTGCCAGCTCGTCGAAGCCGTGGCACCACTTGTCTGCAAAGGTCTCGTCGAACAGGTCCTCTTCGATCATGACCTCGATCATGCCCAAGGCCAGGGCGCCATCGGTGCCGGGTCGGATGGGAACCCATGTGGCGTTGGTGCGGCCTACCGTGTCGGTGCACCGGGGATCGATCACGACGATATCTGCACCCCGCTTGGCCGCAGCTTCCAAACGGTGCATGTCCAACGGCGGGGAGTCTGTTGCTGGGTTTGCGCCCCACACCACCAACATTTCGGCGCTCTCTATGTCCGAGAACATGTTGACGAGCATCCGCCCCATCGTCACATGAGGCGCCAACATCGCAAAGGAGACGTAGCAGAGAGCGCCGACCCCCATGGTATTGGGGGATCCAAAGGGGAAGAGCACACTCGACGCGGAGGAAACGGCCACGCCTTCGGGCTGGAACACGTCGCACAAAGACAGCTCGAAGGCCCCGCGACCGGTGTAGACCGCGGTCGCTTCCGGACCTGATTCGTGCTTGATGGCATTCAGCCGGTCGACGATGGTGTCGTACGCCTCGTCCCAGCTGATCCGCTCGAACTCAGCGGTTCCCTTGACGCCGATCCGACGCAGGGGGTGGGTCAGGCGGTGCTCTGAGTGGACGATCTCCGGAGCGTGCATGCCCCGCCGGCAGATCATCCCGAGCGGATGTCCCGTGTCCGCCTTGATGCTGGTGAGCCGGCCATCCTGGACGCCTACCTCGACCCAGCAGCCGGCCGGGCATATGCCACAAATGCCTTTCTTGATGTCCACTGCGCTGCCTTCGTTGCGTGCCGGTCGCCCGTGGCAGGGTGTGAACCGGCATCCGGTGACTCAATCTGCCGTCGAAACATGGCTGAATTGCTGGGCCCTGCAAGGGAGGTGTGGGGAGGCTGAGAGGGCCGGACGGGAGTGTTACGGCGTCACGCGCTGCGCGGCTAACGTGGCCAGATCGTTGGCAGCACGGGAGATGTCCTGGATGTCACGCTTGGTGATCCCGTCGAAGTGAATCCCCGCGATGCACACCACACTGCGATGCGTCGAATCGCACAAGAGGTTGGCTGCACCAACGGCGATCTCCTCTTCCTTGTGAATTCCCACGATCAGGCAAGCGGTGTCGGCCCGGTCCCCGCGCCACTGTGATAGTGCAACCGCCCCCACATGCCAGTCGCCACCGTGGATGTGGCACACGTAGTCGCTTCCGACTTGATTGACGGTGCACGAGATGTGCCAGGGTGCCCCAGAGTCCGCGTGGAAGACCGGCTTCTTACTGGTTGGTTGCTTCACAGAAGGTGGGTGGCTCGTAGGTCCAGCCCCGCCGCAACCTGCGAGCTTCCCGCCGCAGCCGGAACCGGATATACCGCCCCGCCAGCGGCCCGGCCAGGCGGGCCTTGAGTCCGAATTCCCGATAGAGGTCCTTGAGGACCCGCGTGATCTTGATCTTGAGCATCGGATCTGAGCGGAACCACCGGCGTGCCGCCCAGAGGACCCCTGCGAGGCTAACGGGAAGATCCCGGGCTTCCCACGCGAACCGCTGGCGAATCCTGGGGTCTGGATGGCTCTTGTACCGCCGCCAGCCCTGTAGTGTCGTTCGAATGACCCTCACGACGCTCGGCCCGTTCACCCGGAAGTCGCGGTCGAAGGCCTTCAGGAGATACTCCGTCTCCTGGCCCTCTGCGATGTGCGCGTGCTTGTGGCTGAATTTGAACTGTCCGTGCCGGTCCGCATCGGGGCGTTCCGAAGGATCCAGGAGCGTACCTTTCTCGAGATGCTCCTCGTACAGTGCTGTGCCCGCCACGGGCGTGTAGAGCATGAACTGGTGAAATTCCGTGTCGTGGCTGACGGCGTGATCGATGGCGTCGTCGATGTTCCCCGGGGTGTGTTCCTCGAGGCCGATGATGGTTGAGCCGAGCACCCGAATGCCGTGGGATTGCAGCGTACGAACCAGATCCCGGGTGTCGGTCCCTTTGAGTTTTGCGTAGTTGGCACGCTCACCCTCGAGTCCCGTCCACACCCAGGAAATCCCTAGCCCGACCAACTCCTCGATGGAGTATTTCCGCAACACGTTTGCCGAGCTGAACACGTAGAGCGCCCACGGCTTGTTGTGTTCGACCATCAGCTCCAGCAGCCGGAGGGCACGCTTGCGGTGGGCCAGGAAGTTCTCGTCCATGACGAAAAACGACTGGACCTGCATTGCCGCCTCGAGCTCGCACATGACGTCGAACAACTCGTCTCCGGTATCGTAGAAATGGACGAACTTGCCCTTGCCACCGAACATGGCGGACGTCGCGCAGAAGTTGCAGCCCATGGGACACCCGACCGAGGGTATGAGCGTTGCGGCGGTATCTCCCGGCTTCTCCCGCAGCATCATTCCCATTGTTCGGGTGCCGATACCCGAGAGCACACGGGGATGCCGTATGGGCTTGTTCGGGTCCTCCGAGAGGAATCGTCGCATCCACCGCACGCCCTCCCCCTTCACGATGTAGTCTGCGTCGATCTGATCCTTCAGATTCGGGGAATTCACCACGTGTCCGCCAATTACGATCGTGGCCTTGGGGAGATGTTCGCGGATCAGCTCGCACATCTTCCGCACCTTCACGACGTTCGGCTGAATCGCGCCGATGCCTACGATGTCGTATTCGTTCTCGGAGATCTCCCGGATAAACCGCTTCAACTCCGGAAAGTCGAGCAGCGTGCAGGGCGCCGAGATGTTCTGCTGGATGAGCATCAGTCCCCAGGACCGGTGGAACATCCGCAGCGAAAACACCTGCTGCGTTCGGGTGACCTGGTTGTGGTAGAGCTCCATCGGGTTGATCGTCCGGCTCCCGAAGGCGTCGTCCTGCGCGTAGGGACCGAACACGCTGGTCAACAAAACCCGCGCCTTGGGTCCCAACGGATGCTGGGGATGGGCAAGCAAGTTCTTCGCCGCCGGGCTACTTGGTGTGCTGCAACGACACGAGCTCCTGCTCTTCGGCCTTCGCCTTCGGGATGGCGTACTCCTTCGGCACCGTGCGGGTGAACTGTCCGAAGTGAATGCACTCCTCCAACCGGCACGACCACGCCAGCTCGCCGTTCCACACGGTCATGTCGGGGCAGCCGTCGCACATGTTCTGCTCGCCGTTGTCCAACACTTCCACCGGCGAGATGACCATAATCGACTGGAGGTGCAGACGCCGGAACAGGACGCTCGGCGAGCGCAGGGCGCGCCAGAAGACCTTGCGGATGCCCGGATCGATGGGCCAGAGCAGGAACGCCATCAGCCGGCCGCGCCGTCCCACCGCCGGTTCGGCGTACGCCATGTATCTGCCGGTTCGAAGGTGGTTCCACACCTGCGCCAACTCGACCATCTTGCGACCGAGGTAGCCGTAGATGCGCTTTCTGGTCCCGACCCGGACGGTCAGGAGCCATTTGAAGGAGTCGGGTTGAGCCGTGCCGTTGAGGTAGGCCGCGGGGGCGAACTCTGGTTCTTGCTCACGGATCTTAGCCACCACCTCGTGGGCTCCGATATCGATCCGCTGCCCGGAGTCCTCATACGTGAGGGGAGCCATGTCGACCTTGCGCCCGCCGGCGTAGTAGTCGAACCTCTTGGGGTCGGCGGGTTCGCGGTAGCAGATGAACACCATCACGTGCACGATGTCGATGTGCTTCTGCGCCCAGGCGACCATGCCCGGGATATCGTCGATGGTGTCATCGTAGATCGTCGCGTTGAAGGAGCACGTGAGACCACCCACCCGTGCCACCATTTCGGCGTAGTGGAGTCTCAGCTCGTTGTTCTCCTGTTCGGTCTTGTTCTTCCACTTGGGACGGTGCTGCTTGCTGTCGATGTGGAAGGTGAGGCCGAAGAGGCCGACCTTCTTCATCTCCCGGAGCAAATCCTCGGTGAGGGCGAGACCGTTGGTGTTGAGAATCGGCTTCCATCCGCGTTCTGCCACCATCCGGACGATGTCGACCACCTGTGGGTGCGTGAGGGGGTCTCCCCCGGCGATGGAAACGCCATCCGTCTTGCGGTAGCGCGCGAACACGTCGAGATCGGCAGCGACCTCATCAAGTGACTTGTGCTCGTTCACATTCGCCCTGTAGCACCCTTCGCACGCAAGGTTGCACTTCATGGTGGGCTCGAGCCAGGCAATGGCATTGTCCGACAGGGTCCACGGAAGCCGATACAGGTCTCGGTGGTCGAGTGCTGCAGTCATTGAGTCCCTCGATTCGCGTTTGACAGTGACCGGCCGGTCGAGTAGTGCGCTGCTGTTCCGATCGGTGGGTGGCAAGGGTCGGAAGATTCCTTTACCTAGCGTGAAAAACAATTAAGGAAAACCCAAGGTTTTATGAAAAGTTTTTCATAAGAACTTGCGGCGGGGGGATCACGGCACGAATTTCGCGCATCTGAGCGACGACGCAAAGAGGACATGTGGCCAACGACCTACTCACACGCCATCTGGGAGCCGTCGCCGGTGACAGGTATCTGACCCAGGCACCGGGGCGGGTGAACCTGATCGGTGAGCACACCGACTACAACGGCTTGCCCGTCTTTCCGATGGCCATCCAACGGCGGATAACTATCCGCTTCGCGGTGCGGGACGACTCCACGGTACGCCTCGCGAACGTGGATGACCAATTCCCTCCATGTGCGTTCGAGCTGTCCGGCAGCATCGACCCCGATCCAGCCGGGGCGTGGGTCAACTACGTGAAGGCGGCTGCCCAGGCCCTGTGCCGCCGCCACGGCGCGCTGCACGGCATCGACGGGGTTGTCTCGTCGGATCTGCCGGTCGCTGCCGGGTTGAGCTCCTCGTCGGCGCTGACCGTGGCAACCGCCCTGTCGCTCCTCCACGGGAGCGAGATCGACATGGAGCCACTGGATCTCATGAATCTGGTCGCCGAGGGTGAGCGATACGTGGGGACCGCGGGTGGTGGGATGGACCAGGCGATCTGCCTCGGGGGACAGGCCGATACCGCTCTCAAGATCGACTTCGACCCGCTGCGTCTCACGCCCACTGCCGTGCCATCCGACTGGCGGTTCGTAGTGGCCTCCAGCATGGTGCGGGCGGAGAAATCCGGCGCCGTCCGGGAGACCTACAACCGGAGAGGAGCCGAATGCCGCGAGGCCCTGGAGGTGGTGACGCGGCAACTGCCGGAGGCGAGGGGCGTGACCAGCTATGCGGAGCTCATGGGGCGGATGTTGTTGGATGAGCTGGTGGCCGGCGCCGACGGGATCTTGGACGATCCACTCCGGAGGCGCTTCCGCCACGTGGTCACCGAAGCCGACCGGGTCGAGCAGGCACGGCTGGGAATGGTGGCGGCGGACCTCCGGTCCTTCGGAGGACTGATGAGCGCCTCCCACGAGAGTCTGCGGGACGACTACGAGGTGAGCTGTGACGAGCTGGACGAACTTGTGGATCTGGCCATGGCCTCCGGGGCGGTGGGGGCTCGCCTCACCGGGGCGGGGTTGGGAGGGTGCATCGTGGCGCTGTGCCTCGCCGAACGCACCCCGACGCTGGTCGGGGCGCTGCGTGAGGAGTTCTACGGGGCTCGCGGCGTTAACGATCCCGAAAACGAACACCTGATCGTTGCGGAGCCTTCCCAGGGAGCCTCGGTGACGCCGCTCTGAGACGATCTCCGCGTCGGCGGCGGTTGAGGAGCCCTAGCGTTCCCGCTCGAGCAATGGCCGCAGGAAGCCTAGTTGTCTTCGTGGATGGCGTTCTCGACGGCGGATGAGAGGTCCTCCATGAGTCCCGTAAGCTTGCGGCGGAACCTCGCGGTCGTGGTTTTCCAGAACGTGCGAAACGAGACGAAAGCCCCTCCGGCGGCGCCGGCGAGGATGCTGGCGACCCCGCCCAAGGAATTCGCGTCCAGCTCAGTACCCACGATCACCGCGAGGATCACCCACGGCATTGTGAAGACCATAGTCATCAAGGCCCCCGTGCCGCTCCGGTCGGCGATGATCTGGATGGTGGTCTCCCCGTCCCGGGGGGTGACGTTGACGTTGATCTGGCTTGTTTCCCCCTCCGTCTTCCACTCGAGGGCATCGAGAACGTGGGTGCCCTTGCCTTGGTGCCTGGTGGCCTTGCGGATCACGTCCAGCAGCCGGCCGAGATCCTCTTGGGAGATTTCCCCCTTCGTCGTGTGCTCCAGGTGATAGGATGACGGGCCGCCGAAGAGCCGCACCGCCGTGCCGGGATCGTCGGACCTGGTGAGAAGCGATGCGGCCTTCGTGACTTTCTCGGGGTCGATACCGGCCTCCGCCGCGATGGACCGGATCTCCTCTAGAGACATGCCACCTCTCGCGGCCTGCGGCTTGGCGCCGCCTTCCTGCAGCTCCGAGGCCTTTCGCAGGATAAGCGCGAACTCCTCGTCCGAGTATCGCCGATCGTCGTTGGGTGTATCTGTCACGTCAGGTTCCTGGCGTCGGTCTCACTGGCACTTCGTGATACAACAAGGACTTACTGCATGAACCCCACCCGGGGCACGGCCTTGAACAGCCCCACCGCCGAGGCGGCAACCAGGACGAGACACAGCATACCCGGGAGTGTCCGTCCGTAGACGAAGAACCCCGTGCCGAACAGCGCGGCGTAGACCACGACACACCCGAGGAACCAACAGAGGAACGCCGCGGGAAGGCTCTCCGCTCCTCCATCGCCTTCCTGCGTTTGCACGGCCCTCCGCCAACCCGGACCGAGTGGTTTGATCTTGTCGTAGAACGCCTGGAGGGTGGACGACTCTGTGGGTGGCGTCAGCAAGGTCACGGTGATCCACACTACTGTTGTCAGCGCGACGCCGGTGATCAACGCCGCCGACGCGTGTATCGGAGCGAAGCCGAGTGCCTCATGGACAAACTGGAAGTATATGGCGATGAAAAACGAGCTTATCATCGCCGCGATCTCGCTCCACGCGTTGATCCGCCACCAGAACCAGCGAAGCAGAAAGATCAGCCCGGTTCCGGCGCCGATCTGCAGCAGGATCTGAAATGCCTGCAGGGCGTTTTCCAGCCACAAGGACAACATCATCGCGAGGATGATCAGGCCTACGGTGGAGAGGCGACCTACGGCCACGTAGTGCCGCTCGCTCTTGTCTCCTGCGACGAAGCGCCGGTAGAAATCGTCCACGATATACGATGACCCCCAATTGAGGTGGGTGCTGATCGTGGACATGTATGCCGCCGCCAGTGAGGCAACGGCGAGACCCAGCAGCCCGTGGGGCAGGAGGACCAGCATGGCCGGATATGCCAGATCGTTGCGGACGATCGATGGGTCCAGACCCGGAAAACGCGCCATGATGGCGTCGAGGCTGGGGTAGACGATAATCGAACACAGCGCCACGATGATCCAGGGCCACGGCCGCAGGGCATAATGGGCAATGTTGAACCACAGCGTCGCCGACATGGACTCGGTCTCGTTGCGGGCCGCGAGCATCCGCTGGGCGATGTAGCCGCCGCCCCCGGGTTCGGCCCCCGGGTACCAGGTACTCCACCACTGCACCGCCAGGGGCACGATCAAGACCGTAGACACGGCGGTCCAGTCGGAGAAATCAGGGAGCAAGCTCAACCTTCCCTCGAGGGCGGGGTGCGAGACCATTCCCGCCAATCCTCCAACCTCTGGTTGTGCAAGAGCGTAGTATGCCGCGGCGATTGACCCTACCATCGCCAACACGAACAGCAACAGATCGGTGACCACGACACCCCAGAGCCCCGACGTGGCCGAGTAGATGACCGTGACTGTTCCCGCGATCAGCACGGTCGTGTACTTATCGATCCCCAGCAGCACCCCGCCGATCTTGATGGCGGCCAGCGTCACGCTGGCCATGATCATGACGTTGAAGAAGACACCGACCGAGGTACAGGGCGCGAAAACCGCGCAGGAAGGCCGCTGGCTGTCCGGCGTATCGCAGCTCGTAAAAGCCAATGTCCGTGAACGCACCCGATCGGCGCCACAGCTTGGCGTAAAAGAACACCGTGGCCATGCCGGTGATGAGGAACGCCCACCACACCCAGTTCTGGCTCACACCACCGGTGCGAACCAGGTCCGTAACCAGGTTTGGTGTGTCGGTGGAGAAGGTCGTGGCGACCATCGAAGTCCCCAGCAACCACCACGGGAGCTTGCGACCGGACAGGAAGAACTCGTTGGTGCCCTGGCCGGCGCGCCGGACGAAAACCAGACCCACGGTCAACGCGAGCGCGCCGTACAGGGCGACGATCACCCAATCGAAACTTGTTAGTTGCATTGTTCCCTGGCCCATAACCAGTGCTGTGAACGCGCCGAGAGGCGCCACCTTACCACAGGAGTATTCCCATGACCGTCACGCTCCCGACTAGAACGAGGCACATGAACCAGAGGAGCAGGCGGCCGTATACGCGCCCACGAGTCTTTGGTTTTCTGTCGTCCTCGAGAATGAGGATTTGGGGACCCTTACGCCGGGGAATCGGCTGCGGGAAAGCTCCTGTCTTGACTAGATCGCCAATGCCGAGAATCGCGCTAAAGGAACCCGAGAGGCGAGAGAGGGTGGTGGGCTGCTCGGAGGGATCCGCAGCCTGCAGTGTTTGAAAAGCGTCGTTGATACGCTTGAGATTATCCTGCGCCTTCTTTTGGAGTCGCGGGTCATGCGCAAACCGATCAGGGTGCCACACCTGCGCCAAATCGCGATAGGATTTCTTGATGTCGGCTTCTGAGGCACCCGGAGGGAGCCCGAGAACACGATAGCACCGGGTCACGCTGCGTCGCGATTTCGGCTTGTCCATGTTGGCAATAATAGACCGGGATTTGTCATTTGGTTAGCGGTCGTTCGAGCACCCGCCAAACAGACGAGTGGGGTATTGGCCTTGGGCAACAAGAGCGTGAATCCTGTTCTGCGCGTCCGCTTTGTCGTCGGGATGTGTAACGCCGAAGAATTTCTCGCCCGCGGGAAGAATCTCGATCCGTGCGTGGCCGGTGGCAACCATGTCGTTCACGGCGTCCGTAATTCTGAACTCGGCCTGGGAGTCGCCAGCGTGGGCTGAGAGGAAGGTGGCGAAGCGGGACCGCAACATCTCGAAGACAGCCGGAGTGAATCCCCAGATGTTCATCGAGACGGTTTCCGCTCCGCTGAAACCGCCGATTGTGTTATCCGGGTGGATACCGGAGATCCGGTCACCCTCTCGCTGGAGATCGACGACCTCACGAATGGATGTGAGGAAGCCGTCGTCATCGCACTGGCACACACCTCGTGAGACGCCCCCGTGGGTGGAGAGTGTCTCGTCCAAGCGGTATCCCACCAGCGCAAACGTGGGCCGGTCGGAGGGACTTGCCCGCAAATGCGTAGCGAGGGTGGCATAGGAAGTCCGTCCGTAGCAGTCGTCGGCGTTGATGACGACGAACGGACCGCCCACATGGTCTCGCGCCGCCAATACGGCGTGTCCCGTTCCCCAGGGCTTCACCCTGGACGACGTCTCGTCGAACACCTGAAATGCATACGTTGCCTGCATCTGGTCCTGAAGGCGCTCGATTCGCTCCTGAACCGATTGCTCGAGTTCCGGACGGATGACAAACACCACCTTCTCGAAGCCAGCCAGGTGTGCGTCGTAGATGGAATAGTCCATGAGGGCGTAGCCACCGGGTCCCACCGCGTCGATCTGCTTCAGAGCACCGTATCGACTCGATAGGCCGGCGGCCAGGACGACAAGGGCGAGCGCCAGATTCGCTCCAGTGTAACGGGTTAGGCTTCGACGATCCCCAGCGGCGGGTTGGTCTTCCACCGGCCGCGGGTGAAGTCCGGGAATTCGATGGGTGCGCTCTTGTGGGCCACCGACCACTCGGACAACCCGCACACGGCGCTGAGGGCAGCGGCGTCGTAGACGTTCATGTCGGTCGGTTTCCCCTCCCGCAGGCACTGGATGAGCCGGTAGTCCTCGATGAAGTCCATCCCGCCGTGACCGGCTCCCTGGGCTCGCTCCTCCATGGTCTTCCACAGAGGATGCTGGAACTCGTCGTAGTACTCCTGGGCCTCCTCCCAGCGGTGCTCCGGGCTCCGGCCCTCGATGTATAGCTGGTTGGGATAACCACTGAAGAGCCCATTGGTCCCTTGGACCAGATGGATCCTGGAGTAGGGGCGGGGGAGGTTGGTGTCGTGGTTGACGTAGATGGTTCGCCCGTTGGCCGTGTGGATGAGGCTCACGTTCACGTCGCCGAGAGCGAATTGCTCGTACCGCTGAGACGCCCCGTCGGGGAAGTGCTCCTTTGCGTACTCCTGCAGGCCGCGTGACGGGCCGCTCATGGACACGAGGTACTCGAATTGATCCCCGCGGTTGATGTTCATGCACTGAGCGATGGGACCGAGGCCGTGTGTGGGGTAGAGGTTGCCGTTGCGGGTCCAGGCGTGGTTGCGCCGCCAGAGTCCTTCGCTTTCGGAGCTGAACTTGAGGTCCCGCAAGTCGTGGAGATAGCCGCCCTCACCGTGTAGAATCTCACCGAACACTCCTTGGCGGACCATGTTCAGCACCATCGATTCCCATTGTCCGTAGTTCACGTTCTCCATCATGATGCAGTGCTTCTCGTACTTCTCCGCATTCTCCACCAGGCGCCAGCAGTCCTCGATGGTGTACGCCGCGGGCACCTCCGACACCGCGTGCTTGCCGTTTTCCATAGCCGCGACGCAGATGGGAACATGCCATTCCCACGGGGTGGCGTTGTAGACCAGGTCGAGCTCTTCTTCTTCACACATGCGTACGAAATCCCACTCCCCGCGGTCGTATCCCCTGGGTCGGGGCTGACCGGCCTCGACGGTCCAATCCTGGATCCGCGTGACCTTCTCCGGCACGATGTCGCACACCGCCTTGAGCTCCACCCCCTCGATGCGAAGCAGGTTCCGGCAGTGGGCCGATCCCATGGCTCCGACGCCGACAAATCCGATCCGCACCGTGTCCATCGGTGGTGCCGCGAACGGCTGTGCCGGGGCCTGCCCGAGCGTGGGTGCCGGCACGGCTGCACCGGGATGAGCGGTGGCGGCAACGCCGAGCACGGCGGCGCCGAGTCCGGCGGCGCCGACCTTCAGGAGCTCGCGTCGGTCGAGGTCGGTGGTATGGGCGTGAGGCTCACGTCGGTCACTCACGGTGGTCTCCACGGCAGGGGTCAGTGCGGATAATGGATTCTTCGCCGTCCCGGATCAAGGGGACCGGAAAACGGCCGCAGCTGGCGTGTGTTTCATCGGTCAGAAGAAGATCCAGTACAACATGCCGGTGATGGCCACAACCCCCACGCAGAGGGCGTCAAACAGCCCGTCTCGATCCGGCGCTGGCTCGATCGCACCGGACGGAGTAGCCGCGGCAACGTCCGGCGGCGCCTCCATCATGGAGCGTGTCACTAGAAGGAGTCCCAGGACGATGCCCGCGACCCACATTTGGTCGAGGAACGCCGCATTGGGGATGAGAAGTTTGACTCCAATGGTCGCCGGCAACGTGGTGGCCATCACCCACGTGGCGGCGGATGAGGTCGCTCGCTTCCAAAAGAGGCCGCCGAGGAAAACGATGGCCACGCCCGGGGTGATCAATCCCCAGAACTCCTGGATGTAGCTGAACACGCGCTCGAAGCTGATGAGGACGGGGGACCATGCGGCGGCGATGAGCAGGAACACCACGGTGCTCATCCTGCCGACCGCGATGAGCTTGCGCTGCGAGCTGTCGGGTCGCAGGCGCCGTTGGTAGATGTCGATGGTGAATATGGTCGCTGCCGAGTTGAGCATCGAGTCGAGACTCGACATGATCGCCGCCAGCAGGGCGGCGAACATCAACCCGGTGAGTCCACTGGGAAGCAGCCGTTGGATGAGTAGGGGATAGGCCATGTCCGACCGGGTCAGGTCGTCGGC
>JBDHAF010000153.1:0-20466 GCA_039588255.1 Gemmatimonadota bacterium | reverse complement strand
GGCAACACGACCACGCTGGCCCACTATCTGGAACTCTTGAGTGGGGCGGGCATGGTGACCGGACTGCAGAAGTTCGCCGGCCAGGCCGTGCGGCGCCGCGCGTCGAGCCCGAAGCTCCAGGTCTTGAATACCGGGCTCATGACGGCACAATCGGGTCGAACCCTCGCCGCGGCCAGGCGCGACACGGAGTTCTGGGGCCGCCTGGTGGAGTCGGCTGTGGGAGCCCACCTCGTCAACACTGCGCGCGACAGCGACACCGAGGTCTTCTACTGGCGGGAACGCAATCGCGAAGTGGATTTTGTGCTTCGCCGTGGCCGGAAGGTCACCGCGATCGAGGTGAAGAGCGGGCGAAACCTCGAACGTCCCGTGGGGATGGAAGCGTTCGCCCGGGCCTTCCATCCGCAACGAACTCTACTCGTCGGCGAGACGGGCATCCCAATCGACGAGTTTCTTTTGCAGCCGGCGGGAGAGTGGGTGGGCTGAAATGAGGAACTGGACGGTCGACCCCGATTCCCTCGCGCAATATGTGCAGGGCATTGCGGGTGACGCATCGACCGTCGATTGGTTTCGGCTGCGGCGCATCGCGGAGGATCTCGCCTTGAGGCCGTCGTTCGACCGCCTCATGACCCTCGACCACAACACCATCAAGGAACTCCCCCACCAGATAAAAGTTGCGGAGCAGGCACTGCTGCGGCCCATGGCGGGCCGGGCGATCCTGGCCGACGAGGTTGGCCTGGGAAAGACCATCGAGGCCGGGATCATCCTGAAGGAGCTGGCGGCTCGGGGTCTGGCACGGCGGGTGCTGATTCTCACGCCGGCCGCTCTGGTGGAGCAATGGCATGCGGAGCTGGAGACGAAGTTCTTCGAGGATTTCCGGATGCCCCACGCGCCTGGCGATTGGCGCAAGATGCCGAAGGCGATTGCGTCCCACAGCCGGGCCCGCTCGAAGAAGCATCAGGCGGCGATCCTGGAACACCGGTGGGATCTGCTGATCGTGGACGAGGCCCACAAGGCCAAACGGCACACCACACAATTCTACAAGCTGCTCCAGCGCATCGAGCGCAACTTCATCCTGCTCCTCACCGCCACACCACTCCAGAACGATCTCCGGGAACTTTACAACCTGGTGACCTTGCTGCGGCCGGGACAACTGGGGACGTGGCGCGAGTTTCAGGAACGGTTCGTGGCCCGGGGTGACGCCCGGCGGGTGAGCAATCCGGAGGGGCTGAAGGATCTCACCGCCGAGGTCATGATCCGTACGCGACGGGCGAACGTGAGCGACTCGGTGAGGCTGCCACCGCGCACTCCTGTCCACCCCCGGGTCCAACTGACGGAGCCGGAGGCGGAGCTGTACAAGGAGATGGTCCTGTTCCTGCGAGATCTCTATCGCCGGGGATTCCACAAACGGACGGAGACCGAGTCACGGCAGGACCTGGTACGGAAGAGACGCCGCACGGGAAGGGGAATTCATGCTCTCGAGCGGATGCGCCTCTGTCAACGACTCTGCTCGTCGGCCCGCGCCCTGTCCTTCTCGCTCCGGAAGATCGCGGAAGGGGAGCTAATGCTTCCCGATTACCGTCGCCGAGCTCTCGAGCTGGCAGACGCGGCCCGATCCGTCCAACAGCACGCCAAGCTCGAAGCGCTGACGCGTGTGCTCGAGGAATCCCCAGACCGGGTGCTGGTGTTCTCTGAGCACCGGCCAACCGTGAAGCTCATCATCCAGCACGTGCGGCAGACGGGTCGCCCGGTGCGGGAGTTCTCGGGTGACGTCTCCCGACCCCGCCGCAGCCGGAATCTGGCTGATTTCAAGCGCTTCGACGACGCGGTGTTCGTGGCCACCCGGGCGGGCACGGAAGGTCTCAACCTGCAGTTCTGCAACCGGATGGTGAACTACGAGCTTCCATGGAATCCGATGATCGTGGAGCAACGCATCGGGCGCATCCATCGCATCGGGCAGACCCGGGAGACGTTCATCACCAACCTGGCGGCGGAGGGCACCATCGAGGAGCGGGTGCTGCAGCTCCTGCACGAGAAGATCCGTCTCTTCGAGCTGGTGGTGGGTGAGCTGGACGTGATCCTCGGTGATTTCGGAGGCGCGGAGAAACTGGAGAAACGGCTGGTGGACGCGTGGATCGACGCCGATGACGACGATTCCTTCGAGCAGTCGTTGCAGCAGATCGGGGCTGCGATCGAAGAGAGCCGCCTCGCGGGCCTGGAGCAGGAGGAGCGCAACTCGGAAGTCGTGGCGGAGGACGGTGCCATGCGGGTGGAACGGGAGTTCCGGTCGCTGTCGATTCCAGGTCGGGTACGGTTGGCGTACGGGACGTCCCAACTCGCCCTGGCTCGGGGCGTCGAGGCGCGCCGGCACCAACTGGGTCTCCACGTGGTGGAGATTCTGGATATGCTCTCGGGAAGCCCGGTGGTCGACACCGCCGGCTTGCATCCGGACTTCGGTCCCCTGCGGCGCATCGTGGGCGTGACCGGGAGGGGGCGGGAGATCGTGCTGACGGTCCAGGCCGATCGGCTTCCCATGACCTTGGTGGAGTTGTCGGCGGACGCCGAGGCTCCACTGCTGCCGGTGTAGACGGTGAAAGACATGCCGGACGCCCCGACCGACGGCGCCATACCCCACGAACACGACGCCGAGTCGCTGGGCGATCCTCGCGTGCGGGAGTTGCTCGAGCGGTACGCTGCACTCGTCGGCGGAAGCGTGCGGGAGGTGGAGCCCCACGTGTTGGAGTTCGACGTCCCATCCTCGGAACGCGGCTTCTTCTCTCCTGCCGAGCAACTCGACGTCGAAGGTGCGCCCGTCAGGATCGCCTTTTCCCTGGACTCGCTGGAGCGCCATCCGGACGCGGAGATGGCGGTAGTGGGGAGTGACTTCTTCTATCGCCTCATCACGGCGGTCCAGGCCCGCGGCCACAAGATGGTATGGGGGATCGTTCCGCCGTCCGACTGGGCCGGTGCGCCGTCCACGGCAGGACCCACACCCGCGTTGGAGTCTCTCGAATTGCAGGTGCACGCTGCGTCGGTTGAGGCGGACGCTCCGGCGGTACGCCTCCATCGGGGGGGGAGGCTTCTGGCCCGGGTGATGGTGCGGGCGGGGACGACGGTGGAAGAACACCTGGTGCAGAGTTGTGTGTTCGATCTCTCATCCGGGACGGCCGTCGAGGATGCCGCTGCGACCGTCTGCGAGAAGCTCGTTTCCGGAGACCTGGAACCGTTGGCGCCGGAGCAGCTCGGGAGTGTCGCGGAGGCAGCCGCGAAACCGGCCGACGATCTCATGGACATGTTGCTCCACGACCTGGGGCAACGCCTGGAGGATCGCATTGAGGAAATCCGGACGGAGGCACAGGGCACACTCGAGCGGGAGCTGCACCGCATCGAACGCTATTACCTGGGCATGTTGGCCGATCGGGAGTCCCTCGGGAGACCACTGACTGCCGCGGAGCAAAAGGCGATCGAAACCGACCGGGCGCGCCGCCGCGCCGAGGAGGAGCGCCGCCACGAGGTGCGCGCCACCGTGCACCCCGTGCAATTAGAGGAATGGCAACTCCTGGTGCAGTCCGTCGAATGGAAGCTGACGAGCCCATCCCGGCACGAGGGCGTGCTGGCGGCGAGGCGTACGCTGAGCGGCAGCGGTACGTGGGAGGTGACCTGTCCGACGTGTGGGGTCACGCCGTCGGAGGTGTCGGTCTGCATAGAGGATCACGTCACCTGCAACGCCTGTGGCAACCGGTGCTCGGTGTGCACCGACTCGTTCTGCCGGGATCACGGAATCGGTGCATGCCATGTTGACGGGCGGCCGGCCTGCGAGGAGCACACATCCCTGTGCTCGACCTGTAAGAGACAACACTGCACCGAACACCAGGGTGTCTGCGCGGAGAACGACCACAGCGCATGCAGCACGTGCCTGGCGGCGTGTAAAGCATGCGGACGGATCGTGTGCGACGACCACGCCGTCCGCAGTGCCGGCGACGCGCCCCGGGGGAGCCGGCGCCTGTGCACCGCTTGTGTGGTGTATTGTGAGGGCGGAACGAACGAGCCGGTGGGCCGAGATGAGGCCGCCGAGTGTGCGAGCTGCGAGGACTTCGTGTGCGAGTGGCACCAGGCCACGTGCGAAGTGGACGGACGCATACACTGCTCGAAGCATCTCCGCCGGTCGGACCGCTCGCGGCGTCTGATCTGCGAGGCGCACCGCGCGTCCTGTAGCGAGGAGCCCTCGGCCGTCCTCGCCTCTGACGAGGTGGAGCCGTGCGGTTCGTGCGGCAAGATGGTGTGCGACCGGCACGGCCAGTTGTGTTCGGGGCACGGGGTTCGCATGTGTGTCAGTCACCTCAAGCCTCTGTTGGACACGCAGGGCGAGATGGGGTGTGCCGAACACCGCGCCGAGTGTCATGTAGACGCCAAAACGTATTCGTTGTCTGGGGTCGCGCCGTGCCCGGCCTGCGCCAAGTCCACCTGCCGCGGCCACACGACGAAGTGTGCCAACTGCGGTCGCAGGGTTTGCATCGAGGAGTTTCCCTCCCACGAGAGGACCTGCGTCACGTGCTCCCGCCTGGTGCCGGTGGGCGATCCTGCCGACGACTTGATCACAGCCTCGCTCGAGGCAAACGGTGGCGAGCCGGTCTCGGCCAAGTCCTGGGAGGTGAGCCAGGATGCGGGGCACCGCGTGGTGAATCTCGACCTCGGCTGGGCCCGGAGGCTCGTCTTCACGGTGCGGCACGGTGACGCGTCACCCGACACGGTGATGAAGCATGGGTGGCTCGGGACGAAGCGGGTAAGGTAGCATCCAAGAGCCTGGCTGAGTGAAAAGAAGCTTTCATAATTGCCGTCGTCAGAAACCCCCATGGAGAGTCGTTTTGTAGTAAGACAGACGGCGTCGCCGGCCTATGTGCGCTCAGATTCTTGGAGTTTGTGGCTGTGAGAAGTCCCATCGTGCTGTTTCCCATCGTTCTGGTGCTTCAGGTTTGCCCCACCGCGACCGAATCGCAGTCGCTCTCCGTCGGCGGCAGTGTGGGTGTCGTGGCCGGGGCCGTCTGGTTCGAGGACGACGAGTCCAACGAATGGCGGCCCAAGCCCGGCTTCCGGGTCGGCGGCGTGGCGGCGTACGAGGTGAGCTCGATCCTCTCGCTCCACGCCGAGTTGGCGTACGTGCAGAAAGGGTGGACGGAACACAACGCCGGCGGGGGCCGCCGATTGACCTACTTGGAGGTTCCTGTCCTGCTTGCGCTGCGGGCCCCTTGGACCACGGCGCCAGAGCTCCTGGCGGGCCCGTCGGTGAGCCTCGAACTGGGGTGCTCGGTGACCGGCGTGCCCGACATGGGCAGCGTGAGCTGTGACGATGCGCGCGTCGCCTGGCATCGGCGGAAGGCGCAGGTGGGTATGTGGTTTGGCCTCGGGTTGCGCCGGGGCAGGGGCCGGCGCCCGCTGGACGTGCAGTTGCTGTTCAACCTCGGTCTCACCGACGTGAACCGCGAGACCCTGCCCCGGGGGTACACGAAGCTCCTGGCCCTCTCCCTGTCCGTCGCCTACACGATTCCTCTGGGAGGCTCGTAATTATGGGTTCGCGCATGAGACTGGGCTGCCCCGTCCGCACCGTCATGGTCACCGTCGCGCTGGTGACCGCGGCGTGTGGTGAGACACCGTTAGAACCCGTCTCCATCGCCCCGGAAGAAGGGCTCCAGGGGTTCGAGGCGTCCCTCGACAGCATCCGAGTCGATCTGCAGATCCCGGGCTTGGCCGCCGCCATCGCCCAGGGAGAGGACATCGTCTGGGCTCGTGGATTCGGATTGGCCGACGTGGAGCGCGGAAGACCCGCCACCGACACGACGTCGTTCTACCTGGCGTCGGTCACCAAGCCCATCGCGGCCATCGTCATGATGCAGCTGATGGAGGAGGGGCTGGTGAGCCTCGACGATCCCATCGCCGACTACGGTGTGGAGCTCGAGGCGGAGGGCGAGATCACCGTGCAACACGTCTTCAACCACACCTCCCAGGGCGTTCCGGGCACCGTGTTCCGGTATCACGGGGGCCGTTATGCCAAGCTGGGCAAGGTGATGCTGGACTGCAGCGGCGAGACGTTCGCCCAGTTGCTGGCGGAGCGCATCCTGCAGCCTCTCGGACTCCGCCACACGGCGCCGGACGTGAACGTGTTGGCGGCGTTCTACACCGCGGGTCTCGACCGGCAGGCCTTCCTCGCCAATCTCGCCCTGCCGTACGAGCTGATTGACGGCCGCGTGGTGCCGTGGGGGCTGCTGCGCCATTTCAGCCCGGCCGCGGGATTGGTCTCGTCGGTGCGGGACGTGGCAGCCATCTCCATCGCACTGGATGCCGATCGGTTCCTCGATCCCGCCACCAAGGTGCAGATGCTCTCACCCACGATCGAGCTCAACGGGCCGGACCGGACCTACGGCCTGGGCTGGTTCGTGCAGACGTACGAGGGCGTCCGGTTGGAGTGGCACTACGGCCTGGCGTTCGGGCATTCCTCGCTGATCATTCGCGCGCCGGAGCAGGCGCTCACCTTCGTGGTCCTTGCGAACACCAGCAGGCTGACGGGGGCATACGACATAGGCACCTGGGACGTGATGCAGACCGGTCCGGGCCAATTGTTCGTCGAGTCCTTCGTGCTGGGACAAGAGCTGTTTCCCGACGCGATGTAGGACGCCCCCTGGTCCTTACGTCGTTTCCTATGCGGGAGCGCGGGCAGGCGAGGCCGTTGGGCAGGCCGCGCGAGGTGATGCCCGGAATCGGAACTCCCTAGTCCGGTCTGGCCCGTCGTCGTCGACGCGGACGGTCTACACGAAGCGGTAGGGGCGCCGCCATCATTCACACCCTTACGCAATGGGGCAAGATGTCTCGAAGAGACAACATTGAGCGCACCATTGACTGCGCAAATGTGCCACATTGCGCGTTTCTTGGGTGATCGTTTTTCCGCGCGTGACCGCATCCATGGGGCGTGTCGCGGCAGGTTGTCTTCAGAGTCCATGCGCTTCAACGCATGTTCGAGCGGGAGATCGACGTGCCCGACGTCATGGATATCTTGGAAACCGGCGATATTATCGCGCGATGATCGCGACCGCCCTTACCCCAGCTGGCTTATTCTGGGATGGTCCGGTGGGCGACCGCTCCATGTAGTGGCGGCAGACGATCCCGAGGGTGACATTACTGTAGTGATCACGGTCTACCGCCCCGATCCGGCCATGTGGACCCCGGATTTCCGGAGACGTCGATGACCTGCACCATCTGCGGGCAAGCCGAACCCCAACCGGGCACTGCCACGATGACGCTGGAGCGCGAGGACGCAACCTTCGTCATGAAAGGCGTCCCAGCCCTCGTTTGTCCGAACTGCCGGGAAGAATACGTGAGCCCGGAGGTATCCGCCCGAGTGCTCGAGCTCGCCGAGCGGGCGTTTCGTAAAGGCGTGACGCTAGACGTGCGACACTACGCCGGCGCCGCTTAGGTAATCTCCCCCGATCAAGACCGTCCTGGCCTGGAGCGGACCTCGGGCTTTAGTCCGGGGTCGCGCGAATAAGCGCCACTCTCGCCCGAACCCGTATTCTTACGTTCTATCCGGAGCGCAATCCCGCCTGAAGATCTGGACATGGCCGCAGTGGCCGCACGACTCAACGTGCCACAAAACTCGCTCTTCGCTCGAATCGATGCCGACTCGCCGGAGCGCACCGGGTCCGGCATACGCATCGGTCTCCATTCGCGTGACATACACTCCGTCCAAGCAGACGCCACAGGTGCGCACAGGCATGGACCTCCGCTCGACGGTTGGCTGGTGCATTACTGACATGGTGGCTCGCCCTCGCAGTGGGGGCGTGATGACTCGGCCACGCGATTACTGCAGTGGCACAGGGAGCCCTGCTAACATAAGGCATGCGCGCGTCTACCGCACGGGTGAGTCAGAACGGCCGGCCGGTCTCCGCTTGTTGCCGTGCGAGCCGGATCTGGGCGGACTCCAGCCGAGTGCGCGTCCCCTGCGGGCACCCGGCGGCCATCAAGTTGCCTGCCGGGGGGCAGGGCACGTGGTTGAGACCGAGTGAGTGCCCCAACTCGTGGGCCAGGATCCGCGCCGTCCCTCCGCTCAGGTCCCGGTTTCCCGTCGGATCCAGCTCCGCCGAGACCACGACCTGGTCCCTCAGCAGATACACTCCCCCGATCCTCCCGCCAAAATCCCGAATCAGAAAGACGTTCCAGATGTCGGGCTGGAGGTTCTCGTCCGGAAGCACCTCCGCGACGAGCCCGGTGAGATTTCCACTCCGGTCGTTCATCACCTGGCGGAACAAGTCGGGATTCAGGGCCGTTTCGCGAACGATCTGTTCGGTCTGCCAGACAACACCCGCCTGCGCCCATACCTCGTTCACGGCTAGGATGACCTGTCCGACCTCATCGTCCGTGAGTGTGGCGTCGAGCGCATCGAGTTCACTGGATTGCAGCACGTGGATCCGCAGCTCGAGGTGAAGCGCTCCGCTATCGTCGAGTCCGGGACTCGTCGTGGCCGACTCGCCGCAGGCGGCGAGTGTCAGGCATGTTGTTGCTAGTCGTCGAATGTTTCGTGTCGTAATAGTCATGTTGAACACAAAACCGGCCGACTCGCTTGAAGGTTCCCGTCGAATCCAGCATCGCCCCCGACTGGCGGATGCCGCCGGGGAGGGGTATCGTTTGCCGAGCGCGTACCGCAGGAGATTCCCACAATGACCCCCATTCGACCAGATGCTTCGTTGATGACCAGACGCGACGTGCTGCAAGCGTTCGGCGCCATTGGCGGTTCATCCCTGTGACGGTCGGCTACGAGCTTGGGAAGTTGGACTACGACTACCGCATACTGGAAGCCCGCGATTTCGTAGGCGGACTCTGCTGGACCGTCCGCCGCGGAGCCGAGCACACGGAGATAGATGGAGAGCACCAGGTCTGCCGGTTCGACGAAGGGCAGTACTTGAACGCGGGCGCGTGGCGCATTCCGAACGCCGACAAGGGCGTGCTCGGCTACTGCAGAGAGCTGGGTGTTCCGCTGGAACTGTTCGTGAACTGGACCGACGCGAACTACATGTGGCAGGAAGACCCGGAACGCGGACCGCTCGCCGGCAAGAAGGTGCGGCTGAGAGAGGTCAAAGCCGATCTTTGGGGATCCACCGCGGAGCTGCTCGCCAAGGCGATGGACCAGGGGCAGATCGACGCGCCGCTCACCGAAGAGGACAAGGAACTCCTGGTCCGGTTTCTGGTCAGTGCAGGCTACCTAGATTACGAAGACCACATGTACCGGCCGCCCAACTTGCGCGGGTCAGAAGATCGCTACGACCTGAGTGCACTGCTCCGGTCGGGATTCGGAACATGGGTTCGGTCGTTGAACTCGGGTACCGGGGGACCGCATCCTGTGTTTCAGCCCGTAGGCGGCATGATGGAGATCCCCCTCGCCTTCCAGCGAGCCATCGGCGACCGCATCACAATGAACGCCGAAGTGCAGTCGGTCCACCAGACCGAGGACGCCGTGCGGGTCGTCTACAAAGACACGAGAACCGGACAGGAACGAGAAGAGATCGCGGACTACTGTGTGTGTTGTCTGCCGATGTCCGTACTGCAGGGCATCGATGTCGACCTGTCGCCCGAGATGGCCACCGCCGTGAACGAAACGATCCACAGTACGAGCGCCAAGATGGGGCTGCAGATGAAGCGGCGCTTCTGGGAAGAGGATGACGGGGTCTTTGGCGGCCACATCTTTGGAAGGAGTCTCCAACTCGGCGAGTTTTCGTATCCCTCAAACGACTACTTCACGGAAAAGGGAGTGCTGCTGGGCTACTACGGTGGCGGCCGAACCGCGGGGCTGCACGACATGCCCTTCGAGGGCAGGATCGAGCACGTGCTCAGGCAGGCCAGCAAGGTCCATCCCCAGATGAGAGAGGAATTCGAGACTGCTTACTGCGTGTGGTGGGAGAAGGTCCCGTACAGCCTCGGCGCATATGCATGGAGGCCCACACCGGAACGCTTGGAGCAGTTCAGCAAGACCGACGGCCGGATCTACATGGGGTCCGCGGGCGCCAGCACCCGGCCGGCGTGGCTGGAGGGCGCCGTCCAGTCTTCCTGGAGGACGATCGAGGCTCTGCACGAGCGGGTGGTGCGAGGGCAGGGCTGATCGCCGGCATAGATGGCCCAGCGGGCCAACGAACATCGTGCTAATACTGACCGACCTGGTGCACGCCGCCGTATCCCCATTGCCCCCCGCCCTCGCGCAAATCCTCTAACTCCAGCATCTTTCGACTGCCATGACGGACCTGCGCGACCGCCTCGCCGCCGCTCTTGCCGACCGCTACCGCATCGAACGCGAAGTGGGTGCCGGGGGCATGGCGACCGTATATCTTGCCCAGGATCTCAAACACAACCGCAACGTTGCCCTGAAAGTGCTGCGGCCCGAGTTGGCCGCGGCGTTGGGTGGCGAGCGGTTCCTCCGCGAGATCGAGATCGCCGCCCAGATCGAGCACCCGCACGTGCTGACGCTGATCGATTCGGGCGATGCGGGCGGCATCCTCTACTACGTGATGCCCTTCGTGAAAGGCGATTCGTTACGCGACCGCATCGGTCGCGAGGGGAAGCTGCCCATCGGTGACACGATCCGTCTGCTGCGCGACGTCGCGGACGGGCTGGCCGAGGCGCATCGACAGGGATTGGTGCACCGCGACGTGAAGCCCGACAACGTGATGATCTCCGGGAAGCACGCGCTGGTGACGGATTTCGGCGTCGCCAAGGCGCTCACCTCGGCCACGGGCGCGCAAGCGTTGACCACCGCCGGCGTCTCGCTGGGAACGCCGTCCTACATGTCCCCGGAACAGGCGGCCGCCGAGGAAGTGGATCATCGCACCGACATCTATGCGCTGGGCGTCATGGGTTACGAGTTGTTGGCCGGGACCCCGCCGTTCGTGGGTCCGAGCATACAAGCGGTGCTTCTGGCTCAAATGGCAACCGACCCGGAGCCGGTCACGGACCACCGACCCGATACCCCGCCTGCGCTCGCGCAGCTCATCATGAAGTGCCTCGCCAAGAATCCGGACGACCGGTGGCAAACCACGGACGAGGTCCTGCAACAACTCGAGGCGATGGCGACGCCGAGCGGCGGGGTACCGTCGGTGCGCTTCGAAGCGCAATCGTTCTTGAAGCGGAGTCCGCGGCGGCTCCTGGGGCGCGCCATGATCGCGGTCCCGATCGTACTGGCCGCCGGCGGCCTCTTACTCGTCCAACAAAGCCGTGCCGGTGCGATCCGTGAGTTGGCGGCCCAGCTCCAGCCCGCCGCGGATTCGGGTCGATGGGAAGAGGTCTACACGTCACTTCGTGCGGCGGACGTTCCGTTGAGCGCGCGCGGGCTAGGCGATATTGCTGCCGCGGTCGGTGGCAGAATCACGCTGGAAACCGAACCGCCCGGTGCCCTGGTAACGCTCACGCGTGTGTCGGCGACAAGCGACACCGCCGGGATTGCTTTCAACGCGTCGCCGATTCGGAACCACCTCGCCGTTGCAGGCGATTACATCGCCCAGGCTCAAATGGCGGGATACGAAGATCTTTCCTTCCTTATCCAAGTGCCCGCCGGCGACACGGTGACCGTGCGACGCACCTTGGTGAACGAGAGTTGGGATGCGGAGGGCATGGTGCTGGTCGAGGCCGGATTCGTGATGGGCCCGGTGGCCGACGACTATGCCGGCCGGGAGATCCCCGCATTCCTCATCGATCGCTACGAGGTGACGAACGAGGCGTTCATGGCATTCGTAGCCGACGGTGGGTATCGCGATCGGGCGTTTTGGCCGGACACGCTGCTGCTCCGGGGGGAGAGTTTGCCGTTCGAGACGGCCGTTCAGACGTTCGTGGACCGCACCGGTCTCCCGGGCCCGCGCACTTGGACGGGCGGCACATTCGCAGGCGACCGCGCGCGGCATCCGGTCGCCGGGGTGTCGTGGTACGAAGCGGCGGCGTATGCCCGGTGGGCGGGGAGACAGTTGCCCACGATGCCACAGTGGTGGCGGGCGGCGCTGGGCGATGTGGACCGCCCCTATCCCTGGGGCAGCGACTTCACGACGCTCGACGAGCGGGCCAATTTCAGTATGACGGCGACCACGCCGGTCGACCGGTTCTCCGCGGGCATGAGTCCGTACGGGGCGCACGATATGGCAGGCAACGTCCGGGAATGGTTGGCGGGAGACCCCGGTGCGGCGCGTTATCCCGCGATCGGTGGCTCATGGCAGGACCCGTCATATATGTTCTCTACACCCAACATCGACCGCTTCGCTCCCGGGTTCATGAGCGAGGCCGTCGGATTTCGGCTCGTCAAACCGGTGCCGAGCCGCTGACTGCAGACTAGGAGGATCCCGTGGTCCGTTCGATTCCCCTGGCCCTTGCGACATTGACCGTGGCCGCGTCCTTGGCCGCGCAGGACCGCCCCACCGATCAATGGCTAAGGAATCCGGTCGGCGACCGCACCTTTGAAGCGTATCTCGAATTCTTCGCCTATGACGAGGCGCTTTCGTTCAACACCGAGGTGGTCACAGCGGGCGAGGCCGAGGGGCTGTTCGAGGAGCGCATCAATTTTCAGAGCACCCCCGGGATCATCGTCACCGCAAGGTTCTACCGTCCGCTGCGTGAGTCGACAACGCAGCGCGGCGGCGTGATTTTCTTGCATGGCGGGGTACCGCGGGCCAAGGACGACCCGACTTCGATTCAGTTGAGCCGGTTGATGGCGCGCGCCGGGTGGACGGTGCTGTCCATCGACTATCTGCATTGGGGTGGTCGCAACACGGGCCTACTGGAGACGTTTTCTGAAGTAGAGAAACACGAGCGACTGTACAACCAACCGGCGGCGTATCTCGAGTTCGTCACCCAGACGGTGAAGGACGTGAGCCGCAGCTACGACTTCTTGGTTCGCGAACGCAACGCCGATCCGGCTCGCATTGTGTTGGTCGGGTTCAGCCGCGGCGCGCAACTCTCCATGATTGCGGGCGCTGCCGAGCGTCGTTTGGCTGCGGTGGCACTGCTCCACGGTGGGCATTTTGACTTCTTCGAGGACGGCCATCGCGCCGCGGCGTGTCCGGCCAACTACATCGGCCGCATCAGCCCGCGGCCGGTGCTCATGATCAACGGCGAGAACGACGGCGACTACTTGCCCGATACCGCCGTGCGTCCGCTCCAGGACCTGCTGCAAGAACCAACGCGGATCATCTGGACGCATGCCGGGCACGGTTTCCTGTCTCAAGATGACCGCACCACGTTAGTGGACTGGTTGCGGTCGGCAGTCAGGTAGTGATTCCGCGGACTGAGTGCGGAGTCTCAAATACGAATCAGCGGTTTGTCCGGCACTCTTTGCGCGCGGAGTTAGGTTTCGGATGACCCAGCCGTAGGGACCTCTTCGTGACCGTAGCCGACGCCGTCATCACCGCTCCTCCTCCAGTGGACCAACCGATCCGCGCCGAGGTGTTCGGTATCGAGCGCCTCGAGGAACACGCCCAGAGCCTGGCGGCGGCCCAGCGCACCACCGAGAAGCCCACCAAAGGACGGAATCTCCTCCGGAGGGTCCGCGAGAACAGACGCGCACTCCTGGCCGCATACCGAAACATCGTCGAAGCGGTTCGGGAGAAGCGCGAGATCACGCCGGCCGAAGAGTGGATTCTCGACAACTTCTTCGTCGTGGACGAACAGCACCGGGAGATCCGGGATCACCTCCCGGGGAGCTTCTACCGCTTGCTGCCCAAGATCACCGAGGGTCACCTCGAGGGGTATCCTCGCGTCTACGGGCTGGCCTGGGCCTACGTGGCCCATACCGACAGTCGGTTCGAGCTGGAAACGCTGCGGCGATTCGTCCGCGTGTACCAGGACGTCCAACCGCTCGGCATCGGGGAGCTCTGGGCCGTCGCCATCCACCTTCGGGTGGCGCTGCTGGAAAACCTGCGGCGGCTCTCGGAGCCGATGGTCCGTGCCCGCCACGCCCGCGCCCGGGCCGACGAGGTGGCGGACCGGCTTCTGGGTCTCAGCGGTCGACCGGCGGAGCCGGTCTATGAGGTTCTGGGTAGCCTGGGTGACGCCCCTCTGGCCAGCGCGTTCGCCGTGCAACTGGTCCAGCGGCTTCGTGACCAGACAGTGTCCATCGCGCCCGCCTTCGACTGGCTCAACGAGAACCTTGCTGCGCAGGGGACGTCCTCCAACGAGGTCGTAGCCCAGGCACACCAGGCGCAGGCCGAGGCGAACATCACGGTCCGCAACATCGTCACCAGCATGCGGTGGCTCTCCTCCATCAACTGGCCCGAGTTTTTCGAGAGCGTCAGTATGGTGGACGAAGTGTTCAGAGCCGTTCCGGGGTTCGCCGCGATGGATTTCGCCACGCGCGACATGTACCGGGCACAGGTGGAGATGCTGTCCCGGAGATCGCAGCGAACTGAGCTCGAGGTGGCGCGCGAGGCCGTGGAGCTGGCCCGCGCGGCCCGACGGGGAGGCGGCGAGGGAGAGGGGCACACGGTGCCCGAGCGCCCCGAGGAGGATCCGGGATATCACCTCCTGTCGCGTGGCAGGCGGGCGTTCGAGAAGCGCCTGGGCTACCGGGTCCCCTGGGGCACCCGCATCGCACGCGCGTTTCGCGCCCATGCGGTGTTGGGATACTTCGGAGGCATCGCCGTCCTCACCGCGCTCATCCTCTCCGGCCCGTTGTTCCTGACCTGGAGCGCAGGCGCAGCCGTTCCGATCCTCATTCTCCTTGGCATCCTCGCGGTGGTGCCCGCCTCCGACATCGCGGTGGCCCTCGTCCATCGCCTGGTGACCGCGATCATCGCTCCACGCTTGCTCCGAAAGCTCGACTTCACCGATGGTGTGCCGGCGGAATTTCGCACCATGGTGGTCGTACCCACGTTGCTCACGAGCCGCGAGGACGTGGAGGAGTCTGTCGAGCGACTCCAGGTCCACTACCTGGCGAATCCCGACGGCCATCTCCACTTCGCGCTCCTGACAGACTGGAAGGACGCACCAGGTGAGCACTTGCCGGAGGACGAGGATCTCCTGGGCGCGCTGGCCGACGGGATCGCGCGTCTCAACCAGCGGTACCGAGGCCCGGCCGATGGAGAGGACCGGTTTCTGGTCCTCCACCGTCGGCGCCTGTGGAACGAGGGGGAAGGCAAGTGGATCGGCTGGGAGCGGAAGCGGGGGAAGCTGCACGAACTGAACCAGCTCCTGCGCGGCGCCACGGACACCACGTTCATGTCGATCAACGGGGAGCCACCCGTGGTGCCCGCGGGCGTGCGCTACGTCATCACGTTGGATGCCGACACCCGGCTTCCCAGAGCGGCCGCCTACCGCCTAGTCGGGGCGATGGCGCACCCGCTGAATCGACCCTACTTCGACTCCGGGGCGGAGCGGGTGGTCGGAGGCTACGCGATTCTCCAGCCGCGAATCACCCCATCCCTCCCCACGGGGCCGGGTAGCACGACCTACCAGCGCATCGTGTCAGGCCCCGGCGGGGTGGACCCGTATGCGGCCGCAGTCTCCGACGTGTATCAGGATCTGTTCGGGGAGGGGTCGTACACGGGCAAGGGGATCTATGACGTGGATGCGTTCGAGGCGGCGCTGGCGGAGCGGGTTCCGGACAACGCCCTCCTCAGCCACGATCTCTTCGGCTTCCCTGGATCCTGGGCCATGCGCGCAACGCGGCGGGGCGGAAACAGCGAACGCCCATCCCCGTCCACGGCTGGTGGAAGATGCTGGACAACCTGCGCCGCAGCCTCTCCGCCCCCGCGTCGTTCCTCCTCGGTGTGGCGGCCTGGACCCTGCCCGCGGTGTCACCGCTGCTCTGGACGAGCATGTTCCTGGTCGCGTTCGCCGCGCCGGCCTTCATGCCGGTGCTCGACGGGCTGATTCCCCAGCGGAAAGGCATCTCCAAACGAAGCCACCTGCGCGGAACGGGTAGCGACCTCCGGGTGGCGTCATTGCAGCTCCTGCTGGCCGTCACCATGCTGGCGCACCAGGCCTGGCTCATGACCGATGCCGTCGTGCGCACGCTGGCACGGCTGTACGTCACCAAGCGGAATCTCCTAGAGTGGGTCGCCGCCGCACAGGCCGGGTACGGCATCGACCTGAAGCTCCGCGCCTTTTACGGGCACCTGCGGTGGAGCGTCGTCCTCGCCCTGGGTGCCGGCGTGTCCTTTGTCGTCTTCAAGCCGGGCGCGTGGCCGGTGGCGGCCCCGTTGGTTCTGCTCTGGGCGCTGTCCCCCGTCTTCGCCTGGCGGGTGAGCGTGCCGTGGAAGCGGGCGAAAGCACGGCGTCTCTCGCCGGAGGAGACGCGCTCGCTGCGACTCGTCGCACGCCGCACGTGGCGGTTCTTCGAGCGGTTCGTCACCGAGGAGGACAACGCGCTCCCGCCGGACAACTTCCAGGAAGATCCCGACCCCAAGGTTGCCCACCGGACCTCCCCGACGAACATGGGGATGTACCTGCTGAGCACGATCGTGGCGCGCGACTTCGGGTGGATCGGGATCTTGGACATGGTCCAACGGCTCGAGGCCACGTTGAGGACCATGACCACCATGCGCCGGTTCCACGGCCACTTCGCCAATTGGTACGACACCAGGGACCTCCGGCCCCTGGAACCCCTCTACGTCTCCACCGTGGACAGTGGGAATCTGGCGGGGCATCTCCTCACGCTGGCGCAGGGATGCCGCGAGCTGATCCGTCGACCGCGTCTGGGCCCGCACGTGTTGGATGGGATTCGCGACGCGCTGGTGCTGGTGCGCGAGCCGCTGGAAGAGGCCGGGTTCCGGCCGCGCACCGAAACGGTGACGGAGTTGCAGGTGCGGGAAGCTCTGGACGCGATGGCGGCCGTGCTCCACGATCCCCCGACGTCGCTTCCCGAATGGGGCAGCCGGTTCGAGGCGATGCTGGCCCGCGCGGAAAACCTCTTGGATATCGCGCGCGCTCTCTCGACCGACGGGGAGCACGAGTCGGGATCGGGAGTGCTGGCCTGGGCGACTGCCCTGCGGGATACGGTGCAGAGTCATGCAAGGGACTTCGAGATGGTCCGACCCGAAGATCCGGACGCGGTCAGCACCGCAGCGACCAATCTCGAGCACCGCCTCTCCGCCATCGCACTCCAGGCCGGCCGGATGGCCCGGGGGATGGACTTCCGATTCCTGTACGATTCCTCGCGGAAACTGTTTTCCATCGGCTTCCGCGTGGCCGACAACGTACTCGACGAGGGCAGTTACGACCTGCTGGCCTCGGAGGCGAGGCTGGCGAGTTTCGTGGCGATCGCCAAGGGAGACATCTCGCCGCCGCACTGGTTCGTCCTCGGCCGGTCCCTCACGCCGGTGGGGCGCGGCGCGGCACTCATCTCCTGGTCGGGATCGATGTTCGAGTATCTGATGCCGCTGCTGGTGATGGAGCAACCCGCGCGCAGCCTGCTCGATCTCACGTGCCGCCTCGTGGTGAGGCGCCAAGTCCGGTACGGCGTGGAACGAGGGGTTCCCTGGGGCGTCTCCGAGTCGGCGTACAACGTGCGCGACGTGGAGCTCACCTATCAATACTCCGACTTCGGCGTGCCCGGCTTGGGGCTCAAGCGCGGACTATTCGAAGACGTGGTGGTGGCTCCCTACGCCACCATCCTCGCGGCCATGGTCGATCCCAGGGCCGCCGTGGAAAACTTCGGTCGTCTCGAGGAAGCAGGCGCCCTGGGGCGCTACGGGTTCTATGAAGCGCTGGACTACACGCCCTCGCGGCTGCCGGAGCAAGCTCGGGTGGCGGTGGTCCGGGCCTACATGACCCATCACCAGGGGATGACCATCGTGGCGTTGGGCAATGTGCTTCACAACGGTCGGACCCGGAGGCGCTTCCACTCCCATCCCCTGGTGCAAGCGGCGGAGCTCCTCCTCCAGGAGCGGACGCCGCGATCGGTGGCCGTGACCCGGCCCCGGGGCGAGGAGGTGCGGGTGGCCGCGCACGTCCGCGACCTCATCCCACCGACGCTGCGGCGGTTCGAATCACCGCACGACATTTCACCCCGCACGCATGTCCTGTCCAACGGGCGGTACGTGGTCATGGTCACCGCGGCGGGCTCCGGCTTCAGCCGCTGGCACGACCTCGCCGTCACTCGCTGGCGGGAGGACACTACGCGCGACAACTGGGGGACGTTCCTCTTCTTACGGGACGCGCAAACCGGTGACGTGTGGTCCGCCGGGTTCCAGCCGAGCGGAACCGAGGCGGACCGTTACAGAGTCGTCTATGCCGAAGACCGGGCCAAGATCATGCAGCGCGACCGGTCGCTGTCCGTCACGCTCGAGGTCGTCGTCTCACCGGAAGACGATGCGGAGCTGCGCCAACTGACGGTGACCAACCTCGAGAATCGTGATCGAGAGATCGACGTCACGTCGTATGCCGAGGTGGTGCTGGCGCCGCAGGCTGCCGACGAGGCACACCCCGTCTTTTCGAACCTCTTTGTGAAGACCGAATTCGTTCCCTCGCTCCAGGCGCTGCTCGCCACACGACGCCCGCGGGGCGCGGACGAACCCCAGCCGTGGTTGGCCCACGTCGCGGCGATCGATGGGGAGATCGTGGACGCGTGCCAATACGAGAGCGACCGCGCCCGCTTTTTGGGGCGGGGGCGCGGGCTCCGGACGGCGCTCTCGGTGGTCGAGGGGAAACCCCTCACCAACACCGCGGGAACGATTCTCGATCCGATCGTGAGCCTCCGGTACCGCGTGGCGATTGAGGCGGGTGGGACGGCCCGTCTCGTGTTCACCACGCTCGTGGCAGATTCCCGCGAAGCAGCCCTGGACTTCGCGGAGAAGTACCGCCAGCCGGAAACGTTCGAGCGCGAGAGCTCACTCGCCTGGATGTTCGCGCAGGTTCAGTTGCACCATCTGCAGATCACCCAGGACGAGGCACATCTCTTCCAACGTCTGGTCAATCGGCTGCTGTACAGCGATCACACGTTGCGCACGGCGCCGCTGGACATGGCCACGAACCGCCGGGGCGCCTCCGGCCTCTGGGTCCACGGCATCTCCGGCGATCTCCCGATTGCGGTGGTGCGGGTCGAGCAGGAAGAGGAGCGGGACGTCGCGCGGCAGCTCCTCCGCGCGCATGAATACTGGCAGCTCAAGGGGATCGCCGCCGATCTGGTGATCCTCAATGCCAAAGGGGCCTCCTACGCGCAGGAGCTCCAGGAGTTCTTCGAAGCCATGGTGCGGCAGTCCACAGCCGGTGAGAGGGCCGACGGGGACCGGGGGAGCGCCTTCGTGCTTCGGGAGGACCTGTTGTCCGTTGAGGACCTGGTCCTATTGCGCGCTGCGGCCCGCGTGTTGATCCTGGCCGGCCGGGGTACGCTCTCCGAGCAGGTAATCCGGCTGCAGCGGTTGCGGCCCGGACCACCGCCGCGGCTGGGCGTGCCGCGCGAGGAAAGGAAGGCGGTCCCACCTCCCACGCTGGATCTCGAGTTCTTCAACGGCTTGGGGGGATTTGCGCAGGACGGCCGCGAATACGTCACGGTGCTGGGCGAGGGCCAGTGGACGCCGGCTCCCTGGATCAATGTCGTGGCGAACCCCGAGTTCGGGTTCCAGGTGTCGGAGTCGGGCTCCGGCTACACCTGGTGCGGCAACAGTCGCGAGAACAAGCTGACGCCCTGGTCCAACGATCCCGTGTGCGACACGCCCGGCGAGGCGTTCTACGTGCGCGATCTGGAAAGCGGCGTGATCTGGGGGCCCACCTGTCTTCCGATCCGCGAACACTCCTCGCCCTATGTGATCCGGCACGGTCAGGGGTACAGTCGCTTCGAGCACACGTCCCACGGCATCGCGCTGGATCTGCTGCAGTTCGTGCCGCCGCGCGATCCCGTGAAGATCTCGCGTCTCACGCTGGTGAATCGATCCAACCACACGAGGTGGCTTTCGGTCACGGCGTATGTGGAGTGGGCGCTGGGCGTCACACGCGGTGGCTCCGCGCCGCACGTCGTCACCGAAATCGATTCTGTCACGGCGGCCCTCTTCGCGCGCAACGCCTGGAACGGGGAGTTTGCGAATCGCGTCGCCTTTGCCGATCTCGGTGGGCGCCAGACGGAGTGGACGGGAGACCGTCTCGAGTTCTTGGGCCGCAATGCGAGCCTCGACCACCCCGCATCCCTCGAACGGGGCGACGAGCTATCGGGGAAGACGGGCGCGGCGCTGGATCCCTGCGCCGCTCTGCAGACGGAGGTGGAGTTGGAGCCGGGGGAGCGCGCCGAGATACTGTTCCTCCTTGGCCAGGGTGAGAATGCCGATGAGGCGCGAATGCTCGTCGAGAGCTATCGTCGGCGCGACTGCGACGCACTTCTCCATGAGGTCGAGCAAGAGTGGGACACCGTGCTCGGCACGGTCGAGGTCCAGACGCCGGATTCTTCGATGAACCTGCTGCTCAATCGCTGGCTGCTCTATCAGACGCTGTCCTGCCGCATCCGGTCTCGCTCCGCTTTTTACCAAT
>JBDHAF010000152.1:0-9478 GCA_039588255.1 Gemmatimonadota bacterium | reverse complement strand
CGGTCGGCCAACTGGTCGTAGCGTACCACGGCGTCCCCGTTGTTTCGCGTCTCACACGTTCCCCCGAACCCGCGGAAGACCGTGTTGGTCGGCACGGCCCCGTACAGAACGTCCCCGGTCTTGCTGAAGATCGCCAAGCGGGAGTTCACCGTCTGAACGATGTGGTCGGGTCCTACGGCGAGGCTGTTGTCCGACGGATTCCGTCCGGCGGCCGGGCCGTGGGGACCTCGGAAGCCGAATCCGAGCCCGTCGAAGCTCGCCACGAGGGTCGCCGACGGTTGTGTTCCCGCCGTCGTCTGTTCCACCTCCGCTGCTGTGGACGCCGGCATCTGGAATTCTTCCTCAGCGCACGCCGAGTGGAGGAGAGACAGGACGAGCAGGGGCGCCACCTGCCCGGCAACGAGAGTAAATCGGGGGATCGTGAAGTTCATGGCGATGGCAATTCTTCGGTGGCTTGGCGTCATGGTATCAAGGTCGAGGTGTGGCCGGGTCGGCGCTCGTGCTCTCCACTGCTATATAGAACAGGTCGGTGGCAGGCTTCCAATCTTCCGGGCTCACGCCGCGCATTGATTCGGATTGCCATTCGGTTGTGGGGTGAAGTGTGCGGAGTGTCCCGTTGGCCCGCACCTTCACCGGCATGTCGAAGTCATCCACGTCTGCCTGCCAGCGGAATCTCACCGCGTCGTCCTCGAACTCGACCTGCAGAACGGGAAGCGCTGCATGATAGAGATACTGCTCGAAAACCGGGCGGAGATCTCGGTCGAGTTCCGCGTTGAAGAAGTTGATGACGTCCGTCGTCCAGATGTTTTGCAGTGTGAAGTGCGCGGTGTAATCCCGCAGGAGGGTCCACCAAGTCTCGTCGTCATCCACGACGTGGCGGAGGGTGTTCAGGAAGAGGGCTCCCTTGAAGTACTGATCCCCGGTCGGCCAGTGATGGACGCTCGAGGGGCCGATGATGGGCTGGGCATTGCGAACCTTGCTCTTGTAGCCGTTGACGTAGCGGTCCGCATCCTCCCGGCCGAACATGCACTCCACATACACCACTTCCGCGTAGGTGCCCCAGCCTTCCTGAATCCACGCATCGGAAACGTCGCGGGCCGTCACGCTGTTGCCAAACCACTCGTGGGCGCTTTCGTGGACGATGATAAAGTCGAACTTCGTGCTCACGCCGACGCCGGTCCAGTCGCGGCCCAGGTAGCCGTTCTGGAACAAGTTCCCGTAGGTAACGGCACTCTGATGCTCCATGCCGGAATACGGCACCTCAATGAGCTTGTATCCGTCCTTCGGGAACGGATAGTCGCCGAAAAACCGCTCGAAGCATTGCAGCGTCGATTTGGCCTGGGTGAACTGCCGCTTGGCGTCCTCGAGATGGTAGGGCAGCACGTAGTAGTCGAGTGCCATGTCGCCCAGGGTGTCTGCGAAATGCCTATAATCGGCGATGTTGACGGACACGGAGTAGTTGTTGATGGGGTAGTGGACCTTGTAGTCGTACCTGGTGGTGCCGTCTCCGAGATCGTCCGCGCCGAGGAATTGGCCATTGGAGACATTGGTGAGTTCGGACGGTACGGTCACGCTGATCGTCATGCTGTCCACTTCGTCCGGCTGCTGGTCCTTGTTGGGCCACCAGACGCTGGACCCGATGTTCTGACAGGCGGTCGCAACCCACGGATTACCCAGTGAATCCTCCCTGAAGGACATGCAGCCGAAGCGCCCCGACTCGACCGGGTGACCGGAATAGTGGAAGTCGACGCTGTAGGCCTCACCTTGCTCCAGGGTTTCAGGGAAGTCCACGAACACTGCGTTGAAATCCCTGACGTACGAGAGCTCCTCACCGCGGAAGAGAATGCTGTCGATGTTCATGTTGTCGAACAGATCGAGTTGAATGCGGTCTCCGTCTTCGAGCATGGTAAAGTGGATGGCGTTCTTGCCGGTCACCGATTTTTGTTCCGGGTCCACCTTGATGTCGAGACCGTAAGACAACAAGTCGTTGTTCTCGCGGAACGGACCGTAGGTGCCACGCAATGAGTCCTTTCGCGTGAACACCAGAAGACTCTCCACCGGATTCACCAGCGCCTCGTCGTACTGCAGCAACACTTCAGCCGAGCCGTCGAACGGGTAGAGGTTTCGAGGTTGGTAATTCTTCGCGTGAACCGCCACGCCTTCCCGGCCATAATTGCCCGGCAACGTCACCTTCCCGTGAAGGTCCGATCGATGGACGGACCTCTCGCCGGGTGAGAAAACCAGGGCCCCTTCAACGGGGTTGCCGGACCGGGAATCCAACAAAGTGAGGGTTCGGTCCGGCTGGCTGCAGCCCGAAATCGTTACAAAACCCAGGAAGATTGCGATAGCTTTTCTCATTATTGCAGCTCCGTTACCAAGATCGTCCGGGGATAGCGAGTGGTGTCAGAGTCTCACCTGCGAGACGTCCCAGAGTGGCAACATAGCGTCCCGGGTTCACGACCGCTCCCTGCCGCTATTCCGGGTTGTTTTGCCTGATGGCGTTCAGCACCTTCTCCGGCGTAATGGGGAGATCATAGATCCTCGCCCCGATGGCGTCGGTGACGGCGTTGGCGATGGCGCCCAACACCGGCAGCGTCGCTCCCTCTCCCACTTCCTTGGCGCCGAAGGGCCCCTCCGGCTCGTAGCTGTCCACCAGGAAGGAATCGATCATCGGCGAATCGGCCGACGTTGCCATCAGGTAGTTGTGCATGTCGGCGTTGACGACTCGGCCGGTGCTATCGAACACCTCATTTTCCAGAAGCGTCTCGCTCATCCCCATGACCACCGCGCCTTCGACTTGTCCCTCGACGGCCAACGGGTTGATGGCGGTACCGCAGTCGTGGGCGTCCCAGAAGTGGAGCACCTTGATCTTGCCCGTGTCCATGTCCACCTCGACCTCACAGACCGCGGCGGAGAACGAGTAGGCGGGTGAAGTACCGACCGCCGCTCCCTTATAATCGCCGCCGAGGCCCTCGGGGGGCGAGTAGTGACCTTTGCCCACGAGTGGGCCGTTCTCGGAGAAGAACGCGGTGGCCGCTTCCTCCCAGGGGATCGACTTGTCGGGGTCTTCTCTGACGAAAATGACGTTGGCCCTGGCATCCAACTTCTCGGCCGGAACGCCGAGGAGTGTCGCCGCAGCAGAGAGAACCTGCTCCTTCACTTCTTCGCCGGCCATCTTGCAGGCGTTGCCGCCCATCAAGGTGACGCGGCTCGAGTAGGCGCCGAATCCCAGCGGCGTGGTATCGCTGTCGGCGGATACGACGTCGACACGGTCCAGGGTGATGCCCATGGCCTCGGCCGCCATTTGCGCCAGCACGGTGTCGGATCCCTGGCCGATGTCCGCCTCTCCGGTGAAGAGGACGGCCTTCGAGCCGTCTTCCTCGACTTTGACGATCGCGTTGGAGTGGGGGAACTGCGATCGGTAGATGGGATACCCGGCCCCGGACACG
Source organism: Gemmatimonadota bacterium (assembly GCA_039588255.1). GTDB lineage: Bacteria > Gemmatimonadota > Gemmatimonadetes > Gemmatimonadales > GWC2-71-9 > B3T1B10. The sequence continues at coordinate 6,029 of JBDHAF010000152.1, read as the reverse complement.
AATCCGCCGCAGCCGATGCCGATGCCCCGTCCGAACGGAAGCTTGCCCTTCTTCGTGTCCCAACCCGACGCTTCGCGGACTTTCTCGAGACACGCCTTGAACTCACACGAGTGAATGTCGAGGTCGTTGCATGTGCGGGTCTCCGGCTCCATGGCGTTCTTGAGCCGTAGGTCGACGGGATCCATCCCGATGTCGTCGGCAATCACGTCGAGGAGCGACTCGAACGCGAATCGGGGATGCGGGCATCCGTGACCGCGCATGGCGCCGCACGGGGGGAGATTCGTGTTGACTCGATAGCCGTCGTACTTGTAGTTGGGAATCTTGTACAGCGTGGGAATCATCGATCCGGCGTAGTACGCCGTGACGATGCCGAAGCTGGAATACGCCCCGCCCTCCAACACGGCCTGCTGTTTCACGGCGGTGATCGTACCGTCGTTGCTGACACCGATTTTCAAGTCCACGTACTGTTTGTGACGGCCCCGTCCATAGAGATACATCTCGTCCCGGTCGAAGCGCATCTTGACCGGACGTCCTGCCCTCTTCGCCAAGAGAATAGAGAGGATCTCCAGCGGATTCGTTGCCGCCTTGGCGCCAAACCCCCCGCCGGTGTGGTGCATGACGACTCGTATGTTGCCGAGCGGCATGTCGAGAATCCGGGAGAGCTGGTGGTGGACGTAATGGACGACCTGCGTCGACGTATAGAGGGTGACTTTGCCCCGGTGGTCCCACTCGGCAATGGCGCAGTGGGGCTCGATGGGGTTCTGGTACACGCGATTCCCCACGAACGTCGCTTCTCGTACGTGATCCGCCTCGGCGAATCCCTTCTCGATGTCCCCGAAATGGTGGTCGACGCGGGTGTTGATGTTGTTCTCGTACTTGTGGTCGAAGAGCCTAGGGGCGCCTTCCCGCATGGCCTCGTGCGGATCGAACACCGCCGGCAACTCCTCGTACTCCACCTCGATGAGGTCGAGCGCCTTGGCGCAGGTGGGTTCGTCCACGGCCGCCACGGCGGCAACCGGATCACCCACATAGCGCACCTTGTCCTTCGCCAACACGGTCTCGTCATATCGGGCGGGTGAGGTTCCGTACGTGAGGTCGGGTACGTCCGCTCCCGTCAGCACCGCATGCACGCCGGGAAGCGCCTGCGCTTTGCTCGTGTCGATGGCCTTGATGTCCGCATGGCAAACGGGACTCAGGAGCAGCTTGCCGTGCACCATGTTCGGCAGCACCAGGTCGTCCGTGTAGATGGCTCTGCCGGTCGCCTTGGCGGGAGCATCGGGTTTCGCAAGGCGCTTCCCGACGACGGCAAGGTCGGCGGCGGACGCCTGCGATGCGAATTCCAGCGTTGGGGGTTCTTTGCCCTGAAGGTAGAGCGCGGCGGACCGCACCGCGTCGATGATCTTCGTGTAACCGGTGCAGCGACAGAGATTCCCGCTGAGTGCAGTCTTGATATCGTCGTCGCTCGGCTCGGGATTGGCATCGAGAAGGGCTTTCGTGCGCACGATCATACCCGGGGTGCAGAACCCGCATTGGATGGCGCCGGACTCCACGAAGGCCTGCTGGATGGGATGGAGGCCTTCGCCGTTCGTCATTCCCTCAACGGTGGTTACCTGCTTGCCGTCGGCTTCCAGCGCCAGCGCCAGGCACGAGTTGACTACCTTGCCGTCCAGCAGCACGGTGCAGGCGCCACAGTCGCCCAGTTCACAACCCCGCTTGGTTCCAGTCAGGTGCAGTTCATCCCGAAGCACGCCGAGGAGTGTTGCGCCGGGCTGCACGGCCACTTCGTGTGCCCTGCCGTTGACCGTGATCTCGATGATCTGTTTCATCTGCTCAATCGTTGACGCGGCGGAGGGCCGCGGTGAGTGCACGTTGGGCGAGCGTTGCGATGATGTTCCGGCGGAACGCAGCGGTTCCCCTGAGGTCGTCAATGGGCGCGGCGTCGCCTGCCACCGCTTTCCCAACCTGCTCGAGAAGCAAGGGATCGTCCGCAATCGCCGAGATCGACCGGCCCTGCACCAGCTCGGCGGCATGCACTGACACTTTCGGGGTGGGAGCAACGGCACCCATGACGAGGCACGCCTCGGTGCAGTGCCCATCGACAACCCGGACCACGGCTGCGAGCGACGCGACCGAAATGTTGGACGCACCTCGCAACCCGAACTTCTCGAAAGCCGCTCCCGTTCCCGGGGGCGGGATGGGGACGATGATTTTCGTGAGTATCTCGTTCTTCGCGAGTGCTGTCTGCCGATGGTCGATGAAGAACTCCGCGAGGGGCAGGGTGCGTCGCCCCTCACGCCCCACGATCTCGATGCCCGCACCGAGGGCGATGAGAATCGGAGCAGTGTCGGCGCACGATGCCGCGGTGCAGAGGTTGCCGCCCACGGTGGCCGTGTTGCGTATCTGCTCCGTGCCGATCGTCTGTGCTGCCTCCCCGACGGCGGCGCAGAGTTGTTGAATGAGAGGAGAGTGGACGAGCTGGTTGTGCGTGACGCCGGCGCCAATGAACAGACTGCCATCCTGCACTTCGATGGTGCCGAGATCGGCAATCCGCGTCAGGGAGATGACGTCGGGATGGAATCGCTTTCCCTGTTTCAAGTCGACGAGGAGATCGGTCCCACCGGCGAGCAGGACACCGTCCGGCTTCGTGTCCAAAAGAAAAAGGGCTTCGTCGAGTGTTGCGGGACGGTGGTAATGGAAGTCGGCAATATGCATGGAGATTCTCACCCGCGAGGGACCGCACAACATTTTCCGCAAGATACCGGGGCGGGTGGCCACCTGGCAGGCACAGCGTCAGATTATGTAGAAACCTATAGGACCGAGTTGACGGCTACCCTCGCACCGCCCACCGCATGATGCTGGAGAACTTGGGCGGGGTCCCCTGCATCAGCAGGCCGACGCGGAAGACCCGACCTCCAACCCACACGAAGAGCGCAGTCACCAGAACCACGCCCGTCAAGCCAACCCATGGTTGCCAGACCGGAACCCCAGCCTCAGTGCTCTGACGAAGCAGCATCAGAAACGGCGTGAAGAGCGGGAACAGTGACAGCCCGGTGGAAAACGCGCTCTGTGGCTGCATTAACACCGGCATCATGACGAACATAGGGATCATGATCGGCACCATGGCCGGGAACGCCAACGACTGTGCCTCCGAGGCGTCGTTGCAGGCGGACCCGAGCGCAGCCTGCAGTGCACCTATCATGAACACGGCTGCAACCACGTAGACGAAGAACCACGGAAGTACGTCGACCGGTACGTACTGCCCCATTTCGAGACGGCTCACCACGGCGATCCCGATCACCAGGTAGACGGCGGCGGCGGTGAGCGAGATGCTCACGCTCCCGATCAGTTTGCCCATCATGAATTCGAAGGGTCGCACGGAGCCGAGCATCACCTCGGCGATGCGTTGGGATTTCTCCTCCATGACGGAGTTGAGCAATGGTGCGGCTCCCATCATCACCATGAGGAACATCAGCATCATCAACACGATGGGAGGGAGGAGCACGGCGACTTCGTTGATTCGCCGGGCGTCCGAGATTTCTCCTGTCTCCGGGTCTACGGAGACAAGTCCGAGAGGTTCCGGCGATAGGTAGTCGAACAGGTCGGTGACGGTCGATAGGTCGACTTCGGCCTCGGTGAGTCGCAACTGCCGCAGCGCGTCGTTGATTGGCCGGCCGATCCAACTCCGCACGTCATCGATGGCGGCATTTTCTCCGTAGTACGAGACGCGTGCAGCAGCAGGGTCCTCACGGGGGTGAAGGGCGCCCGCTCCGATCTCAACGAACGCGTGTATCTCTCGGCTCCGAACACGGTTCGACAGCGCGAGCCGCTGGGGGTTAGGGTCGCCTTCGACCGGCGATGCCAACTCGATCACATACCGGGGTCGGATCTTCTCTCCGGTCTCCTCGTGGAAGACTGCTGTTGCGTTGCGTCGCTCGGCGGCGTCGACCAGCATGTCCCCCACCAGTCCAGAGCGATCCACCACCGCAATTGTCTTGTCCCGGGTGTCCACCCGATTCTCGAAGATGGCGAAGGCGATGCCGCCTCCACCCATCACCACCGGCGCCAGCACGAGGCCGATGATGAAGCCCTTGGTTCTGACCGTGGCCTTGTATTCCCGAAGGGCAACCTTGAGGCTCTTAGGCATCGTGGACCTCCTCGGCCTCGGGTCCGGCGATGCGGACGAAGATGTCATGTAGCGAAGGTCTGGCCAGCTCGAAGCTCGTCACTCGGGTTCGAGACATGACCTGTGCGAGAATCTCCTGAGGGTCGTGATTCCCCGCGACGCGCAGTTCCTGGAGTTGTCCGAAGTCGGTGATCTTCTCAACGCCCGCAATACCCTCGAGTGCTGGCGTACCGTTCTCAGTTCGTATGCGAATGGTGTCGCTGCCGTATTGGTTCTGGATCGATGCCAGGGTTCCGTCCAGGACTTTCTTCCCTTTGAAGATCATGAAGATGAAGTCGCACATCTTCTCCGCAACGCTCATGTCATGGGTGCTAAGGATTACTGTCGTGCCATTGGATCGCAGGCTGAGCACCTCCTCGCGAATGACATCCACGTTGACGGGATCCAATCCAGTGAAAGGTTCGTCGAGGATCACGAGTTCGGGCCGTGAGACCACGGTGGCGATGAACTGCGCCTTCTGGGTCATGCCCTTGGAGAGCGTGTCGATTTTCTTGTTGGCCCAATCGCTCAGATCGAGTCTCTCGAGCCAGCCGTCTACCTCGGTCCGGAGGTTTCGCCCGTTCTTGAGCTCGCCGTAGAACTCGAGAACCTCCCGCACCCTCATCCTCTTGTAGAGACCGCGCTCCTCCGGCATGTAACCGATACGGTCGGTGCATGTGCCCACTAGGCGGTCGCCAAAGACCTTGATCGTGCCGCTGTCCGCATAGAGAATGTTCATGATCATGCGCATCGTCGTCGTCTTCCCGGATCCGTTGGGCCCGATGAAGCCATAAACGCTTCCCTGCGGTACCTCGAGTGAAAGGTCATCGACGGCGACCTGTTTGCCGAAGGTCTTCGTGACGTTCTGGATTTCGACGGTGTTCATGAGAGATCCTTCATCTTGTCGGCGTAACCTGATGAATGAGCGTATGCAATCTACGCCTGGCCCAACAAAGGGGATTCGGCCGGTCGGCTCAATGGTAGTTTTCGCTGGATGAGCGGCGCTGCGGCGAGCCAGGGTGGATCGGTGTGCAAGAGTGGACCGTTCGTGCGTCATCCTCTGTAATTGGGAAGGGCGTTCAAAGCAGGTCACTGAATGAGGTGCGCCATCATGAAACCAAAGGCCATGGTCCGTCTTACAGGGGGCACCCTTTTGGTCGTTGCGGGCCTAGCTGTGTGGCCGGTGTCGACGACAACCGAAACAGTCGGAACCGAAAGCGACCCGGCGACCGCATATACGCCGTGGGAGGCTCGAGGGATCTCATGATACCGAGGGGCGTCCAGCTGATCGATGCCCGGGGTGGGACCATCATGCCGGGCATCATCAATTCCCACGTTCATCACGCCGCATCCGCCGAGCAGCGCCGTCGGTTCCTGGAGGAAGGGGTGACGACGGTATGCGATCTGGGAACCCCCCTTGGCAGAGTTACCGCAGTTCGACGAGCGGGGCGTTGAGGGACACCCGGTGGCACGGGGGTTTTTTGCGGGCCCTATTCTCACGGCGCCGGGCGGCTACCCCGACGGGCTCTACGGAACGACCGGATTCAACTACGAGGTGGCGACACCGGAAGAGGCGCGAGACGCCGTGGGCGACCTTCTGCAACGCGGTGCGAGCTTCATCAAAGTCGCCATGGATCCGTCGTGGAATGCCCAAAACCCCCTGCCGATGTTGGATGTGGAGCGGGGCCGGGCAATCGTGCAGGCGGCACAGGCCGGTGGCGTATTGGTCCGGGCACACATGATTCAAATCACCTATTTCCCCATGGCGCTGGAAGCGAACATCGACGTGGTGGAGCACATGCCGTTCCCCACCGGCTGGCCCTCCGAGGCTGAGATCGCGGCCTCCATGGCTGGCAGCGATCCACTC
>JBDHAF010000151.1:0-9374 GCA_039588255.1 Gemmatimonadota bacterium | reverse complement strand
GATGCCACGCAGCACGGCTGGTCTTCGATCGCCGACGCCCGTCCTTCAACGTGGAACCGACCGCGCTGGTCCTCCCACAGCATCGGTGGGCGGGAAATGACGGACGCCCCCAGTGCCCCGGGCACGTTGCGGGCGCCCTCCACCAGCCGCTCGAAGAAGACCACGGATTGCTCGGGGGTGTATTCCGCCGCCGGAAGGGAAAACCGTGCAAAGAGGAGGTTGTCCGTTCGGAAGCCCGGGTCCTCGGCGAGCAAGCGCTCAAAGCTCCTCACCATGAGGCCGGCGCCCACCACGAGGAGGAGGCTCAAGGCGATTTCCGACACCACGATGAGCTTCCGCAAGCGCATCTGCCCTCTCCCCGCCGAGCTGGTGCGTCCGGACTCTTTGAACGCCGTCGCGAGGTCGGGCGCAGCCTCCCGCAGCGCGGGCAACACGCCGGCGGCCAACGTCGAGAGCAGCACGGCCCCGCTGGTGAAGAGGAGCACGCGCCCGTCCAGACCGATTTCCCCCACTCTGGGGATCGTTCCCGCCTCCAAGGCCACCAGGAGGTCGAGGCCGAGCCATGCGATCAGCAGGCCGAGCCCGCCCCCGAGCACGCTGAGCATGAGGCTCTCGGTGAGGAGCTGGCGGACCAGCCGGCCGCGCCCGGCTCCCAGTGCGCTCCGGACGGCGATGTCCCGGCGGCGCCCCTCGCCCCGGGCGAGGAGCAGGCTCGCCACGTTGGCGCAGGCGATGAGGAGCACGAATGCCACCGCACCCTGAAGCAGGAGTAGTGCCGGCCGTGCGTCGGCCACCAGGCGATCCAACAGGGGCTCGACGAACAGGCCGTGTCCCACGTGGTGGTCCGGGTAGTCGACGGCCCAGCGGGCCATGATGTCCGCCAGTTCGGACTCAGCCTGCTCGATCGTGACGCCGTCGGCCAGTCGGCCGATCATGGTGAACCAGTGCCCCAGGCGCCAGACCCGGTTCGGGTCCAGGGGAAGCGGGCCCCAGAGCTGGATATTGGAGTCCGGATAGCCGAACCCGGGGGGCATCACACCCACGACCTCGGCGGGAATGGGCTCCTCGGAGACCTCCATCCCCAGGTCGATGATCCGGCCGACCACCGTGGAATCCCCTGCGAACCGCCGCTGCCAGAAGTCATGGTCCAGAACGACCACAGGAGCCGGTGCGGCTCCGCCGTCCGCCTCCACGAGCACCCGCCCCAAAAACGGCGGGGTCCGCAACACGGTGAACATGTGCGGCTGACGCCGCCTTGACGCCTCCTCCGTACCATGGTTCCACCATCGCACCCAAGGAGCCACGGTCTTGAAACGCTACTTGTCATTCCTCGGACTAGTGACAACCCTCTCTGCCTGCGCCGCGGTCCCCACACCGGGGGGGCCAGCCCCCATGATCTTCACCCCGTCCCGACCCCTGGGCGTCCTCGCGCCGCCCCAGCGCCCGGTGGCCCAGACAGACGGGTACCCGGTGCCCGTACCGTTGCCGGAAGCCGTTGGGGACCGGGTCGTCGTCGAACCGGTGGAGCCGTCAGAGGTGGCCGCCGAGGTCTTCGCCTGGTGTCGATTGGCCTGGGACCTTGGGTTCTTCGATCCGATCTTCAGCTTCCTGGCTCCCGAACGTCCCAAACCAGCTTCTGGTCCCGGCACACCGTTGGTCTGGTAAGGGCGGCGAGGCTCGGGACGGCTTCGAGCAGGTCAGGCTTCCGCCCACACCTTCCCCAAGACGTCGACGGCGCGGTCGATCTGGGCCTCATCGTTGAAGATGTGGGTCATCTTCTCCCCACTCGCTGCTATCGGTACAATTGTGCTGACTACAGAACAGAGTGACATGACGATCGACGCAAATACGACGCAATCGGGGCTCCGCCCACCGGGCGACGTGAACCCCCGGCAGGATCCCCCACTGGACTTTCCCGATGCGGATTATGGTCAGCTTTCGGCTGCCGATTACGAGGTGCTGGGATTCATGGCGGGCCTCGAGGTGCACCAACAACTGAAGACCCGCTCAAAGCTGTTTTGCCGCTGCCCGGCCGGACGAAGGGCCACGAGACATGACGCGGAAGTCCTGCGGCATATGCGACCGACGTTGAGCGAACTCGGTGAATATGACGGTACCGCGCTCATGGAGTTCAAAACGAAGAAGGAGATCGTCTACCAACTGGAGCGCGGTTCGGTCTGCACATATGAGATGGACGACACGCCCCCGTTTGAGGTAGACGAGGAGGCGGTACGGGCCGCCTTGGGAGTAGCTCAGCTTCTCAACCTGAACCTGGTTTCCGAGCTGCACGTGATGCGGAAGCAGTACTTGGACGGCTCGATTCCCACCGGATTTCAGCGCACTGCGATGGTTGGGTTGAATGGGACGATTCCATTCAGAGTACCCGAACTCGGTGTAGACCGAGAGCTCCGCATCCGCCAACTGTCCCTGGAGGAGGATTCGTGCCGTGAAGTCACGGACATCGGTCACCGAATCACCTTCCACACCGATCGGCTGGGAACGCCACTCACTGAGACCGTCACCGAACCAGAGCTGTACACTCCTCTAGAGTTGCAGGCGGCAGGCCGCTGGCTGGCCCGAGTGGCACAGGCCACGCGCAACGTACGAAGAGGACCGGGCGCGGCGCGGCAGGACGTGAATGTGTCAGTGGCTGGTGGTCGTCGGGTGGAGATCAAGGGCGTGGACAATCATCGAAACCTACCCCAGCTCGTTCACATCGAAGCGTTCCGGCAACTGAACCTGCTCCGCGTCCGCGCCGAACTCCACCGCCGAGGGGTGGTGAAGGAGTTGCTCGACGTACCGGATGCCGGATGGCCTTGGGAGGAGTCGCCAAACGTGGCCGATGCTGGACCGGCACTCGGAGACTGTGACTTCGCCCCCATTCGCCAGGCTTTGGAGCGAGGAGAGAGAGTATGCGTGGTGAAACTGCCCGGCTTCGGCGGATTGCTCACCCGACGCACCCAGCCTGGTGTCTCGTTCGCCCGTGAGTTTGCCGACCGAGTGCGAGTGATCGCATGCCCGGAACATCGGCCGTTCATGATCCATTCTGATCTGACGGACCACGGACTGGATCCACGCCACTGGCGCGCTCTTGGCAAGCAGCTGAAGAGTGATAGCGGTGACGCGCTTGTGGTGGTCTGGGCGGCGCCGGAGGATGCGGCCGTTGCCGTGCGGGAGCTATTCATACGCGCCCGGGATGCACTGGTGGGCATCCCGGCCGAAACCCGGCAGGCATTCGGTGATGGTACCAACGGATTCGAACGGATCCTCCCCGGCCCGGACCGGATGTACCCCGATACGGACACTCCCCCCATACCCATTGCCGATACGATGGTGGCAGAAGTTCAGTCGAGTCGGCTCGAGACGCCGTGGAAAAGAGAGGAGCGCTACCGTGAACTGGGGCTCGACGCGCGGACGGCAAGCCGGTTGGCCCAGTCTTGGTGGGTCGATCTGTTCGACGAGCTGAAGCCGCGAGGCCAAGACGTTGCTCGCAGGGTTGCAACCGCTCTCGAGAAGCGGCTCCCGTACCACCGAAGGAAAGACCGTTTGAGGGGCATCCGCCCCACCGAACGTCTGGCTCCCCTTGTACGGGCACTCGAGTCACGCGAGATACGACTCGAGGCAACCGAACGCATTCTGGACACCCTAATCGAGCAAAGTGACGTCGCCGAGAATGACGTACTCGAACGGTACCGCACCGCCGCGGGAGATCCTGCTGCACTGGATCAGCTGCTCGCTCAGGTCAGTGTCGATGCCGAGGAGATGACGGGGAAACCTATTGACATCATCACCAGATGGGCCGCCGGTCGAGTAGTGCCTCACTTGCTCGGTCGGGTGGATCCCAAAGATGTGCTGAAACGTCTGATCGCGACGTTGCATGAGAACGCGGTAGAGGCGCAGACATGAGCGGAACCGACGATCACTACAGGGGCTATCGCAGTCCCTGTATCGAGCTCATGAAGAAGTTCCAGGTCACGGTGTGGAGCGAGGTGAAAGCCCGCACCACGCGGGGTGATTTCGAGGGTCTGCTCCTGCCACGGTCGGAAACCAGCGACGCGGAGCACTTGGTGATCAAGCTTTCGAGCGGCTACAACGTAGGGCTCCGCCACGACACGATTCTTTCAATCGAGAAGACAGGTTATCGAGCGGCCAACTACAAGATCCCGGAGAGAGAGTTCCCCACCGATCCGGCACATCCTACCGTCAAGCTCTTTGGGACCGGGGGAACCATCGCGTCGCGACTCGATTACCGCACGGGTGCCGTCATTCCCGCGTTCAGCCCTGGAGAATTGTACGGTTCCGTGCCCGAACTCGCCGACATCTGCAACCTCGAGACCGAGAAGCTGTTCGGTGTGTTTTCTGAGAACATGGGGCCCGAGCAGTATTTGATCCTGGCGGAGAAGATCGGAGAATCGATCGCACAAGGGTACGACGGCGTGGTGATCGGGCATGGCACGGACACGATGCACCACACGGCCGCCGCGCTGAGCTTCATGGTTCAGCGACCTCCGGTGCCGATCATCATGGTGGGAAGCCAGCGCTCCTCCGATCGGCCCTCTTCCGATGCAGCGCAGAATCTGATCAACGCCACGTGGGCTGCCGCGCACGGTCCCATCGCCGAGGTGTTGGTCTGTATGTTCGGGCCAACCTCCGATCGATACAACTTGCTGCACCGGGGCACCCGCGTGCGGAAGATGCACAGTTCCTACCGCAGTACGTTCCGCACACTGGGCGACATTCCGTTAGCCATGGTCGAGGAGCAGAAGATCACGCCGCTCAAGAACGACTTTCAACCGCGGCGACCCGACAGGCAGGTAGACGTCAGCCCCGTCTTCGACGATCGCGTGACGCTGACCTACTACTATCCGGGCATGCAGGCGGATGTGATCGACGGATTGATCGACAACGGTTACAGGGGGATCGTCATCGCGGGAACCGGACTCGGGCACGTCAACCGCACGGTCTATCCTGCACTGGAACGGGCACGCGATGCGGGTGTGCAGGTGTACATGACCTTGCAGACACTGTGGGGATTCGTGCAGATGCATGTGTACGAAACGGGCCGAGAGATACTCGAGCTCGGCGTGATTCCTTTGGACAACAGGCTACCAGAAGTGGCGTACATCAAACTGGGTTGGGCACTAGGTGTTCACCCCGACGACCCCGACGCGGTTCGTCGTCTCATGAAAACCGTAGTAGCCGGTGAGACCACTGAGAGGGAGCCACACGACGGCTATCTGGTGTTTCAAGGTGGAGTGCCCGAAGTCCAAGAGTTCCTCGAGAAGGTGTGGAGATGAGGCCCACCGAGCACTGCGTTACTGCACCGGTTGGTTGACGCCGCCTGGCTCGGCAGCCACTATGATTTCCCCATGTCTGATCTCGCCATCTCCTGCCAGGGACTGGTCAAGCACTTCGGCGCGGTGGTCGCGGTCGACGGCATCGATCTCGCCGTTCGGCGCGGGGAGTGTTTCGGCATGTTGGGGCCCAACGGCGCAGGGAAGACGACGACCATCGAGATGATCCAGGGCCTGCTCCGGCCCGATGCCGGACGCATCGAGGTCTTAGGGCTGACTTGGGACAAAGACCCCCGCGAGCTGCGGCAACGGTTCGGCACGGCCCTCCAGGAAACGAAGCTCCCCGAAAAGCTCTCCGTCGAAGAGGCGCTGCAGCTCGTCCGCAGCTTCTATCGACGTGGAACAACGGTGGACGAGGTGCTGCAGGCCGTGGAGCTAGAAGAGAAGCGGAGCGCCTGGGTTGGCAAGCTCTCGGGTGGACAACGGCAGCGGTTGGCGGTGGCATGCGCGCTGGTGTGCGAGCCCGACCTGCTGTTTCTGGACGAGCCCACAACGGGCCTCGACCCCCAGTCCCGGCGGCAGCTGTGGGACATCATCAGAGGATTCCGCGCGGGCGGCGGGACGATTCTCGTCACGACCCACTACATGGAGGAGGCCGAGCGGCTGTGCGATCGCGTGGCAATCATCGACCATGGGCGCATCATCGCGTTAGGGCCGCCCGCCGAACTGATTGCGACGCTGGGCGCGGAGCAGGTGGTAGAGTTCGCGTTGGAAAACGGGGCGTCGGTCCCACATGAGGAGCTACAGTCGTTGCCCGGCGTGCAGCGCGTTGTCAGCGCGGACGGGACAACATCGTTGACCGTTGATCGGGTGCATCAGTCGGTGCCTGCGCTGATGCGGCTGCTCGAGTCGCGTCGCGAGACGTTGAGCGAGTTGGTGACACACCACGCGACGCTGGAAGACGTATTTCTGGCCCTGACCGGAAGGCACCTGCGGGATGAATAAGTTGGCGCGCAGCTCGCTCTGGCAACTCAGCCTGTGGCGCTTCCGGGAGTTCGCGCGGGAGCCGGAGGCGATGTTTTGGGTGTTCGCGTTTCCCCTGCTACTGGCCTTCGCGCTGGGGTTGGCCTTCAAGTCGCGGGGCGTGGAGGTAGTGCACGTGGCCGTGGCCGACGGCTCAGGCGCCGCGGACATCACCGAGATCCTCGACGCCAGCGAGCGAGTTGAAGCCACGTTGCTCCCTGGTGACAGCGCGCACCACAGGTTGCGCACCGGTCGTGTCGCCGTCGTGGTCCGTCCCGGCGACCCGGTGGTGCTGCAATTCGACTCGACGCGCAGCGAGAGCGAGGTGGCTCGGCTCGTGGTGGAGAACGCGCTCCAGGATGCGGCGGGGCGACGAGACGTACGCGAGATTCGCGATCAGCCAGTCATGGAACCGGGTTCCCGCTACATCGATTTCCTGCTGCCCGGACTCCTTGGTCTCAACATCATGGGGACGGGGATGTGGAGCGTGGGGTTTGGGATCGTCAAGAGCCGCCAAGACAAACTGCTCAAGCGGTTCCTGGCCTCGCCAATGCGCAAGAGTGAGTACATGCTGTCCTATATTCTTGCGCGGCTGGTCTTCCTCGCGCTCGAGGTCGCCGCGCTCGTGCTATTCGGCTATTGGGTGTTAGACGTGCCGATGCGGGGGTCGGTTTTCGCGCTCGGCGCGATCGCGCTGATTGGCGCGATGGCGTTTTCAGGACTCGGCCTCCTGGTAGCGAGCCGCGTCAAGACCATCGAGGGGGTGTCGGGATTGATGAATCTGGTCATGGTGCCGATGTGGATCGGCTCGGGCGTGTTCTTCGCATATTCGAATTTTCCCGACTTCCTCCAACCATTCCTCCGCGCGCTACCCCTCACGGCGCTGAACGATGCGCTCCGGGCGGTGATGCTGGACGGAGCGGGTTTCGTCGCCACCCTTGGGTTCTTAGGCGTGATCGCACTGTGGGGACTCGCGAGCTTCGGGACAGCAGTGAAGATCTTCCGCTGGCAGTGAGCGGGCGCCCGGTGGGGCGGCCGCACCAGCACCAGCTCAGTAACCGCGCCTCCGGCATAGGCAACGTCAGCCAGCCGTTACTCCCGCACAAACAACACTTCCCGGTTCGCCGCCTCCACAGCGAGACCAAAGGCAAGTCTGGCCGCCTGCAGCACCTTGTCGTAGTTGATCGTCTCGGGATCGTCGGACGGCTGGTGGTAGTCCGGTCCCATGAACCCCCGCGTGATGAGGATTGCCGGGATGTTCCTTTGCATGAACACCAGTTGATCGCTTCGCTGCATGTGGTTGTGGGGATCCTCTCCCTCGTTCAACCGCCAATCCAACCTCGCCCTCACGCTCTGATTGACGTTGCGGATGAGTTGGTGCAGTTCCGGTCTTCGGTTCTCCGAGCCCAACGCGAGGAGCACCTCGGGGAATTCGGGGGAGTTCCGACCCACCATGTCCAGGTTGATGTTGAGGACGATCTGCTCGATAGGCACCGGAGGGTTGTCGGTGAAGTAGCGGGCGCCGAGGAACCCCCGCTCCTCGGCGGCGAGCAACACGAAGATGATGGACCGCTTCCCCGGAACCATGGCTGCGGCTTCTGCCGCTTCGATGACGGCGGCTGATCCGCTCGCGTTGTCGTCGGCCCCGTTGAAAATCTCGCCGTCCCTGACGCCGACGTGATCCAAATGGGCCGTGACCACGATGTACTCGTCCTTCAAGACCGGGTCGGTTCCAGGAAGCAAGCCGGCAACATTCGGCAAAGTGGACTGCTGTAGGTAACTCGGCTCGCCGTTGGCATCCGTGAACATCGGGACCAGACCGGCGGCGCGGAACTGCTCGGCGCCGTACTCCGCAGCGAGCATGTATCCCCTCTCGAATGCCCCCCTCCCTTCGAGATCATCGGACGCCAGGTAGTAGATGTGATCTCTGAGCTCCGCCGCCGTGATGCTCTGCAGGGCGGCTGCGCGTTCCTGCGCCTGAAGCACAGCGGTCGGAAAGAGCAGCGCAATGACTGCGATGTGGAGGAGCCGCCGCCGGTGGGTCATAGCCATACCTCATCAGTCGCGGTCGAACACATGGATTTTTTCGGTTGGACTCGCCTACAACGCTCCAACAATACGCCTTTCGATCTCATGGAGCCATACACTTTGGCGCCGATCAAGAGTCTTGAGGTAGGGATATAAAGGATCCTGATTGTGGCGGCCCGCATTGGCGCTTACGATCGGCCCCAATTCTGACTCTCCGGCGGGGGCCTGCGGGCCAAGTCACACCCGCTACTAGTCTCACATCGCCCGGAACGCCTCGAGACGCTCTCACATCAGATTCGCCCAGTGCTCGAACAGCCTTCTCACGTCAGCCCGGATAAACGTGGGCGACACCTCGGCCAGAGAAGCACTCGTGTCTCTCGTGGGGTCCCGCCGGTCACCCGCGCGCGCGAGGATCTCACCGGTTTCCGAATCGCTCAGCTCGAGGATCAGGGAAACCAGGCCGTACGACCGGGTGAAGGTGCGCTGCCGGCCGAGCTGCTCTGTCGGCACGCTCACGACAAGATCGATGAGCGCGGTCGTGATCTGCAACACATCGGGGCCCGGTTCGGTCGTCAGCTCGTAGCCGTCGTCTGTTCGGTCGTCAGCTCGTAGCCGTCGTCTTTGGTCAGGGCTTCGACGACG
Source organism: Gemmatimonadota bacterium (assembly GCA_039588255.1). Taxonomy (GTDB): domain Bacteria; phylum Gemmatimonadota; class Gemmatimonadetes; order Gemmatimonadales; family GWC2-71-9; genus B3T1B10. The sequence goes on along the minus strand of JBDHAF010000151.1, from coordinate 387 downwards.
GCTTCCTGAAAGATGCTCTTCAGTGTTTCCATCTGCGAAGGAGTCAGGGCGAAGTTATCGGACTTTCGGCCGTCGTGTCGAACCGATAGCCGGAAACAGCCGTTCCAGTGACCGCCGTTACCTGCAGTTGGCGGTGGAGCACGAAGCTTGCTGTTCGGAGGCCGGAAGACGGCGACCGGAACGTCATGTCGACCGACGCCTCGATGGACTGTCCGACCGGATCGAGGGATGCCGAAATCCGATACTGGAGATGCTCGGGGCCCGGAGCTTCGGGCGCGCAACAGGTCGCACCGAGGACCACCATCACGGCGAGTGGGTGTGTCCATTGCCGTGCCAATGGAGTCGAATGATTCTCGAGTCTTCTCATAGGTGGCGTGGCACAACCGT
>JBDHAF010000150.1:0-9209 GCA_039588255.1 Gemmatimonadota bacterium | reverse complement strand
TCCCGCAGCTGCGAGTCTTCCTCGAAATACTTCATCAACTCTGCCAGCTTTTCGGGCCAGCTGACCTTGGGCTTCAAAGCCTCGATATCGAAGTTCAAGCGCCCACGCTGAAAGTCGTACATCCGCTGACAGGAGGCGCAGAGGCCGCCGCACGCCCGTCCCTGCGTGTCGGGAATGAGGATCGCCACGTCCGGGTAGCGACGATGCACGTTGTCGTATGGGGGCAGGAGCCATCCGGCGGCATTGGGCTTGCCCGGTTCGATCTTGTCTTCCTTCTCCCACGCCACGATATGGCCAAACTCCTCGACGAGCTTGGTACTGTAGACGACGTAGTGGCGGATGGCGAGATCGGCTCCAATCGCGAAGTACGGCACCCGGACGTGCAGCAACGAGAGGTAATAAGGATTCACGAAGAAAGGGATTCCAGCGTCGCGAGCCTGAAAGAGTACGCGCATCGTATCCGGATCGAGGGAGTCCCCCAACATCTCGTTGAGCATCTCTGGCGACCGTACCGCGAAGGACAGATGGAAACGCATGTCTTTCCACCACTCTCTGGCAAGCGCCAGGTTTTTTTCTCGCGACATGCCCTCCGCGAGACAAAATCGCTGACTCTGGATCTCCCCGGCCTCGATGCGGTCGAGGATGACATTGAGGATTCTGTCGCGGTTTTCTTCCCGCAGCGCGACGATGCGGGGATCCAGTCCGGAAGGATACCGTGCCATCCGTTGTTCGACAGTCTCTCTAGCGGGCGGTTGGTGGGTCTGGGCCCCTGAGAGCTGTCTAAAGAGGTGCAGCATGTCTTCGAAGAAATCGGGTTTGGCGCCGCCCGTACCCCGGTTCACCGCCAGCCAGAGGAGGCGAATCGGGTCGCTCACGGCCAACTCACCCCGCAGGTTGAGATCGACGAGCTCCAGATCCGTGTGGTCCACGTAGTCGAGGATCCGAATCGCCGCGTAGTCGGACCACTTCAGGACTTCGAAGAGCGCTCGGTCGGAGCCCTTGCTCTCGTGATACGCCAGGGCCTCAGGGCTATGATGCAACTCCTCGAGGACCCATTCACGCACGCCAACGCTGGCCTCTATTCCCTTCTTTGAGTTGCGGAGGATATCGGCAAGCTTCGGGTTCTCGCGAAGCAGTGTCTCGAGAAGCCCGTGGGACTTGACGCTGATGGCTATCCGGTCGAGGTCTTCGATGGTCGTCATCGCCGTCGTCTCCAGAGAGCGGATTGGACCTGAGCCCGGCTAACCGCCGTGCATCATCCTCCCCCCGACCACGGTCCGAACTACCTCGATGTCCTTGAGACTGTTGGGATCGACGTCGTGGGGGTCTTCTCCGAGTATCACGAAATCTGCGAGCTTGCCCAGCGTGATCGAGCCTTTCAGGTCTTCCTCGAACGAGGCGTAGGCCCCATTCTGCGTGCAAATACGCAAGGCCTCGTCGACGGTGATCCGCTGGTTGAGACCCCACTCGTGGCCGCGGAAGTCCGTGCGCGTGACCAGGCTCTGCAGTGCCATCAGCGGCTCGTACGGGCCGGGCATGTAGTCCGACGCAGGGGCGACGCGGATGCCGTAGTCCAGGAACGACCGGTGGGCAAACATCCACCGCACCTTCTCCTCACCGTATTCCGCCCACTTGTCGCCGTGATAGTACACATATGTGTAGAATGGCGTCGGGATCGCGCCTACGGCCTTGATGCGCCGCAACAGGTCCGGGTTGACCAAGGTGCAGTGCTCAATGCGGTGCCGCGGGTCGGGCCGCGGCCACATCTGCTGCACCCGCTCGTAGGCGTTGAGCACCATATCGATAGTGACGTCGCCGTTGGCGTGAATGCCGATCTGCCATTCGTTCCGATGCGCATCTTCCACCGCCTCGTGGATTTCCTCCTGCGACATCGTGAGGATCCCGTAGTCGTCGGGCCTCCCCACGTAAGGCGTGCTCATGCGCATGGTGCGCTCCGACGCCGAGCCGTCCGCGCCGTGTTTCACAGCACCGATGCGGAGCCACTCGTCGCCGTACCCCGTACGAACGCCCGACTCCTTGAGGGTCTCGTAGAGACGCCCCCGGGGCAGCAGGTACATGCGGAACCGCATCTCGCCGGCGCGGTAGGCGTCTTGCAGGGCGACGAGTGAGCTGCGGCCACCGCCCGTCTGATGCACCGACGTGATTCCTGCTTTGGTCATCTGCTCGGATATGAACTTGACCCCGGCCTGACTCATGTCGCGGGTGGTGGGTTCCCGCCTTCCAACACCTGAAAACGCGCCACGGGCCCGTTCCGCAACCTTGCCGGTGAGCTCGCCGTTCTCCCGGTAGAATCTCCCACCGGCGGGATCGGGGGTCTCTGCCGTCACACCCGCCAGCTCGAATGCCTTGCTGTTGTAGACCCCTGTGTGACCGCCGCGATGCCCAACGCTCGCTGGGTGGTTCGGGGCGGCTTCGTCCAAGTCGCGTCGCCTAACCGGGCGATCGAGCTTCGTGTCGTCGTACATGTACCCGGTGACCCAATAGCCCGGTGGTGTCTCCGCGGCCTTCTGTCGCAACACCGCCTTCACCTCCTCGACGGTCCGGAGATTCACGTTCACGCCGGTGAGCTCTCGGACACCGCTGGGATGGCAGTGGGCGTCGATGAAGCCGGGAACAACTGTCAACCCCTCGGCGTCGATCACCTGGGCACTCCGATTCTCCTGATTTCTGATATCGGCGTTACTACCCACCGCCACGAACCGACCGTTCTTCACGGCGAATGCTTCGGCCCTCGGGAGTGCCTGGTCGATGGTGTAAACGCGGGCGTTGAGGACTATGAGATCCCGAAGAGGCTCTTGCTGCAGCAGGGTGCTCCCCTTCCGACGGGCACGCGGACGCCAATGGTCGAGGTCCACTCCCAGCGATGCGCCTAGGGCTGCGCCAGCCTCGAGGAATTCACGACGGGTGAAGGGGGACATAGTGGCCTCCGCATCGAAGTGAAATCACGAACGCGTCGGGGTCGTGAAGTGCAAAGGTGCGGGCCATTACCCCGCCATCGCAAGGAGGGTTGATTGAATGGGCTACCGCGTGAAGTCCTTCACCAACTCCGCTAACCGATCGGCCAGGTTGCGGAGCTCGTAACCCCGTTTGTTCGCCACGCCGGTGAAGATGGTTCTGGCAAGGCCGTACATTCCACCCACCCACGCGAGGAATCCCAGCGCGGCAACCGGCGGCCCGACGAATGCAAACAGGCTCCCAAAGACGGCCGTCCCACCACCTCCCCCTCCTCCACCCATGATCCCGCCAAAGAGACCCCCCGCCAGTGCTCCGATCTTCTCCTCCACGCGAATCCGCGTCTGGCCTCCCCGCACGGTGACCATGACGTGCACGTCGCGTCCCCCCACGTTCGGGTCGCGCTGAGTCTGCCAGGTGAGAGATTTGCCGTAGGTGTTGATCGATCCCACGTTCTTGAGGGTGATGCGAATTTCCTCGATGAGGAGTGGAAAGTCCTCTTCGGGCAGCTCCCCCTCAACCACCCGCTCGAATGAGATGACGGTTGGCGCCCCGAGGAACTTGGACGGCTTTGGCTGAAACTCAGGCCGCGTTGCCATGCCCACCGCTTCCCGCACCTGCAGCGCCGGAATCCCGGCTTCGGCGCCGATGCGCTCGACCCCGGCCAGCGACAGCGCCCCCGTCTCGGCCGGCGGCGCGAGAGCCTCGTTGTTCGCCGCCCGCTTGAGGATCTCCTTCGCTTCGGTGTGCCGGTACTTGCGGTCACCCCGGGAATCGAGGGCCTCCGCGAACTCGCTGGGCGTCGCAAAGCGGTGCCGGCGGCGGAGCGAGAGTGCTCTCACCAAGGCCTGCTCTACCGCCGCCGACATCCGGTCGAGCTTCTCGCGGTGCCGTGGTGGTGCATCCACGAAGTGCAACAGCTCCACGGAGTCGTCGGTCACCCAGGTTCCCACCGGCTCCCCGATCAGCATCTCGTAGACGACGGCCGCCAGACTGTACACGTCGGTCTTGGCATCGAGGTCGGTGCTGCCAGCCGCCTGCTCGGGGCTCATGTACCCCGGTGTGCCGATGGGAAAACCCGTCCGGGTGAGGTGCTCCGGTCCGGCGGTACTCACGGCCTTGGCGATGCCAAAGTCGGTGACCACGGGATGCCCTTGGGAGAAGAGGATGTTCTCCGGCTTGATGTCCCGGTGCACCACGCCGTTTCGGTGTGCGTAACTCAGGGCGTCGGCAACTTGCTTGACAATCGGGATCGCCGCCCCAGGCTCCATGCGCTTCTCCCTGACCAACCGATCGCGCAGGGACTCTCCATCGACATAGGGCATGACGTAGTGGAGGAATCCCTCCCTTTCCCCCGAGTCAATGAGCGTGAGGATGTGGGGGTGCTGCAACTTCGCGGCGATCTCGATCTCCCGGAGGAAGCGGTCGGACCCCAATGACGCTGCGAGATCGGGACGCATCACCTTCACGGCGACATTCCGGCCGTGTTTGACATCGCGTGCCAGGTACACGGTGGCCATACCGCCGCGTCCAATCTCGCGCTCCAGCTCGTACCGGTCGGCGAGGGCCGCCCGGAGATCTTCGGGGACCTTGCTCATGGTGGGGTAAGGTAGCGCGCCGGCACGCCCGCGTGGAGTGCCGCGTCATTGCCTTGCCATCCGGCGTCCCGGCCGGCAATCTGACGGGACCTTGTCGGAGAATAATCCATGACCTCGAGGAATTATTCGAAGTGGCTGCAACCAGCTATCGTCGCGCTCGTCCTTCTTCCACTGCTTTCGAGCTCCTTACGTTCTCAGGAAGCGGACATCGCCATCGTGAACGGGCGCGTGATGGACCCCGCCAGCGGCCTTGATGCCGTCCGAACGGTTGTCATCACGGGCGACCGCATCACGGACATCACGGACCAAACGGTGCGCGCCAGGCGCACCATCGACGCCCGGGAGCTGGTGGTCTCACCGGGATTCGTGGACATCTTGGCCCACCTCCGACCGGCCCACGAGTCACAGCGCTACAAGATCAAGGACGGCGTCACGACGGTAATCAGCATGCACGGCGGTCCGGTGGACATCGCGGGTTGGTACGCTCGGTTCGAAGGCACGGCGCTGATCAATTACGGCACCGCCGTCGGACACCCCCAGGTCCGGGCCGCCGCCGGGGCCACCGACGACTATCAGCCGGCCACGCCCAGTCAACGTGGAGCCATGCGGGAGATCGCCGCCCGGGCAATCAGGGAGGGAGCGGTGGGTGTGGGATTCGGGATCAACTACACGCCCGGGGCATCGTACGAAGAGGTCGTGGACCTGTTTGACGTCGCGGCCCGACAAGGTGTGCCAGCTCACGTCCACTCCCGCTACAAGGGGTCCGTCTTTCCCGAGACCATCGTGCAGGCGGTGCAAGAGGTGATCGCCGCGGCTGCGGTCACCGGGGCCAAGGCACAGGTCGTCCACCTGGCGTCCTCGGCGATCGGCTCCATTGAGGCCTCCCTCGACATGATCGCTGGCGCGCGGCGCAACGGGATCGACATCATGACCGATATGCACCCGTACCTGGCCAACAGCACCCGTCTCGAGTCGGCCCTGTACGACCCGGGATGGGAAGAGCGGTTCGGGGGCGCGACCGTCGATTCGATCATGCTGGTGGAGACGGGTGAGCGCCTCAACGACTCGACCTTTGCCTACTGGCGGGAGAGAGGTGCCACGATCGTGACCTTCTTCATCCCGGAAGAGGAAGTCCTCATGGGACTGGAACATCCTCTCATGATGGTCACGAGCGATGGCGTGATCGTGAACGGGAAGGGACATCCCAGGGGCGCCGGCACGTTCTCACGGGTGTTGGGTCGCTTCGTGCGCGAGCGGGGACACCTCACGCTCATGGAGGCCTTGCGCAAGATGACAATCATGCCGGCGGAGCGCGTCGAGGAGGGAGCACCATCGATGCGACTCCGGGGTCGACTCGCCCCGGGTGCCTACGCCGACGTGACGATCTTCGATCCAAACACGATCATCGATCGCGCGACGTATCTGAACTCAGGCCAGTACTCGGAAGGCGTCCACTACGTGATCGCAAACGGCACCGTCGTGCTGGACTCGGGTGAATTCGTCGACGGCACCGCGCCGGGACGGCCGATTCTCAGCGAATGGAAGGAAAACGAGGGTCCGGAGCGTTAAGACGGCCTGTACGGTCCGATCAACATCTCCGAATCAACTCACCTTTGGCAGCGAGGTGTTTCATGTCTCCAACCCAGCCCCTTACCGGCAAGATCTCGGTCGTGGCCGGCGCCACTCGGGGCGCAGGCCGCGGCATCGCCTGCGAGCTGGGCGCAGCGGGCGCCACCGTGTACTGCACCGGGCGCAGCACCCGGGGGAGCCTGGCCAGCGGGAAGCATCGGCCGGAGACCATCGAGGAAACCGCCGAGATGGTCACCGCCCGAGGCGGTGTAGGCATCCACGCACAGGTGGACCACACCGAGCCCAAACAGGTGGAAGCGTTGTTCGGCCGCGTCCGCAGAGAACAAGGGCGGCTGGACGTGCTGGTCAACGACGTCTGGGGTGGCGACGAGCTGACAGAGTGGGGGAAGCAATTTTGGCAAGTGTCCCTCGACAAGGGACTCCTGATGCTCCGGCGGGCCGTGCACTCCCACCTCATTACCAGTCGTTACGCCGGTCCCCTGATGGTCGAGAAAAGCCAAGGACTCATTGTTGAGATCACCGACGGCGACCTCTACGGCTACCGGGGCAACATCTTCTACGATCTCGTGAAGACCTCGGTGATTCGCCTCGCCTTCGCCATGCACCAGGAGCTGCGGAAGCACCACGTGTCGTCGGTGGCCGTCACCCCCGGTTTTCTCCGGTCCGAAGCGATGTTGGACCACTTTGGCGTGACCGAGGAGAACTGGGGGGACGCGACGAAGCAGGACCCGCACTTCATCGGGTCGGAGACGCCGTTCTTCGTGGGGCGGGCGGTGGCGGCCCTCGCCTCCGATCCCGACGTGTCGGCCAAGTCGGGACGGGTGTTCAGCTCGTGGGGTCTGTCCGACGAGTACGGATTCACCGACATCGACGGGCGCCAACCACACTGGGGCAACTACTTCGCCAAGACGTTCGGCAAGCCGATCAAGCGGTGCGACGAGGGCTTCTACGACTACTGGTTCGACGACGCGGTCGATGCGGTGCTGGAGGGTGATGCCTAGCGCACTCTCTCCCCGCTGATGCTGCCGGCCACGACGACACCCGTCGCCGTTCCGTTCTCCACGATGAAACGGACTGGCGTCCCATCGTCAGCCAGGAAGAAATCCGTGGCCGATTCAGCCAGCAACTCCTGCGCCTCGGACGCCCCCGGTGGCGTGACCATCAGTTTGCCGTCCATGTAGACGATGTCCACAGACTGATCGATCTCCTCCAGCTGGTACGTGCCCGCCAGCGCTTCGTACTGCGCCGGCTCCAGGGTAACGACTACCTTTTCTTGAGGCTCGATCCCTTCCCAGCCGTATTCCTCGAAGATCGTGATGAGGATCTCCTGGGCAATTCGGCCCCCGTTGTCGGAGTTGGTCATCACCACGGCGCCCCGACCCCCTTCGACGAACGCGGTGAGCTGACACCGGAAACCTGCGTTGGAGCCGCCGTGGCCGAAGCGATCTCCTGAAATACTCGGCCCCAGCCCGTGGTTGTTCCTCCCCGGCTGGAGCATCTGCCGGGTCATGTCTTGCGACAGGATTTGCCCTTCCCCTTCGTAGGCACGCTGGACTTCCATGGTGTACTTCGCCAGATCCGTCGGCGTGGTCCACAAACCCGCCGCGGCCATCTCCGGGTAAATGTGCCAGTCGCCCTCCACCGGTGTTCCGTCGCCCAGGTACGCTGTTGCTGCCTGCGTGTGACGACTCTCGGGAAGCGGTTGCTCGTAAGTGCTGTTGCTCATGCCGAGGGGCTCCAGCACCGTCTCCGCCATGAGTTGTGCGAACGGCTTGCCGGCAACGTCGCTCAACATGAGCTGCATCACCGTGTACCCGCCGCCCGAGTAGCGCCAACTCTCTCCGGGTTCCTTCCACACCCGGATGGAGTCCGTATTACCCTCGCCATCGAGGACGCCAACGGTGGACGGGATGTCGCCGCCTCGCTCGTAGCCGGGGAAACCCCACACGGTTGTGCCGGCGCTGTGGTTCACCAGGCCGCGGAGCGTCACCTTCTTCTCGGTGGTGAACTCGTTGTCGGGAATCTGCCAGCTCGAGAGCTTCTCGTTCACGTTCTGGTCGAGGTCGAGGAGTCCGTTCTCCACGAACTTGAGGGCCGCCATGGCAGCGACGGGCTTGCTGATCGATGCAGCCTGGAAGAGTGTCTCGGTGGTGACCGGGATCTCCCGGGCCTTGTCGGCGAACCCGTATCCCTTGGCCCACTCGATCTCTCCGTTGTTGATCACCGCGATGCTCACGCCGGGAACGTTCAGCTCTGCCATCCGGCCGATGAGGGTGCTGGTGGGAACCGGCTCGCCCCGGATGACCAGCGCGGGGATGACTGCGCCTTCGATGTTGGCGATGCGCTCATCGACTGGCGCGTCCGTGCCGCAGGCCGTGACCGCCGCGAGCAGCGCAACGAGAGATCGATTCATGCCAGACACCTTGCGTGGAAAGTGCCCACAAGGTGGCCCGCGGTTACTCTTCCCGCAACGCCACGATGGGCTCCACCTGCACCGCCCGCTTCGCCGGCAGTATCGTCGCGACGAACGCCACACCGCCCAACAAGAGTGGCACGGCCACGAACGTCACCGGGTCCCGGGCGCCGATGTCGTACAACAGGCTCGACATGAACCCGGTGAGCCAGAACGCGCCGACCAGACCTGCTGCAACGCCGACGCCGGCAATCGTCATTCCCTGGCGCACCACCATGCCCACGACGTCACCACCGCTGGCGCCCAACGCCCGGCGCAAGCCCAATTCGTGGGTCCGCTCCGAAATGGAATAGGAGATCACGCCGTAGACACCCACGGCCGCGAGGAGCAGCGCGACGCCGCCAAACACCAGCAACAACGTCATCGTAAAGCGGGGCTCGGCAACGCTCGCGTGCAACACACCTTCCATGGTCTGCACGCCGGCCACCGGCACATTGGGATCGAGTGTCCGCACCTCGCGGCGCACGGCGGACACCACCGATACCGGATCGGCATCGGTGCGTACGACGAGACGCATCGCATTGGGTGTGAACCCCACTGCCGCCGCGAACTGTTCGTGGGGCGCGTACCACTTG
>JBDHAF010000149.1:0-9366 GCA_039588255.1 Gemmatimonadota bacterium | reverse complement strand
TAGTCGGGAAACTGAAACAGCACGTCGCGTCGCCCGACCGTTACGTCGTCACCTGCCGTCAGCTGATTAGCGATCAGTTGCCCTTGGGGATTCCAGTAGAAGAGCTCTTGCCCATTTGGTCCCCAGATTGGGTCTTGTCCGCCTCCGGTGGAAATCAGCCTCTTGTTGCCGGGTTCAGGGAAGCTCTGAGCGTATACTTCGAGTTGACCGGACTCGTCCGAGTGATAGGCCAACCACCGACCGTTCGGCGAAATCCGGCCCGCGCTCTCATTATAAGGGGTGGCGAGAAAGGGGTGTGGTTCTCCATCCCCACTGAGCGGGGCAACCCAGATGTCCTGGTTCGCGGGGATGTTGGTGAACACCAAGTGGCGGCCATCCGGTGACCAATCGGTGGTCCACTGTTGCCCGTCCTGGACCACCACGGGATCAGGGTCCCCACCCTCAGCGGAGAGAACGTAGAGATCTTTGACATCGAAGCCACGGGAAAACGCAAAGCTGGTCCCGTCGGGATTCCATACCGGGTCGTTGTTATCCTGCCCGTCGAAGGTGAGCCGGGAAGTGGTTCCCACCGCCAGGTCATGAATCCAAATATCTGCTCGATCCCCGGTGATCACACCGAAAGCAATGCGGGTACCGTCGGGTGAAAATCGGGGAACCCAGAACCACCGATCCCGGAGGAGAAGTTGCTCGTTGCCGTCACGATCGACCAGGACCAGGTCGCGACCCGCACTCGAAGAATTGTAGGCGAGCGCTCCGGATGATGACACGGCGAGCATCGGATGCCATCCCAAGCGCATGCCCAATCCTCCCGCCACTCGGCGGGCGGGTCCAGCGGTATCGAGTTTCGCCACATCGAACGGTTGCGCGACGAGCGATCCGTCGGCTTGGACATAGACCAGGTGTCCCGACCGCACGTACTGCGCCGCGGCCCCCGGCATAAGCAACCGGACGTCCCCCGATTCAAGCGACATCACCCCGACACGCTGTTGCCCCTGGCCAGCCTCGAACAAGAGCGCCCCCGCACCGGGAATGAAAACCGGACTCCCTATCCTGAGGGTATCAGCCAGTCGGTCTAGTGCCTCGAGGAACTCGGGCGTACCCCCGTTTGCGCTCACCGTATAGACGTGCCCGGGCCCCACCGTACTGAACACGATCTCGTCATCGTCCCCCCAGTCCGCCCCGCTCATGAAGCCATCGAACTCGGTGATGGTCCGGGGTGCCCCTCCATCCAATGGAACCCTGCGGAGCGCACCCTCCGTACTGAAGCCAAGCTGGGCTCCGTCTGGTGAGAAGAACGGAGCCGATCCGCCCTCTGTGCCGGAAATCGGGTGGGCCTCGAGCTCATCGATCCGGCGTCGGTACAGCATCGATCCCGAGCCGCTCCATGCGTTGTACACGAGAACCCACCCGTCTGGGGACAGGGCAGCCGAACCAGGTGAGATCCTATGCGCAGAGTCGGATTCGATGAAGAACTGGACTGGTCTACGGGGAATCTCGGGAATCGGACGCAAGATCCACAGAGCGCTCGCCCCTGCCACGAGGGCCAAGCCGACGGCCGCCGACACCAGCTTCCACGGCGGGCCACGCCCGGTAACGGAATCAACCTGGCCAAGACCGGCAGCTGTGCTCCGGCTGGTGAAGGTTACGTCACCCAGCGCCTCGGCAAGCGCCTTCGCACTCTCAAAGCGATCCGCGGGTAGCTTCTCCAACGACTGGGCCACCGCGGCCGCGACGTGCGGCGGAACCGATTTGCGCAACTCCGTCACAGGTTGCACATCTTCCGTCACGGCTTTCATGACGATCGCCTGCGCCGACGCCCCCGTGTGGGGCGGCTCGCCCGTCAACATCTCGTAGAGCACGCAGCCCAGCGAGTAGAGATCGCTTCGGCCATCCGGCTCCCGGTCGCCCGTCGCCTGCTCCGGCGACATGTATTGCGGGGTCCCAACGCAGAGGCCGGTCTCCGTCAGCCGCTCCCCGCCCGCCGCACTTACGGCGAGCGCGATCCCGAAATCCGTCACCAGCGCCCGACCCTCGTGAAGCAGGATGTTCGCCGGCTTGATGTCCCGGTGGATCACCTCCCGGCCGTGTGCATACTCCAGCGCCTCGGCCACCTCGGATCCGATCCGCACCGCCTCGTCGACCGGGAGCTGCTTCTCCCGGTCAAGCTTTTCCTGAAGGGATTCCCCTTCCACGTACGGCATCACGAAGTAGAGATGACCGTCAGCCTCACCGGAATCGTGTAGTGACAGGATGTGAGGGTGGGTCAGCTGGGCCGCGATCCGGATCTCGTGCAGGAAGCGTTCAGCGCCGAGCGTGGCGGCCACGTCGGGCCTCAGAACCTTGATCGCTACTTGGCGGCCGTGTTTGAGGTCCTCCGCCAGGTACACCGTGGCCATGCCTCCCCGACCGATCTCGCGCCCGACGGCGTATCGGTCCGAGAGGGCAGTATTGAGGCGATCCAAGTCCGGTGACATCGTCAGCACGCCTCAGACGCGGGGGGACACAACTGGGTCTCGGATCAAATCATTTTGAACTTAGACCGTTGGTTCGAGGGCGTCGAGGCTTGCCATATGCTGGCGTGAAGCAAAGGAAGAATGACCGGGGTGGGGATCGGCGTCGAAGACACTTCGAGGACGCGAAGCGCCCGCAGGAGCACCCACGACCTACGGATTAAAAGGCGGCCTCGAAACACCCCCAAACCCCGGAGATTCCGGGCCATTCTTGGCTTTCACCCCGGAAGTTCCGGGGTCCATTCGGGTGCAGCAAAAATGCGAGCAGGCGCGACCCCAAAGGAACCGCCACCTCGATGAACAAGCGCCCGGCGTGAACCGGGCGCCCGAAACTACCTATGTAGGCACAGTGGCTTGACCTAACCCCGGATCAACGGAGCGTGTACGTCACTTCCCAAGAGTTGATGCCGCGGCCGTCGGACCACTGGGACTCGGCGCTGAAGGTGCCGCGGCCCTCGGCCCCCTCGAACTTCCCTGTTCCGCCCATGAAGCCCCAGTCGCCGCCGTCCTGATTGCCGGCGTACCAAATCGTCCACACGTCCCCGTCAGTGTCCACCATGTCGCAGTGTCCGCTGACGACCGTCGCCCGGGCCGAAGCGTCCATCACCATGCTCCCGGAGCACGTCGTGGCCGACCGGTTGAGAGGGCTGGAGGAATCGTCGGCGAAGACCATGCCGGATTGGACCACACGCATGAGCACGTTGCCGTCGCTGAGTGGCATCTCCTCAGAAGATGTGGTCATGAAGGCGAAATCTCCGCTGTCCGAGCGCTCCTGCGCCGGGGATCCGGGAGCTCCGGCCAGAAACAGGACCGCCGCTCCGGACGCGATGAGGAAAGTCCTTCCGCGAGTCGTCATGAGCCTCTCTCCTTCGCACGGGTAGGCTTCGGATACGGTAGGGAGACCGCTTCACTCCAGCCACTACGGTAATCCGGCCGCCCGGTGAACGAAAGTGCTGGCGCTGCTGCCCTACGAGCTACGGGAGAACGGCAAGGTGGAGGGCAATCAGCGACGATTCGAGGGGTTTCGAGCGGGAACGTACTGAGTGATTGACCGCATATTGGCTAGCCACATGCACAACAATGACCGGGGTGGGGATCGGCGTCGAAGACACTCCGAGGAACGCGTTGCGTCCGCAGGAGCACCCACGACCTACGGATTAAAAGGCACCTCCGAAACAGGCCCATCTGTGCTGATTTCCGCTATGAATCAGGGAATCATGTGCTAACTTAGTATACCCGAAGCTGAATGATGCCTTAAGTTCCGGCATCCGAACCGGTACAGAAACCGGTACATGTGGCATCAGGCTGTCAAGTATTGGCGAGTTGGCCGCATGGGAGACGGAATATGAGCATTGGATTTCTTCTGTGGTACGCACCGGACGCCAATTTTAGGCGTGCCGCCAGTCATCGATTACAGGCGCATTTTCCGGACACGTCAGTGCAAGTCTGGCGCTCAACGCGCACTTGGCAATCTCGGTTGGCGCCCAACCGCCCCCGCCATAGCGCCTCGGTAAACCTCATGATGCGATATATGGAGTGGAGTTGCGCACTCTATCGAGCCGTGCTGGAACACGGCATGAGCCAAGCCGAGGCCGGCGCGCTTGTCGAGACGATTATGTTAGACGCTTATCAACCCGTGCCGGCTGCCTTGTTCAGACTTTCGCGGCTCCGCAGCGCTAAACGAGAAACCAGGGTCAAATGGCTACTGGGTATGTTGACCCGGTACTTCTTCTCCTCTCCGTTCCGTCATCGGCATATCCCCTCGGAGGCAGGCGTGGCGTTTGACGTCGTCCTTTGTCCGCTCGCCGACTACTTCAAGGACCAAGGCGTTCCCGAACTCACCCAGCATGCGGCGTGTAACCTGGACTACTGCGCGGCGCGCGCATGGGGCGTCGACTTGGTTCGGTCACAAACCATCGCGGATGGCGCTGCGCATTGCGACTTCAGATGGAAATTCCCAGCAACGGGGGGCGGATTGATGCGGGATTCGGCTGCTTGAGCCGAAAGGACGCGCGTGAAGGGGCGGGCAAATGTATCCCGGCGACCCGAGGTGAACTGACTGCTTCCGACGGCCTGCTGGCGAGCAGCCTCCATCCCGACCTCCAGGACAACCGGCTGGTCTGCATCGGCTACGACGATGCGGCGTTCGGACTGGCAGTCGCGCATCGAGCTCCGTGACGACCGAGCCCACAACCTCGAAGTGATCTACAAATCGGACGACCTCTCGGTCGGCTCAAGAAGGAGCGGTCGCCCGGACTGAACGATGAATGACCGGGGTGGGGATCGAACCCACGACCTACGGATTAAGAGGCACCTCCGAAACAGCCCTATTTGTGCTGATTCCGGGTACTGATCAGGGAATCATGTGCTAACCTGGCATACCCGAAGCTGGATGATGCCTTAAGCTCCGGCATCCGAACCGGTACAGAAACCGGTACACCCCTACGGCTTCTCAGCGATGAAGATGTACTCGTTCGAACTGAAGAAGTAATCGCCACTGGAACCCAGATCAGTGAGGTCGTCTGCCCAGGCGTCGGCTTCGCTTTGAGAGACGCCCTGAGATACGACATAGCCAACTACGAACTTCATCAGGATCGCGCTTACGCTGCTCGGATCGTAGCTCGGTTCAACTTGGACAATCGCCTCGGCGCGTACATTCTTGAACCCAGCGTCGGAGAGTTTCCGACCCAGCGATTGTGGGAGGTGCGGATCTGCGAGGTGATCATCCCAGATCTCCATGATCCGCGCCATGCGGTCTGGGTCACTCGAATGCCAGAGAGCTGCGCCCCAATCGGTGTCGTGAATCAGCACACGACCGCCCGACTTGAGAACCCGGAACATCTCGGCGAGTGCTCCGGCAACGTCGTCCAGATACTCGAACACCTGGCTCGACATCACCGCATCAAATGTAGCATCGTCGAAGGGGAGCCTAGATGCATCGCCGAGCTGGAAGCTGATATTGCCCAGGTCAGAGCAGCGGCGGCGCGCGATCTCAACGGCACTATCGGCGGAATCGACACCATCGACATGACCGGTGGGTCCCACGACGGATGACATATCGAAGGCCTGGTGACCGGGACCAGAACCTACGTCCAGAACGCGATGTCCCGGTTTCAATGCAAGCGCCTCCAGAATCCTGGCACGCCGCGCCGTGGCACCGGCTGATGCATTGAGTTCTTCGACGAGACGCGATCCCTCGTCATCGAAGTCTAGTTTGGCCATCCTGTTCTCCCAGGAATACGGAGCTTCAAAAGGGGTGCAGACGCCTGAACCGATCTTGACGTCCAACATCCTGCGATTCTGCCGCGCGTCAGCATGCCGACTCAGAGCGCGGACTGCAACGCGAGTGCCACGCACCTGTCGTAGCCTACCGCGATAGCAGCAATCGTCTCTTGGGGCCGTAGCTACTTGGAAGCGCGCTGCCCGTACAGGATGTCGAGGCACTTGGAGGGTGGAAAGGGACCCAGGTGCTGATGAACCTCTACCAGCGTGCGGACATCGACGCGATGGAGCGGGTGCTGCTCGCGGGTCCGAGAGTGGAGCTGCGGGTCGTCAGGTGAGGGGGATAATTCTGGTACACAAACTGGAGCACCGAATGCCACCGAAAACGTTGTGGATTTCCAAAGTCGCACGTTGATAGTGCGTTACAAGCAATGACCGGGGTGGGGATCGAACCCACGACCTACGGATTAAAAGGCGGCTCCGAAACAGCCCTAAACCCCGGAATTTCCGGGCCATTTCTGGGCTTCACCCCGGAGGTTCCGGGGCCTGATTCCGCTCAACCCCGGAAGTTCCGGAGTCCATTCGGGTGCAGATTCGGGTGCAGAAAGAACAACGGGGCGGCCCCGAAGGAACCACCCCTCACCCTACTCATCTGATATTCGGGTCAAAGCCTCAGCGAGAACGGCAGCCGCACCCAGCCGTCCTCTCACCCTGCCTCGAACGGCGCGACTGAAACGGATAGCGGGAGTGCCCATCCCCACCGGCTTATCCGATTCAGTCCTCCACTCGGTGTACCTCGAAGATCCCACCGGGCAGGTGCAGCATGATCTTGTTCACCCGACCCTTCTTGTCGACCTGAAAGTCCAGGCTCGCAACCCGGAACTCCTGGAGAACAAAGCGGCCGCTCAGCTCGGGCTCCAGCGTGTACGGCGGCTCACCGGAAACGCTCAGGATCAGGTTGTTCCCCGAGAGCTCGACGTTGAACTCCGTGCCCGTCTCGTCCTCGTAATTCCCGACGAAGCGGCTCAGGTACTCGGCGTCGAAGAGGCGGGAGTCCGGCTTCTTCCGAAAGACGATGGGCTCCGCCGAGGGCTCGAGGCGGGACTCCACCGCGGCGATGAGGCCGTCCTCGTTGCCCCGGAACAGGAACTTCTGGTCCTCGAAGGTGGGATAGGTGGGACCGTCGTCGGTCTCGGCGCCACTCCAAACGTCATAGTGCCAGTGCTCTAGGGGCGCGTCGATGCCGTTGTAGCGCAGCTTCAGATTGTCGCCGTCCCGGGCGATGGTCAGCGTCCCGTACCCTGGATTGTCGTACTCGCCCGGATAGTCCTCCAGCGGATGGGACGGGCGGGTCCCCTCGAACCTGGTCATCCCCTTCTTCTCCTCGGCCTTCTCGCCGGCTTCCTTGCCCTTGATGCGCTCCTCCAGGGCCTCGCCGAGCCAGTCCTCCTCCTCCAGGCCCAGGACGCGGTCGGCTGCGTGCCGGTTGATCAGGAACGGCAGCCCCGAACCGATGTTGTTGAACGACACCAGGCCCAGGTCATCGTCGGGGAAAAGCATCACGGACGTGGTGAACCCGTCGACCCCGCCGTCGTGGGCGATCCGCCGGTGCCCGCGGTACGTGTCGACCCACCAGCCCATGCCGTACGTGCCGGCGGAGATGTCGGGCCGATCCTGGGTCGCGCCGGTGGTCATCTGGGGCGACTGGATCTCCGAGAGGGTGGAGGGGTTGATGAGCTGCTCGTCCCCGATCTTACCGCCCCGCAGGTTTAGCAGGAGCCAGCGGCTCATCTCGTTGACGCTGGAGTTGACCGACCAGGCCGGACCGACCGCAGGGATGTCCCGGAACGGGATTCGCTCGAGCTCGTCGTCATCGTTCTCCCTGTACGGCAGGGCGTGGTCCGGGTCCTTCTGGGAGTCCTCGAACGAGAAGCCCGAGCGCTCCATGCCCAGGGGCGCAAAGAGCCGTTCGCGCATCACCGCTTCCCAGGTCGTCCCGGAGAGCTGGCCTGCCAGATAGCCGGCGGTCATGAACATCAGGTTGTTGTACTGGAACTTGGCCCGCAGATCCTCGGTGAGCTCCAGGTGGGCCATCCGTGCGACCATCTCGGCCCGGGTGGGGTCGTTGTAGTTGTACCAGAGGAAATCGTGCCGGGGAAGGCCGGACCGGTGGGTCACCAGGTCCCGGGGCGTGATGCATTCGGTCGTTATGGGATCGCTCAGCCGGAACTTGGGGAGATAAGTGAGAAGCCGCTCGTCCCACTCGAGCTTGCCCTCGTCCACCAGCATCCCCAGGAGCGTCACGGTCATTGCCTTGGTGGTGGATCCGATGGCGAACAGCGATTCTTTCGTCATGGGAAGCTCGTTCTCGAGATCCCGGTAGCCGAAACCCTCGGCAAAGACCACCTCGCCTCCGGCGACTACCGCTAGCGCCACGCCGGGCACGTTGAAGTCCTTCATGGCCTTCTCGATCACCTCGCCGAAGCCCTCCAGGGCGGCCTGGGCCGCAGCCGCCGGAGCGTCGCCCCGGTCCTGGGCAAAGGCGACGCTGGCCGCGAGAACGATGTAGAGCAGTCCAACCATCGGAATACGAGCCGAGGTGCGCATGGCATGACCTCTGTAGGGGTGTTGGAGAACGGAGCGATGATTTAGTCCAGGCGGGCTGCACGGGCGACGGTGGCCTCTGGTCGGAGGACGAGATCGGAAGCTTGGCCGGGAGGCCGAAAGGCACCTTTCCTGGACCGGATTCGGGTGCAGTCTCTCCCCGAAGGCCCGAAACACAGCAAACAGCGGACGTGTAAGCCCCGCGGCGACGACTCCCCAAACGGCGAACGCCGAGACTACGCCCGGGATGGCGTTGCGCCAGGTGAAGAGGCCGTGGTAGCCCCTGGGTTTCGATGGCGCTCCTCCCGGCCCCTTGACGCCATCCGGTGCGCCCATTGCCGTACCCGGCTCGGCCGGCCTATGCGGCCGTTTCGCACGCACCACGCCTTCTTGCACGAACGCGGTCGCTACGACCAGCGGCAGGCCGATCATGAGGATCCCGCGCGCGAAGGCGGGAAACCAGTCGGGAAGCTCGAAGTTGTTCGCGAGGACACCCACGACCTGGAGGGCCACCCAAGAGGCGAGCACGTAGACCCCGAGAACCTGCCAGAGCGAGCGGCGGTGGATCTCGCCGATAAGCTGCTTGAGGCGGTTCATCGCAGCGCCTCAAAGGAAGTTGGGCGTCACGCAGACGGTTTGTAATGTTGGCCCCGGCGCGCCGGGGATCAAGGCGGGAAGCGGCGCTTTCACTTACGCGCTATTCGATGACGCGTTTGAATGACCGGGGTGGGGATCGGCGTCGAAGACACTCCGAGGACGCGTAGCGTCCGCAGGAGCCACCCACAACCTGTTAGGGCGTGGGTCCGGCCAGGTAGCGACGGCAGCACGTCACCGATCTGATCGTTCACGCTCTTCTTCGGCTTGCACCCACCCTTTTCCAGTACGACGTGCTGCAAGCGGCGCCTCTCTGTTGATATCTTTGAACTCCTGGAGTGCCCAGTCGCCCACTCCCGTACCCTGCCGAAGCTGCGCCACCTTCGCGAGAAGCGGCATCGCGAGTTCGGGAGCGCCAAGCCTGGATCGGCAAAGC
>JBDHAF010000148.1:0-9382 GCA_039588255.1 Gemmatimonadota bacterium | reverse complement strand
GGTTTTCTCCGCGTTTGCCCTCGTGCTGATATAGCAGGCACCACACTCGTTGTTGCAGGAAAAATCCCGAACCATCGATGGCTGGTCGTCGAAGTACGCCATCACCATGGCGCATGGAGTCATGCGGCCATCCGGATTGACGACGAGGAACCGCTCGCCGGCACGACACCCCGGAATCTCCCCGGCGCAGAGAAAGTCGTAATACCTCCATAGCACGTCTTCCCCCGTATACACGCCGCTGCCGCGCTTCTTGAGATCGACGACCTCCTCGATAGCCTGCTTGAGTCCCTCTTTGCTGCCGTTCTGTTGAGGCAGGCCGCCCGCCTCATCGACGCGCAACATGGAGTACGCCGAAAAGTTGACCATCACACCCCACCGCTCGGCCAACCGAACGATGTTTGGCAAGCTCTTGTAGTTCCACGCCGTGATGCAGCAGTTGAGCGAGATGTCGCTCTCGTCGCCGATCTTCACGCACTCGGGGACGACCTTGTCCATTCGCTCGAACAGACCGGGAATTCGACGAAAATTGTCGTGTCGTTTGTCGGGGAAATCGATGGAGAGGGACAGTTGGTGCATGCCGGCACGCTTCAATCTGAGAAACCGCTCCGGCGTGAGCTGGGATGCGTTACTCACCACCACGACCCATGGCAACCGACCCGGATTCGCAAGCGCCCGAACGATGTCGTCCAAGTCGCCCCGCGCCAACGGCTCGCCACCCGACACGTTGACGACCGGCGCCCTCATCGTCCGCCAGATTCTGGTGTACCCTTCAGGGTCTAGTCTGGTCTCCTTGATTGGACCGCCCCAATTACAATGCCAGCAATTCGCCGTGCACGCGTGCGTCACTTCAAAAGAAACCGTAAGCGGCCTCTTGCGATACATGTTCCACGCACCGCGCGTTAGCATGCGTATCGCCATATGTTTGGGAACGTTCATCCACACTCCCGGGGACACGAGTTGGCGGCCAGCAACATGACGTCGACATTTGAGAGTTTGCGACTGTAACGCCGCGGTTGGTTGCGTAACGGCCCAGCCGGTGTGAAACTAGAGGCCGAGAGTAGCGAAAGCAAGTACACCCTTTCCACTGGAGAATACGCAGTCGTGAGCCGTTCCTGCCCTGAATGCAACGCCTCATTGGCACCTATCGCGGTGCGCTGCGAGTGCGGATACGTCCCCCCCGAATCCCGTGATCTCCACTCCGATACCGACGGACCGCGCTGCGGCGTGTGTGGAGAATCCATGGAGCTCATGGCCCAGCGCTGTCCATCCTGCGACGCCCACGGCTACCCGGCGCTCCGGCCCCGCCAGGGCAAGAAGTGCCAACGGGCCGGTGACGTGGAGTCACTGTCTTAGATCCTAGGCGGCGCTCAGCCACCGCGGGTGTGCATCTCGCGGTGCGGGTCGGATCGTAAACCGTCCACCCGATAGAGCACGCCACGGGCGCGCATCGACACACGCTCCTCGGCTCCGCGATCGGTCCGATCACCCCAGGCCCTGCTGATCCGCTCGGCAATGTCCTCGTCCGATGCCTCGGAACGGATCAGCTCGCGCACGTCCAGGCCGGTATCCGCGTAGAGACAGAGATAGAGCATTCCGTCTGCCGTCAGCCGGCCGCGGTCGCACGTGCGGCAAAATGGTCCGGTGGTCGATGCCACGATCCCAAAGGTTCGTCCGTCCGGTAACCGGAAGCGTTGCGCCGGCGCACTGGAGGCCGTCCCTTCGACGAGCGGCTCAATTTCGCCGTGCGCCGTGGTCAGAATCTCCAAGATTTCGTCTCCGGACACGACTTGTTTCATCGACCAGTCGGTGGCCCCGCCCACATCCATATACTCGATGTACCGGAGTTCCGCACCGTGATGACCAGCGAATTCGAGAAGATCGACGATCTCGTCGTCGTTGAACCCGCGAATCACGACCGAGTTGATCTTCAGCCGCTCCAACCCGGCCGCCCGGGCGGCCGCGATCCCCTCCGTGACGGTGGTGAACTTGGACGACCGGTTGAAGGCCTCGAACCGATCGGCTCGAATCGTGTCGAGGCTCACCGTCACCCGACCCAATCCCGCTGCCGAAAGTGCCGCGGCATGACGTGCGAGCAACACGCCGTTGGTGGTGAGTGCGATGTCACGAATCGCCTCCTCGGCCGCCAGCAACTCGATCAGGTGGGACAGATCGTGACGGAGCAACGGCTCACCGCCGGTGAGCCGCACCTTGTCCACCCCTAATAAGGAAAAGACCCGAACGACGCGCCCGATTTCCTCAAAACTCAGTATCGAGGCCTTGGGCAGCCAGACGTATTCGTCTTCGGGCATGCAGTACCGACACCGAAGGTTGCACCGGTCGGTGACGGACACCCGAAGGCTCTTGAGCGGGCGTCCCAACGTGTCGTTCACGGCGTTGGTCGTTGGCATCGTGGCAATTTACCGTGTTTTGCTCCCCTTGGCTCCTCGTTGCTTTCCAGCGGCCGAGCGGGCAACGGCCACACACAGGAACCCGAGCGCCGCCGCAATGAGGCCGGCCAGGTTTGGCGTCAACACGCCGTAGCCCGCGTTGTCAGTGGCGAAGCGAACGGCCAGGTCTGTGGCGATCCCTCCCGCGATGGACGCCAACACTTCGGGCGCTCCCGCCCGGCCCGTGTACAGGCCGGCGATGACGGGAACGAAGAAGCTGAGACCGACCAGGGAATAGAAGACACGCAGTGGGGCCACGACGGACGGTGACACGATCGCCATCCCCACGGCCAGGACGCCCCCCGCCACCGCGGCGACGCGGGCGACGAACAGCACGCGCCGGTCCGGTGCGTCGGGATTGACGAAGCGGCGGTAGAGATCCTGGGACATGGAGGTCGCCAGCATGAACAGGATCGCATCAGCGGAGCTGATGTCCGCCACGAAGAGTGCGCCGAGACCGATGGCGCCCACCAGAATCGGCAGGTCCGACACCAACAACGACGGAAGTGCGTGGTCCGGGTTGATGAGCTCCGGATGTTGCAGGCGGGCCACCATCCCCAAGACCGCCGGTGCAAAGGCGAACACGAGCAGGGCAGCGCCGCACAACCCGACCCCGAGCCGGATCGCCCGCGTGTCACGCGCTCCGTAAACCTTCTGCAACAGCCCCGGTGAGATGATGAAGTTGGGCATCAACAACGCCAACAGGGTCCACCCTGCGCCTCCCCCGTGCCAGAAATTCAGGTAATCCTCACTGATGGAAGGTCCTTCGGCCGCCACGCCCGTCCACCCACCGACGACGGAGAGGGCCAGCGCCACTGCCAACGCAAACCCGATGACCAGCACCACCAGCTGAACCAGGTTGATCCACGCCGAGCCCCGCAATCCTCCGGCCGTGAAGTAGGTGGTAGTCACGAGCCCGCCGAGGAGGAGACCCGGCACCCGCGGGACTCCCGCAACGACTTCCAACACGACCGAAAGCGCGACGAGTTGCCCGGCGAGAATGGCCGGGGTTCCGACCCACAGGAGTGCGGTCATCACCCCCCGAACGAGGGTGCCGTACCGGTGCTCGAGAAAATCCCCAACGGTGTAGAACCCGTGCTGGGCCGCGAAGCGATAGATCCGCGGACCGACCCAAAATGCCAAGAAGAACGTCCCGATGGCCGCCGACCCCACCCACCACCATGCACTCAGCCCAAACTGGTACCCGAGACTGGCGGCGCCCACCGTCGTCCCGGCTCCGATGTTGGCGGCCATGACTGTGGCCAGGAGCAGTCCGGGACCCAGCGACCGGCCGGCTACGAAGAAGTCGCTGGTGCCACGCACCAGGCGCCCCACCCACAACCCGAACAGGATGAGCACCACCGAGTAGGCGATGAGGATGACGAGGTGGAGGTTCATGAACTAGCGCCCGGAGAGGTCGCGCACGGCCGGATATCCCGGGATTCCCTCGGCGGCACGGACCGCCCGGAGGATGGCTTCGGCAACCACGTCGGCGGCGAGGGCCCCCACCAGCAGCACGCTGGCTTCCCCCTCGTAATCGCCGGTGGCGAGCGAGAAGATCACGTCCCCGTCCACCGGGGTGTGGACCGGATAGATCGCCCGGGCAAACCCGTCGTGGGCCATCTGGGCGATCTTATTGATTTCGGCCTTGCTCAGTCGCGCGTTGGTGGCAACCACCGCCAGCGTGGTGTTCCCGCCCCGTAGCGCATCGCGGGAGAATCCCCGGCGTATCACGGTCCGCACGTCCACCAATCTCCGGCCGTCCTCCGTCCGGGCGCCGGCGATCGCTTCACCGGTACCGGGATCGACAACGTCCCCCGCGGCATTCACCGCCACCAACGCAGCCACGATCAAGCCGCTGGGAAGCTCGCGCGCCGCGGACCCCACACCACCCTTCATGGCACGCCCTCTGCCAAGAAGCTTTCCCACGGTGGCGCCGGCGCCGGCCCCGACATTCCCTTCGGCAACCGGGCCGGTCGACGCCGCCTCGGCCGCCTGGTATCCGCACTCCGCCGTAGGCCGAACATCCGGCCGGCCTCCCACATGCAGGTCAGACAGAATGGCGGCCGGAATGATCGGCACATGGGTGACGCCCACGTTGTATCCGATCTGCCGCTCCTCGAGATATCGCATCACGCCGTCCGCCGTGGCGAGGCCAAAGGCGCTTCCACCCGACAGCACCACGGCGTGAACTCGCTGGATCATGTTGACCGGATCGAGCAGGTCGGTCTCTCGGGTTCCCGGCGCCCCACCGCGCACGTCACCGCCGCCGACGGCGCCCCCCTCCACCAGAACGACGGTGCAACCGGTGGGCCGCTCCGCAAGCGTGACGTGCCCGACTTTGATCCCGGGCACAGCCGTCAGTCCGCCGGTCTGTCGTGCGGACGCCCCGCTCGGGACAAGGGCCGCCACCATCGCCCCCAGGAACGCTCCCACACTTCCAGGGTCAACCCGCACACGAGCCCAATGGTGACGTGTTTCGCGCATGTCGTGGCCTCCGTCGAATTCTCTGCCGTGGAATCAAAGACTCCGTCGATGCTACAGGACCGGGCCGCTGGTCGATACTTACGTCGGCGCGTGCCAAAACGACAGGCATGCACCGATGGCCGGCCCGGATCACCCAAAATGTGTGACGTTCGGCGTCCGTGGTGAATACCGCGGTTCACTGTCCCTTCAGAATTGCAATACGACGTGGCGATTTCGTGACGAGAAAACCCGTATAGGACAGCGTGAGAACTGCACAATCGGTTGGGCCACAACGTCTTACCGCAGGACACGCCGGAATTGGGAACTATGGCACGGTTCTGGCTGCTATAATGGGTGTGGGTGGTGGAGATAAACGCCTGGCCTCGGCCAGCAGCAGGGAGGGAACCATGACTGGATGCAACGACTCAAACGCGGCAGCACCCGTAAGCGAGCTCGACGCTCGCCTGGGAAGTCTCGTCCCAGCAGTCGTCAGCTTGCTCCAGCGCGTCACCTCCGTCGAGCCGGCCGTTACGCACGATGTGGGAACGGATGTGAGATTCACGAGCGAGTTGTCGTTCCCCGACGGCATCGGCGAAGGTGAAATCGTCGCCAAGCTGTTTGTGTATCGCGACACCGTACGACTGGACCTGCACATCGAACACAACCGTGTGTTCGCAACCGCGCATGGCCGGCCGTCCGAGCGCCGCTGTTACCTCAACGACTACGTCGCATCGGTGACGCTCGATGCCGAGAGTGACACGCTGCCCAACGATTTCGTCCGCGGCGTTGTTGCCGGAATCACCGCTGCCTCGGACGCGGTCCGGCGCCACAACCGGCGGGCCAAGCTCCCGTGGCATGAGATACGAGTGGCGGCGCTGGAAACCGAGCCGGTGGCATAACGCCACTTCGGGCACTAGATCGAGCCGGGCCGCTTCCGCGGCTCGGCTCTTTGCTTTCCCACCGTTAACGCTTTCCTCACACTGCGTGTCCATTACACGACGGCATGTGAGTGAGGTTACTGGCGCCACCCATCGGTCAGGGGCACATTAAGATGGGCTCGCAACAGACACCTCTCGTTGAAACGCAACGGAGTTAACTGTTTTCCCGTGCGAACGTCCACAGAGAGAGACAACTGGCGGATGGGTGCGGGGGCCGAGAAGGGCGCCCTCCCGGTGGTATAACGCCGTAACCTGTTTGGGGACACACGGTTAGAACACGTTCGATGCAACCGCAGTAGCGACGGTCCACAACTTGCTTGCTGTTGGGGTTTGCAGGATAAGGAACGTCGCTCGAATCGGCAGCGGACGAGCGGAACCAGTGAAGTCGATTTGAGGTTACACAGGCATTGGCAACTCGGGATTGTCCGTCCCGACACAGGCTGCTGCCTGGGCAACTCTTAGTAAGGATCGCTCTATGGATCGTAGATCCCGCTTTGCTTTCTTGACCGTCTTCGGTGTGCTCACCGTCTTCGCCGGACCCGGTATCCAGACGACCGAAGCACAGTACTTCGGTCGCAATCAGGTCCAGTATCAGGACTTCGATTTTCAGGTCCTGCAGACCGAGCACTTCAACATCTATTTCTACGAGGAGGAGCGGGAGGCAGCGGAGCAAGCCGGCATCCTCGCCGAGCGGTGGTATGCACGCCTCTCTCGTCTGTTGAACCATAGGCTCCGTGGCCGGCAGCAGATCATCTACTACGCCAGCCACCCTCACTTCACGCAGACCAACGCCATCGGAGGCGCACCCGGAGAATCCACCGGTGGCGTGACCGAGGTGTTCAAGCGGCGCATGGTGTTGCCGTTTGCCGGACCACTCGCCGAAACCGACCACGTCCTGGGCCACGAGTTGGTCCACGCGTTCCAGTTCGACATGACCGGCCAGGGCAAGACCATCACGGAGAGCACCATTCCCATGGCCCTACGGTTGCCGCTGTGGTTCATCGAAGGGATGGCCGAGTACCTCTCGGTCGGCCCGGCGGACCCCCACACCGCCATGTGGATTCGGGATGCAGCGGCAAACGACCGCCTGCCGAAGATCGCGCAACTCTACGATCCCCGGTTCTTCCCCTACCGGTTCGGCCAAGCGTTCTGGGCATACGTGTCGGGTCGGTGGGGAGACGACGTGATAGGACGCGTGTTGAATGCGGCGGGCCGCACGGGAAGTGCGGAAGCGGCGCTGCAGATGGTTTTGCGGATTCCGGTGGATTCCCTGGTCAGCGAGTGGCACGGATCGATTCGCCGAGCGTACGATCCGGTGCGCGAAGGCACCCGCTCCGCCACGGAGTTCGGCACACCGATTCTGACGGCGAGCAACTCCGGCACCATCAACACGGCGCCGGCGTTGAGCCCCGACGGCGAGCAGGTGGTCTTCCTCTCGGAGAAGGATCTCTTCGCCATCGAGATGTTCCTGGCGGATGCCACCACCGGCGAGATCGAGCGGAAGATCGTCAAGACGGCCTCCGACCCGCACTATGAGAGCCTCCAATTCCTCAATTCGGCGGGGGCCTGGAGTCCCGACGGTTCGCTCTTCGTGTTCGGGGCCGTATCGAAGGGTGAGCCGACGATTTCCATCGTCGACGCGCGGGGCAACAAGATCCGGGAAGTGCTGTTTGAGGATCTCGGCGAGATCATCAATCCAACCTGGTCTCCGGATGGCCGATACGTGGCCTTCTCTGCCATCGTGGGAGGCCTCTCCGACCTGTACATCTACGATCTCGAGTCGGACGACCTGGACCGCGTCACGAATGACCTCTATGCTGATCTCCAACCCTCCTGGTCACCGGCCGGCAATCGTATTGCGTTCGTGACAGACCGGTTCTCGTCCGACCTGGACCAGTTGCGGATGGGCAACTACCGGTTGGCGTTCTACTATCCGGAAACCCGCCGCATCGAACCGGCGCCCAGCTTCCCCAACGCCAAGAACATAAACCCCCAGTGGTCGCGGAACGCCGAGAGCCTCTATTTCGTGGCCGACCGCAAGGGGATCAGCAACGTCTTCCGCCTCGAACTGGCCACGGGACTGCTCTACCAGATCACCGACCTGTATACCGGCGTGAGCGGGATTACGGACCTCAGTCCGGCGCTGTCCTCCGCGCTGGCATCCGACAAAATCGTCTTCACGGCGTTCGAGAACGGCGAGTACAACCTCTATCGCGTCGATGATCCCGACGTGCTCCGTGGCGAGCTGGTGACGGCGGTGCTCCAGGATCTTGGGACGAGCACGCTGGTGGACGCAGACGAGGATCTCGGGAGTCTCGCGGGTGCGGGAGTGCTTCCGCCCAACAATCGTGACCGGGGCGAGATCGTGTCGTTCCTGGACGACACGGAATTCGGGCTCGCCGATCCCAATCAGTTCTCCGAGACGGATTACAAACCGAGCCTGTCATTGGATTTCATCTCGCAACCGTACCTGACAGCGGGCACCGACCAATACGGCACGTTTATCGGTGGTGGTGCGTCGGCGTACTGGAGCGACATGCTGGGACAGCACAACCTCGCGACAACATTCCAGATCAACGGTGGGTTCAAGGACATCGCCGCGCTCGTAGGATACGAGAACAAGCGTCACCGCTGGAACTGGGGCCTCGTCGCGGGACAAGTGCCACAGGTGTCCGGTGCTCTGTTCGGCAGCTTCGAGGATAGTGGGCGCGTGTTCGTCGAGACGCGAGACTTGATCCGCCAGTACAATCGACAGGTGTCCGGCATATTGTCCTACCCGTTCAATCGCGTCCGCCGGGTGGAATTCTCTGGTAATGTGCAGCGCATCACGTTCGAGCGAGAGATCAAACAGCGGCGATTCGATCGGTTCTCGGGACAGCGGCTCGAGGACGTCGACCAGACCATACCCTTTGGCCGGCCGCTCAACCTCTTATCGGGAAGCATGGCGCTGGTGTATGACAACTCGGTTTTCGGAGCCACCAGCCCGATTACCGGACAGCGGTACCGCGTCCAAGCGTCACCGACCGTGGGGTCGTTGAACTTCATGGGCGTCACGGCCGATGCCCGCAAGTACTGGATGGTCAAGCGGCCCTTCACCCTGGCTGCCCGGGTCACCCACATCGGACGCTATGGAAGAGATGCCGAAGACGCGGTGCTCAACCCGCTGTACATGGGCTACTCCAGTCTGATGCGTGGGTACGATTTCAACTCGTTCGACGTCAACGAGTGCCCGCCACAGAGCGCCAACTGCGATACCATCGAGCGGCTCTTCGGGTCTAGGTTGATCGTCGCGAGCACGGAACTCCGGTTCCCACTGTTTGGCGTCTTGGGAATCGGCTCGGGCATGTACGGCGTGTTCCCGGTCGAGTTCTTGATGTTTGGCGACGCGGGGTTGGCGTGGGATTCCCGCAACAAAGCCTTCTTCCTCGGCGGCGACCGCGACCCGCTCTTCAGCGCGGGGGCAGGGTTCAGGATCAACCTATTCGGTTTCCTGCTCGCCGAGATCGATTACGTGAAGGCGTTCCAGCGGCC
>JBDHAF010000147.1:0-9432 GCA_039588255.1 Gemmatimonadota bacterium | reverse complement strand
GGCCGAGCGAAACCGCGCGCCCAACAGGATCTTCCGGAAAAACGAGTTGACCCGAACACCCCCACTCCCCTCGTAGACCGAATAGACGGAAGAATCACCGGACGGGTAGTCGAATTCCGCCTGCTCCGTGTTCACGAAGACGTAGTCGTTGGACAGCTCGCCGTAGTAGATCTGTGGGCGCGTGACGGTGATGGGCACATTCGACTTGGGGGGAAGGTCCTGGATGAAGAGGGTCGGGAGGCCCTCCATGGTCACCTGATTCACCGGACTCAGCGTGAGACCCATCCCGTGGGTATACGTCAGGTGCTCGTTGATCCAGTTGCGGGCAGGCAATGACGCGCTGTTGAGCTCCCGCGGGGAGAGGAGCACCTGGCGCAGCTGACCGTCGATCATGTAGCGGTCGTCGTCCACCGACACGAAGTCGTAGTAGGTGCGGATTTCCTGAAGCTGCCCGAAGGTCTGGAGCAGAGGTGCCCGGTCCCACAGCCGGATGTTGCGCACCGTGCCGGCATTGGCCCGGATGTCCTCCAGGGTGAGTTGTGCCTCTCCCGTGATGCCCCGAATCTCGACATTGTCGAGACCCCACGCCGCTCGCGTCGCCTCGATGTGGCGCACGATGAACGGTGTTTCCTTCACCAGCTCGTTGGGACCAACCACGAACTGCTGAACCGCGGCGGGGTAAACGCCGCCCAGAAGTCCCGTTGCCAGATACAGCACGACGGCGATCGCCAGGAAGCGAGGCAGCCGGTGGGCGCGCATTCCCCAGAGGGCGAGCCCCGCCCCGACGACCGCCATGACCGCCGACGCCCGCATGAACGGCAAGCGAGCGCCCAGGTCGGTGTAGCCGGCGCCGTGCACCGCCCCTGCGGTGGAGAACAACAGGCTGGGAATTCTGACCATGACGATGTTGACGGCAGTTGCCAGGAAGAGCACCGCGAGCAGCAGCGCGAGGTGCCGCTCGGCGGAGCGTTCGATGGTCATGCGACGCCGTCGGAAAACAATGTCTCCCCGCACCAGGTAGAGAGGCACGACCATGAACAGCGTGAGCACGGTCAACGAAAGGACGACCATCAGCAAGGCCGAGATGGCGGGGAGCGTGAAGAAGTAGTAGCCAATGTCCCTGCCGAATGCGGGGTCGTTCACCCCGAACGGTGTCCGGTTCAGGTACTGGAGAACCACCAACCACCCGCTTGACGCAGAAAGGCCCACGAGCAGGGCCAGGAACCCGGACACAGGTAGAGCCAGGATACGGAGCAATCGCGTGACGTCGACCTTGGAGGCCTTGGCGTTGATGTTCACCACCACCGGGTCGGGCACCATGCCTCGTTGGGCGAATCGGAGGTTCACGTAGAAGAACCCGAACGACAGGAGCGCCACGCCAATGCCGAGAAAGATCTTGGTTCCGATCGTGGTGAGGAAGACCGACTGGAAGCCCAGGGCGCTGAACCAGTACCAGTCTGCCAGCAGCCGGATCGTCGCCGGAAAGCTCGTGAGCACCAAGATCAGCAGCACGACGAGAAGACCGACAGCGAGGGGCCCGCGTTTCATGCCGGATATGCCTTGTTTGATAGCCATGACTTAAAGATAGCAGATTTTTAGCAGTATCGGCCGAAGCTCGATTACGGGGGGCTCCAAGGAAAGGGTGCAGGCGTAGGGGACCTCAATACCCCTGCAACCTACACCCCAAGGGTCCACCGGCTACTGCCTGTTCGCTTACCGCCTGCTTCTGTTCGACAGCGCCCGGTAATACTCCTCAACCAGTTCCTTGAACCCTTCGGGCACCTCATCGGATCCCGAGAGCAACAGGCGCTCCGACTCGGGACCTTCGAACGCACGACGAAGGGCGTACTCGAACTCCTTGAGGCCCTCGATGGCGGCCGCCTGAAGGCGGGCGATCTCCGCCGGGTCGTCGAACACGTCCCGGCTGTCCAGCTCTCGGAGGCGGGCCATGACGTCTGAGAGCGTGGACGTGTCGATCCCCTCCTGGGCCATCCGCTGGCGCAAAGCCTCGAGCTCGTCCGCCCGCTGCCGAAACTCACCGCGGAACTGCCGGACATCTTCGGTCCGGAGTCCACCCCACCCACCACCTGTCGGACCCCTGGGGATGGCCCCGTCACCGCCCCGCATTTGGCCCTGTCGCTCACCGCCCTGCTGGCCTTGCTGACCCTGCTGACCCTGCTGGCCCTGCTGGCCCTGCTGGCCCTGCTGGCCTTGCTGTTGCTGCCCCTCGGCCCGCTCCTGGATCCGCTCGTCGAGGGATTCCAGATCCCGAACCAGCCCCCGTGTATCCTCCAACAGATCGCCGAGACGCTCACCCTCGTTCTCGCCAATGGCGCCTGCCGCCTCCTGGATGCGCTCGCGCAACTCTTCGAGGTCCGCGCCGATCTGTTCCTCGAAGTTGCGGGCGTACTCCGGTGTCCGTTGCTGGACGACACCCTTGGAGTACCGGATCTTGTCGGCGAGCCGGTTGTCGCGAATCGATGCGGCCGCCTCACCCAACTCCCGGGCAGCTTCGCCCTGCTCCCGGCGCCAGTCCCGGGCCATCTCATCGAGGTCCGCCTCCAAGTCGCTCACCTGCTGGGCCATCTCGTCCTTCTGCTCCATGACCCGCTGCATGGCATCAAGCGACCGCTGCGCCCCGGACCCGAGCCGCTCCACGTCCTCCGTCATCCGTTCCTGCTGCTCCATCAGCCGCTCTGCTCGGCGCAAGGCATCCTGTACGTCGCGCTCCAGACGCTCGGACCGGCCACGCTCCAACATCCTCCGGGCCTCTTGGAGGCGATCCAATGCCGATTGCGCCTCCGAGAGATCCCCGTTCCGGTCGCTGGCGGAGCGACGCATGGCGTCGGCCGCCTCCTGTAGCCGCCTGGCCGTGTCCATCAAGCCGTCGAGGGATTGCTCTCTGGCCAACCGCTCCAGCTGCCGGGCCAGCTCCTCCGCCTCCTCCGCCAACTGCCGCTGTCCCTGGCCGCCCCCACCTGCCTGGTTTTGCATGTTGGCCGCACGGCGCCGCATTCGCTCGTTCTCCTGCTGCTGGCGTCTGGCGAGCTCCTGCAGCTTCTGCGTCGTGGCGTCCAGCTCCTGATCTACCTGCTCCTGCTCACCCCGCTGAACGGCCTCGTACTGATTCTGCATCTTGTCCATCTCGAGCTCGAACAGATCGGCCAGGTCCTCTGCGTTGGGCGACTGCTGCCCCCCGCCGCCACCGCCGCCGCCACCCATACTCACCTGGACTTCGCGGAACGCCGCCTCGGCACGCTGCAGGTGCTGCAGCGCCCGCTGCGCCGGCGGCAAGGCATTGCGGGCATCGCGCTCACCGAGCGCCTCCTCGGACGCCAGCATCTCCTCTGCCGCGGCCGGGAGCTCCTCCATGATCTTGAGAAAACCGGAGTCCGCCTGCATCACGCCCCGGTCTTGGATCCGCCGAACCACGGCCTCCACCCGCTCCCGCAACCGGCCTTGAGACAGGGCGAGGGTCGCCATGTTCTCCCGGAATTCCGTGTCGGAATACTCATCGCGATCCCGATCCATCTTGAACGTGGCCGCGACGATTTGCCGCTGCTGCTGGGAGAATTGGCCATCCAGTCCATCACCCCCACCACCGCCACCACCGCCGCCACCCTGCTCGGCCTGGCGGTAATCGCGACCGAAGGGCCGCACGTCCATGAAGTAAATATCCGTCGTGACGGTCTGGCGGCCTCCCACCCGGTTGTTGTCGGTCACTTGCGCGTAGTACGACACGAGATCGCCGGGCTCGAGATTCAACTCCTCCAGATAGAAGGTGTGCGTCGCGGACATGTCCTTCGTGCGTTGGGCGCCGTCGAACAGGTCGAGGCTGTCCTCCGGCCCGCCGTTCGCCGAGTAGATCAACCGCAACGTGCGAAGCCCGTAGTCGTCCTGAGCACTCACTTCGACGAGAGCCTCTTCGATGGGCGTCACCTTGATGTCTCGACCCGGCTTCTCTATCCGAATCGTGGGCGGCTGGTCGTCCAGCACATCGATGAGGTAATCCGGGGAGGCCACCACCAAGCGCCCATCGAAGCTCTCGAGCAGAATCCGATAGAGCCCTTCACGCTCCACCGTCAACGCACCGGTCAGTGTGCCGTCGTCCTCCAGAGCGAGGGCGAGGGAATCACCACCGTCGATCACGATCACGCCCTGCGTCACGGGCATCGTCGGGGTAACGGTGAGCCCCACCCGGGTGCCGGGGAGGGCCGCGATGTCACCTCGATCCTCCTGGATCTCGGGGCGCATCCCCGTGTAGGCGGGAAAGCGGTACTCCAGGTCCACCTGGGCCACGTAGGGGAGATCCGCCACCTCCACGTTGTACACCGGGGACCGAACGCCGCTGGCCTCCACCGAGTACTCAGTGTTCTCGTCCAGATCGAAGAGGAATATCTCGTAGGCCCCGGCGTCGGCACCCACCGTCATCGTCCAACGCTCCCACTCGCCGCCTTCTCCCCGCTTGACCGCAATCGTCACTTCTTCCGCATCGAAACCGAAGAGCTCCACGTCGACCCTGAGATCCGCTCCTCGGGGGACGAGGGTATCACCGGGGAGGACCTCGATGGCGTACGGATTCTCCGCGGCGGTTCCGCTCCAGGGGAATAGCAAGAACGGGGCACCGTGCCGCACAAAAGCCGGGCTGGTGACGACCAACAACATGCCCGCGGCGGCGACTCCCGCGAGGGCGCCGGAAGACCGCTGCAGGGCCCGATGGTCGATCTCGCGGCCGAACTTGATGTCGCGGCAGCGGTCGGCGGCAGATTCCACCAGCTTTTCCGTCAGGGCGGGCGACAGCGTCGCCGTCCCAGGATCCTCTTTCGTGTCGATGGCGCTGATGAGTGACGCCTGGAGCGTGGGCTCGCGCTCCTCGATGTAGAGGGCCACCCGCCGGTCCGACACGCTCTTGGAGAGGGGAAGCACGAGGAATCGGACGATCAGGGCGAGAACTACGACGTAGGTGGCGATCCGGAACCAGATGACCGCTTCCGGCGTGAAGCGGAGCTTGTCCATGCCCAGCGTCGATACGAGGAATACCGCCAGCCCCGCACCCAAAACGATGGCCAGCCCCCGCATCACCACCTTCATGCGCCACCGGAGCCGCACGGACCCGATGGCCCGATGCAGTTCCTCGTCCGGCTCGGGGCGGCCGCCCAACGTGTCGTACAACCTCAGCATGCGCTGCTCCCCTCGTTGAGGTTACCTCGTATACTCTTCACCAAAGCGGTTCATCGCGCAACACGGGACAGGCGGTTGGAGATCGCGGTCTCCATGACCAGTATGAGCATCGCGCCTATCAACAGATACCACCACAGCTGCTGCCGACGTTCCCTTTCTTGGACAGTCAATGTCCGGGCTCGGGAGGCCGCGCCCCCCTGCTCCTGGATGGGGGTCACGGCTCCCATAAACTCATCGGCGTCAAGCGCCGAGAGATCGGACTCCTCCGGGTCGAGATTGACCGCCACATACGTCGGCGGAACATCGCCGACCTCTAGCTGGCGGATCTCGAAGAACCCCTGCTCCGTCAATTCCACCACCCGATGTTCCGCATCCGCCCGGACAATGGTTCGGTCGCCCGACGGAGCCTCCACGACCAGGTCCTGACCGGCATCCACGAGGCTCTGGAGGGCCCGGTCCGGCGATTCACGCGTGAGCTCCACCGCTTCCCCAACGGTGAAGAACGGCTGCACCTCTTGATACTGGGCGAGGTGCCGCATCATTCGATGCACGAACGGTAGGAAAACTGGTTGCAGTGCCAGGTCGTTCCAATGGGTATCGGTGGTCGACGTCAACACCAGCACCAGACCGTCTCCAACCCACTTTTCCGCCAACGCGACACGTCCATCGCTGTACCGCGCGAGGACGCTCTGGGGTTCCTCCACCGCGAGGTCCCGGTACCGGAAGAACTTGGCAACAGAAAAATCCCCGCTGCGGGGCGCGCTGAACACATCGAACACGGGACTGCCGTATTCCATCGTGGTCAAGGCGGTGGGACCGCGCTCCGGATCGATACGGGCACCCACCACGCCCGGTAAGAGATCCCCCGCACCGTCGGACCAGGTCTGGGGTCCGTTCCGGTCCCCCAACACAATCAGCAGTCCGCCGCCACCCTCCACGAATTCCCGGATCCGCTGTCCCGCTTGGCCGGTGGGAAGCGGGGCGTCATTCAGGACCACGATGGCCCGATCGTCCAAGTCGGAAAGCCGCAGCTGCCGGAGCGGCCGCAGGTCGACTCGGAACGACGGACGGTCGCCGATCTCCAACGCCCTGGTGAGGTAGAGACTCTGGTTCTCCCTGGTCCCTGAGCTTTCCAGCACGAGCGCCGACAGGGAGTTGCTGGGGCTGAGCACGAACGCCGCCGTGTTGTCTTCCGACAGGGCGTCGGCGGCGGTCACCGACACGTTCCCTCGGGAGATACCCTGCGGTAGCAGCACCGGAGAGAACGTCACCGCCGCGCTCCCCTGCGGATCGACGTCGACCGTCCGTTCCTGCAACTGTTGACCGTTGAGCGTCAGGGCAACCCGAAGACCCCTGACCGGCTGGTCGCCGCCGTTCACGACGCGTGACGTCACCGTCACCCTCTCGCGTCCCGACGACACCTGTTGCCGCAACGACACGAACGGCAACGAGATGTTGGCCGGCTCGTCTTCGGAAACGTCCACCGGAGTCACCGTCGTGCCGCTCGGGAGTCGCACGTCACTCACACGATCCCACCCCGAGCGCTGGAAGTCACTGATGAGCACCACCTCACGATTCGGCTGGTCCGATTCCGAGATGATCCGGCCGGCCAGCAGCAGAGCGGGCCCGTACCGTGTGGCACCGGCCGTGGGCTCCGCCGCATCGAGGGCACTCTTCAACGCGAGGACGTCGGTGGTGGACTCCCCGGCCCCCGCCGCCGTTTCCGCGAAGAGGATCAGGGAGGCACGGTCCTGCTGTCCCAGCACGTCGACCCGGGCGTGCGCCTGATCCACGGCACGCTGCCACCGGTCGCCGAACCGCATGCTGTGCGACCGATCCAGCACGACCACCACTTCGGTCCCGCCGACTGTGGCCACTGCCGCCTCTGCCGTGTTCTCCACGAACGGGCGGGCGAAGGCGAGGGCCAGCAAGATCAGTGCGAGACTGCGCAGCGCGAACAGCACCTTGTGGCGTAGTTGTTGGCGGCGAACGTCCTTGAAGGGAATTCGCTGAACGAACATCAGTGAGGGGAACAGAACCGCTTCCCGCTTGTGCTTGTGGATCAGGTGAACGATGATCGGCACCAGGAGGGTACCCAAGCCCAGCAGGAATAACGGGGCGAGCAAGAGGAGACTCATCAGCGCACCCTGCTCGTTCGTTCGCGATTCAGCAGGTATTTGAACAGCGCGAGATCCAGAGGCGTCGACGTGTCATAAAAAGCATAGTCCACGCGGTTGTCACCCATGATCCGACCGATGGTCTCGCGGTGCTCCCTCAGCATCGTCTGGTACTGCTCACGCATGGCATCGGGCACCACCTGCACCTGCTCCCCGGTTTCCATGTCCTCGAAGTTGAGTGGCTGATCGTAGGTGAAGCTGATCTCGGCCGGGTCAAGGACGTGAAAGACGATGAGATCGTTGCCCTTTTGTCTCAACTGGTTCACGGCCGACATCACAGCGTCTGGATCTTCGTAGAAGTCAGAGATCAACACGATCACGCTGCGACGCCTGAAGCTCTCCGCGATCTTCTTCAGCGTCCCGTGGAGGTCACCCTCTCGGGTGGCTTCCGCTCGGTCCAGCGTGTGGAGCACGATCTCCAGATGCTTGGCCGAAGGCGGTACGATGTCCACGATGTCCGTGTCGAACGTCACGAGACCAACTCGATCGCGTTGGCGGCTCGAGAGGTACGTCAGGCTCGCCGCCAGGAACTTCGCGTAGTCCAGCTTCGTGATCCCGTCCGTCCCGAAGTCCATCGAACGGGAGACGTCGAGGACCACGCTGAAGTTGGCGTTGGTGTCGGCCTCGAACTCCTTGACGTAAAACCGGTCCGTGCGACCGAACACGCGCCAGTCGATGCGCCGAATGTCGTCGCCCGGCATGTACGCCCGGTGCTCCGCAAAGTCGATGGAGAGGCCGAGGTAGGGCGAGCGGTGCAGGCCGCTGATGAAGCCGTCGACCACCGACCGCGCCACGAGCTCCAAATTGTCGATCCGCGAGAGAATCTTGGGATCGATAAATCGGGCGCCCGCCCCCTGCTTTCGAGCTCTGGTACCCAACATCCGGATCGGCTCCTCTACATTCCCGACGAGGGCATGGGGACGGCCTCGAGCAGCTGCTCGATGAGTGAATCGGTCGTGATGCGTTCCGACTCCGCGTGGAAGTTGGTGAGGATGCGGTGCCGCAGCACCGGGTGCGCCAGCGCTCGGATGTCCTCGAAGCTCACGTTGTAGCGGCCGTCCATCAACGCCCGGGCCTTCCCGCCCAGCACGAGGTACTGCGCGGCACGCACACTCGCGCCATACGCCACCCACTCTTTTATGAAGTCCGGCGTTGACCCGTTGGGGCTGGGCCGGCTCATCCGCACGAGGTTCAACGTGTATTCGAGCACGGCCTTGGAGACGGGCACCTTCCGCACCAGCTCCTGGAACGCCACGATGTCCTTGCCTGTGACGGCATGCTCGAACGTGTAGTCCTGAATCCCCGTGGTGGACCGCACCACCTCCAGCTCTTGGTCCCTGGGGAGGTGGTCCATGATGATATTGAACATGAAGCGGTCGAGCTGCGCCTCCGGCAGTGGGTAGGTGCCCTCGAGCTCGATGGGGTTCTGGGTGGCAAACACGAAGAACGGCTCGTCCAGCGTGTAGGTCTCTCCCTGAACGGTCACGCGGTGCTCCTGCATCGCCTCGAGCAAGGCCGCCTGGGTCTTCGGAGGCGTCCGGTTGATTTCGTCCGCCAGCACGATGTTGGCAAACACCGGCCCGGGCATGAACACCATCTTGCGACGCCCGGTGTCCGGGTCCTCCTGCACCAGGTCGGTGCCCGTGATATCCGAGGGCATCAGGTCCGGCGTGAACTGGATGCGCGAAAACTTGAGATCCAACACCTGTGCGATCGTGTGGATCAACAGGGTCTTCGCCAAACCGGGGACGCCGACGATCAGACTGTTGCCGCCCACGAACACAGAGAGCAGCACTAGATCGATCACTTCTTCCTGACCGACGATGAGCTTGTGGAGTTCGGTCTTCACCTGCTCGTGGCCGGCTTTGAGCTTTTCGGCCAATTCGATGTCGCCAGGGGACTCTAACGCCGTTGCTTCATTGGTCTTCGTTTCCACCCGTTACTCCTCGGAATCCGGTTTGCTGTTTCTCCGCTGCGGCCGGCGCCGTGCTGCCAATCCGGCCCTGCCTGCCGCTCCCTGCTTATTGCTCACTGCTTGCTCAGTGCATGATCGCATATATCAAGTAGTTCACAC
>JBDHAF010000146.1:0-16260 GCA_039588255.1 Gemmatimonadota bacterium | reverse complement strand
GGCGAGGTTGGTGCTGACCGCGTTGCGACGGCTCTGTCCTTCGGCGCGGGCGGGAAAGACGGCCTTGTCCAGCGACTCCGCCGGCTCATCCGGGAAGCGGATGTAGTCGAACTGAATCTCGGCGAAGCCCATTAGCACCGCCTCCTGTGCGATGTCCGCCGCATAGAGCCAGACCGAATCCCGGTAGGCATCCACCCAATGGTCGCCGAAGCGGTCCTTCCACAGTCCACCGTCCACGTGTCGCACAGCCCAATCCGTCTTGCCGTTGGCGAGGAGGGGATCCTTGGCGACGACGATGCGGGCAATGGGGTGAATACCGCGCTCTTGCAGCAGCGCCAACCGCTTCCGCACGTCAGCCGCCCGTACGAGCCCATTCGCCCCGATCTCGATGGCCGTGGGCACGCTGGAACGATAGGTGAGATACCCCGTCCCGTCCTTCACGTCGATGATGAACGCGTTCACCTCGGTGGTGTCGGCGAGGCGCACCAAGTCGTAGAAGCGGCTGCCGCCGAACACCCACGCGTTGAGGTAGAGGCCGCGGACGACAGCGGGGGCTTCACCGACCGGCGGTGGCGGCAGACGAATAGGCTGGAGACTCGGTGGAATCACACCGGTGAGGTAATCGGGACGCTCGTGGTCCCGATGGACTCCCCGCCACGGCGCGCCGTCAAGGGGCGGCAGTGGCATGGCCACCTCCGGCCCGCCGAGGGAAACCAGGTCGGTGAGGTAGTCGGGACGGGCCGCCTCGCGATGCACTCCGCGCCACACGGCGGATTGCTGCGCCGCGAGAGACGAAGAGTCGATGAGTACCCCGCTCACGAGGAGCAGGAACAATGTCCGCATCACCATGGCCTCAGGTATGTCTCAGGAGCGGGGACGACTTGCGCTGCCAGCGGCGTGGCCGCCGGCAGCGCAAGACCCGCGTGTCGTGATTCCCTTACTCGATTAGTTGAGCTGTCTCAGTTCCACTCTCCGATTCGCCGAACGACCGGCGGTGGTGGCGTTTGTTGCAATTGGCTGATCCGGTCCGTATCCCCGCGCCTCCATCTGCGAGAGAGGCACGCCCTGCTGCGCCAAATATGCACGGACGGCCTCGGCACGGCCACGGGACAACCGCATGTTGAGATCGTACCCACCCGTCGCGTCCGTGTGCCCGCCGACCTCGATGCGCACTTCTGGGTGCCCCAGCAGTGACACCCCCACCACGTTCAAGACCGCGTAAGAGTTCTGTGTGAGCCGGGAGCTTCCCGTGGCGAAGTTCACGCCTTGCAGCACCAACGGCTCCACACGTTGCGTCGCCTCGTCGACGACGAACAACACCGGGCAGCCCACACTGTCGACGGTGGTACCGGCTGCCGTGCTCGGGCAGCGGTCCAGACGGTCGACCACGCCGTCGAGGTCGGTATCGAGGTCCGGCTCACAGCCCCGCTCGTCCACCATCGTGTTGGGTGGCGTATCTGGGCACTCGTCCAAGTGGTCGAAGACACCGTCCTGGTCCTGGTCGGTGGGGCAGCCCAGCTCGTCGACGGTTACGCCATCGGGCGTGCCGGTGCACTGGTCGATGCCGTCGAACACGCCGTCGAAATCTTCATCCGAAGGGCAGCCTATACCGTCCACGATGGCCCCGGTGGGCGTATCCGGACACTGGTCAATACCGTCGAACACCGAGTCGCTGTCCTGGTCCGTGGGGCAACCATTCTCGTCGGCGAGGGCGCCGGCAGGAGTGTCGGGGCAGATGTCGATGCCGTTCAAGACGCCGTCAGTGTCGGAGTCGGACGGACAACCCTGTGCGTCCACGTCCGCACCACCCGGCGTGTCGGGACACTGGTCCAACCCGTTCAACACGCCGTCGGTATCGCCATCGCTGGGACAGCCGCGCCCGTCGACGTCTGCTCCTTGCGGTGTGTCCGGGCAGTCGTCACTACTATTGCGAATCGTGTCGTGATCGTCGTCGCGCGCCGTCCCGCCGAAGCTGTAGATGGAGAAGCCCGCCGAAAACGAGAAGTTGATGGAGCTGCCGCTGGCGGTGGGAAGAGTCGAATTCGAGCTCGGCACGTAGGTGGCGCGGCCCTGGATCCTGAGGGCGGCGCGACCACCTAGCGGGATACGCGGCCCCGTGGCGAAATGAATTCCGTTGTCGTCAAACTCCTGGGCGGCGCGATAGAAAAGCCGCTCGTATCCCAGCCCGAGGGACCAGGCGATGCCGCCCAAGGGTGCGTGGGCATAGAGCGTTCCAGCGACGCGGCTTGCCGTGATCTTGCCGGAGGCGTTGTTGATGGTCTCGATGTGGTCGCCTGACGCCTCTAGCGAGAGCAGCCGATTGAAGTAGATCCCCAGTCTACC
The DNA here is from genome assembly GCA_039588255.1 of Gemmatimonadota bacterium. Lineage (GTDB taxonomy): Bacteria > Gemmatimonadota > Gemmatimonadetes > Gemmatimonadales > GWC2-71-9 > B3T1B10. The sequence continues at coordinate 13,917 of JBDHAF010000146.1, read as the reverse complement.
ACCGGCGCCGAATTCGCCGGCGAAGCCCAGGTCTGATTGGTCGAATGTGGTTCGCATCCCGTAGATGCCCAGCTCGACTTGGGTTCCTTTTCCAACCTGGGCCGACAGTGGGGTCGCGGCCAGCAGCATGGTGGTGGCGGCGCCGAGGGCGCCCAAGGTTCGTTTCAGCATCGGAGTCGGCATCTCGAAGACCTCCGGTCGAGGATCAGGTTCGATCCACTAAGTCTAACAGTCTCTGGAATTTCCAGCGCACTAGAATGGCACGAAATTCGTGGGGTCTCAGTGATGCGAGTCACCCGGGGCCGAGGCCGTTTTACCGGCGTTCCCACGGCCTTCCACTGGGGATTGGATTGGTACCGTCCGATGGCTGGCTCGGGCAAGGGGGATCGGTTCAGCTGGGCTCCCTGACAGGCCCGCCCCTCACCCCTTGGACCCGCCTTCACCGATCCCCCTTGGCCCTCGCCTATGGGACAGGTGCGGTTCCCATCAAGCCAGGCCGTGGCACCACCGGGCGCTCGGTACCGGGACTCCCCTCGGCTGGCTCACTCCGCTGCGCGGCACGGCACCGGGGGGGCGGAGCATGGCCGGTGCCGGCATGCGACGCCAACTCCAGTGCAGCGAAATAGTAAGGGAACTGACCAATCGGGGGGTTACGAGCCGCCCTGGCCTCAGTCCACCAGGGCCGCCGCGTCCTCCAGCTTCTTGGCGATCCCGGCCAGCTGGTGCGCGCTCGTGGTGAGGTCTTGCACCGACTGGTGTTGATGACTCAGGGTGTCGGAAATCGACTTGGCTTCGGCGGCCGCGCTCCTGACGGTCTGCTTGGCGCTGTCCAGGAGCTGGCTCGCCCGGCCCGCCATCTCGAGGTTCTCTCTGGGGACCTCGCTCATGCGCCGGCCGAGGCGCCGGGTCTCCTCTGCCGCTTCGGCAATCTGTCCCAACTCGCCTCCCCACGCCTCCGAGTGCTGGGAGACCTCACCCAGCCGGGTGCCGATCTCCTCCATCAGCTTGGCGGAGCTGTCGATAACCGTCCGTGTGGTCTGGGCACTCTTCGCGATGCTTCGCGCCGCCTTCGCACTCTCCTCCGCCAGGACGCGGACCTCGTCGGCGACGACGGCGAAACCCCGACCGTGGGCCCCCGCCCGAGCTGCCTCGATTGTGGCGTTCAGGGCAAGGAGGTTCGTTTGGTTGGCAATGGAGGCGATCGTCTCCGAGAAGCCCTCCACATCGTTGGCGGCCTCCCGAAGCCGGGCCACCTCGGCGGCACCTACCTTGAGGGTCTCGGCGATTCGGGTCAGACGCCCCACGGCGGCTCGGCTGGAGTCGTGGAGCTCGGCGGCCGTTTCGGACATGCGCTGCGTGGCCTCCTCTGTCTCACCTCCCAGGGTCGTGGCCCGCCGGATTCCCTCGACCACCTTGACCAGTGCATCGAGGGTTTCGCTCACCTGGGAAGCGGCCCCCTCGGCGCCCGCCAAGGCCTTCTTTGCGCTCGCGGTCGCCCGCTCGTAGACCTGTCCCAACTCGCCGCAACTCGCCTGTATCTGGGAGACGTCCCCGGCCGCCTGCTCCGAAGCGTGAGCCATGGGAAGGAGCACCTCTCTCAACATCAAGGAGAGAGCGAGCTGCGGCGCAAGAAGATTCAGGAGATCGGCATCGGCCAGGCGGTAGGCGTTCCGGTCGGAATGCCTGATGCTCCAGAGGCCGACGAGACGCTTTCCTTGAAAGAGCGGGATGAGGATCTCGGCTCCGGCACGTTCGCCGGTAGGGACGATCGATTCGTTTTCGGTGCCGCTGCTGCTAACCACCGGCATGCCGGATTCTACGGCCTCGCCAGTGAGGCCGCTCTCCGCGTCGGAGCGTAGGCGCTCGCTCGTCGCCGTGTCTGTCACCAGCTCCATCTCGTTGGCTGCCTCGTCGTACCGGGCAAATCCCATGTGCTCCCAGGGAATGAGCTTGCCTGTGATCTCGCGGATCCGCTCGAAGCTCCGCTCGATGCTGGCGTCGGCGGCGACGGCCTCGGCCAGGCGGTTGACCATGCGGAGTTCGTCTGCATGAACGGCGCGGCGAAGCGTCATGTAAAACACGACGGTTGTGAGAAGAAGTCCTGATGCCCCGACAACCCCCTCTAGCGTCGTGACCGTTGACGTTGCGATTCCGGACCACCCCAATGCGAGAGCGGCCGCGAAGAGAGAGGTTACCGCTTCCCACCGGGCAGTGAGTAGCCAGTCGGTCTGCGCCGCCCCTCGGGAGAGAACGATCTCCAAGTAGAACGATCCGTTTGCAAGCAACGGAAGCGCGAGCAACGCGATGGTGAGAGGAACGAGATTGGCGGGTGAGATGGCACCATTTCCCAACAGGCCCTCGAAACTGCCGTACGCCAAGCCGACGATCCCCGTGGCGGTGACCAGGTGTCCCACGTTGGAGCGAACCTGGGAGACCGGGAGCTTTCGGAAGAACATGTCTCCGCTGGCCGTGCCGATGGCGGCGACCAGGACGGCGAAGGGCCACCCCCGGAGGAAGAGGGCGATCCAGACGGTCCCCAATACGAAGGATGAGAACCCGTGTCCCGGGAGAGGGATGCCGAAGCGACGTGTGAGTCCGGCGGCCGCCAGCAGCACCACGAACTCCAGGGCGAAGCTACCTTGCTGGAAGTCGACGGTCGCCGTAAGGCGTCCGACGGCCGCGATGATGAAGAGAAGGGCAGCCCCCTGTACGGCAGCCTGTACCCGTGGAGCCCAGTTGCGGCTGTATATTCTGGTCACGGAAGACTCGAGTGTGTGGCAGCGGCGGGAATGTCGCCAAGCCACGTCAAATGTGCAAGATTGGGATAGAGTTGCAGAAATTGACTGTACAGACAGTCAATATACTGAGAGTGAGGCTTCGATGCAGGTGGACATCCAGTACTGCGGGGTCTGAAACTACGGGCCCAGGGCCACCAGTTTGGCGGCCGACGTGAAGCAGGCATACCCCGACGCCGATGTGACGCTCACAGAAGCGTCGGGAGGGTTATTCGAGGTCACGGTGGACGGTGAATTAGTCTTTTCGAAGAAGAGCTTGGGACGTCACGCAGAAGACGGCGAGGTGCTAGGCCTGATTCGAGACCACTTGGGTTCCTGAGCGGTGCGTGTGGCAATCTCCACCGGGGGAGGCGACGCGCCCGGACTAAATGCGGTGATCCGTGCGGCTGTCCTTTCGGGCATCCGCCGAGGTTGGGAGATGGTGGGGATCGAAAAGGGCTTTGGCGGGCTGCTGGGGGACGACGACGTGATTCCCCTTCGGCCCATCGACGTCTACGGGATCACCAGGCTGGGCGGCACCATCCTCGGGACCACCAATCGGGGAAACCCGTTCCGCTGGCCCGTGCCCCAACCCGACGGCTCGTTTGCCGAAGTGGATCGGTCGGACGAAGTCCTCGAGGAGTTTCGCCGCCGGGAGTTGGATGCCCTGATCACAGTGGGGGGCGACGGTACGCTCCGCATCGCGTGCGAGCTGGGCCGAAAGGGGCTCCCCGTAGTAGGTGTTCCGAAGACCATCGACAACGACGTGGGGGGGACGCTGGTTACGTTCGGATTCGACACGGCGGTGACCACCGCTACCGAGGCCATCGACAAGGTCAGGTCGACTGCCCAAAGCCATGGCCGGGTGATGGTGATCGAGCTGATGGGGCGCTACGCTGGATGGATCGCGTTGAACTCCGGCCTGGCGAGCGACGCCGACATCATTTTGATACCGGAGATTCCCTTCGACATCGACAAGGCGTGCGACAAGATCCGGGAGCGGGAGTCCCGAGGGAAGGAGCACTCCATCGTCGTCGTCGCCGAAGGCGCGGCGCCCATCTCCGGGGAGATGGCGGTGAAGGCCGCCGCCGGCGTCGGCACGGTGGAGCGCCTCGGCGGCATGGGGAATCGGGTGGCGGAGTGGATCGCGGAACGCACGGGGAAGGAGACCCGCTGCGTCACCTTGGGCCACCTGCAGCGAGGCGGCAGTCCCACGACGTTCGACCGGCTGCTGGCGCTGCGCTTCGGCGCCGAGGCGGCGCGGGCCGTGGCCCGGGGAGATTTCGGCATCATGGTCTCCTATCAGCCGCCGACCGTGGCAACGGTTTCCCTGGAAGAGGTGCTGGACAAGCCCAAACCCGTTCCCCTCGATGGGGACATCATCTGCACCGCGCGGGAGCTCGGTGTATCGCTGGGAGATTGACGACCCACAAGTGACGCCCACCACAACCGGAAGAATCATCGTCATTGCTCCCACGCGCGCCGCGTGCGAGACCATCGAACTCGCCATGCACCTCGAGGTCGCCACGGTGTTGGAGCGGCAACACGGCGAGGAGATCCTGGAGCTGGCGCGGCGGCGTGTGGGCTTCGGCATCATGGCGGGTACGGGAACCGGGAAGACTCTGGGGATTCGTCCGATTGCCGAGGAGACGGTGGGCCTGCCGTTGAAGGTGGGTGTGGTGAATCGCGAGCGGGAAGCCACGCCGGACACCCCGGGGTGGAACGTCGTGATCGTCACCACCGGAATCGCGCGGCGTTGGTTTCAGAGCGACCTGATCCTTCCGCAAGACACCCTGGTCGTGGACGAGATACACCAGACGTCCGCCGAGCTGGAGCTGTGCTTGGCGCTCGGGAAGCGAGTGGGATGCCGGTTCATCTGGTTGTCGGCGACGGTGGATCCGGCGTTCTATGCCGAGTACCTCGGTTCCAACGTCATGTTGGAAACGAGCGCCTTCGATCCGGCACTCGCCGCACGCGTCACGACGCACTTCCGTGAACCCCTCAGCTTCTTGGATGACGACTTCATCCGACGCGTCAAACGTGAGGGTCGCGGCGTGGCGGTGTTCCTCCCCACCCGGGCGGAGGTGGAGGAAGTGGCGACGCAGATCGGCTACAAATGGGAAGGACTGAACACCGCCTTCTATCACGGCGGTCAACCGATTCGCGTCATTCGACCGTTTCTGGAAGGAGAGGCGGAAAAGCCGTTCGTGTTGGCGATGACGGCCGCCGGACAGTCGGCGTTGAACGTCCAGGGTCTGGACACGGTGGTGATTCACGATGCGCAATACATGAACGTGATTCAGCGCGGCCGGAACGTGCTCACCCGGCGCTATCTCGGCGAGAACGAGCTGTTACAGATGGCCGGCCGCGTGCACGGCCGCGTGCCCAACGGCGAGGTGTACATCCTCACCGATCGGGATCTCGAGTTCGCGACCCTGCGGCCCACGCCTCCCCACTTCCAACTCGCCGGCGACTCGGAGCGGGTCGCGCTGACGGCGGCGGCGCTGGGCGTGGATCTCACGGAGCTCGACCTCCCGGTTCCCTTAGACCGGGGAGCGTATCGTGCCGCGTTGCACCGCTTGACGGATCGAGGGATTGTCGCCGACGGACGACTCACACAGTACGGCCGTGACGTGGAAGCAATGCCGGTGGATCGTGGGTGGGGCGAGTTGCTGGTGCAAGCAGACGCCGACTTGATTCCGTTCCTGGCGGTTGCATCGAACATCGACTCGCTGCACCGGATGACGCGGGACGAAAGCGATCTCCGTGGGGTGATGGTGCGGGAGAGCGATCACCTTACGGCGTACAATATTTATGCGGAGGCAGTGAACGAGCACGGATATTTCGGGAAGGTGTTCGGCCTGCCGCGTCATCTGTTCTACGACTCGTTGGAGGAGTGGGCGGAAGACCGCGGCGTGTTGGTGAAGGCCATCGAAGATGTCGCCCTGGGCGCGGCATCTGTCTATCGCACGTTGGAGATGCCGCTTCCCAAGAGGCTCCCCTACGCGAACGGCAAGGCGCTGAAGCGTTTCCGCACCTTCGTGGCGGAGGTCATGCCGTTCGATTTGGTGATCGACGAGCAGACAGCCGACGGCGAGCGGGCCAAGGTGTCGCGGGGATCGATGTGCAGTCCGTGGGGAGCGGTGGCGGGCACGTTGCGCTACTTCGCTGGCCGGAACGGCGCGCCCCGGGCGGCCATCGAAGGCACTAGCATCTCGCTGGCGCTCATCAAACGCTTTGCGCGCCGCGCGGCGCCGAGCGTGGAGTATCGCGCAGCGCGCCGGTACGCTGGGCTGTTCGCGGTACGGCGCACCGAGTACTTCGGATTCGAGTTGGACCGGGACCGGGAGCCGTTGACCGGAACGTTTCCCGCAAAGCTGGCTGATGCGGCACGGGCGGCCCTGACGGCCGCGTTGGTGGCGGGGCAGACGGACCACCCGAACCAGGGTCGCCTCCGACGAGCGCTGGATCACCTGGGCGAATACTGGCGGCGCTCGGGAGGAACACTCGTGGAAGCCGACCCCGACGTCACCCACCGTCGCATTGCCGATCAGATCGTCGACGTGACCAGCCTGGAGGAGTTTCACGAAGCCCGCCTGCAGCTCAACGTGGCGGAGCTGATTCCCGACAGCGCGCGAGACGAGCTGGATGGGCTTCCCAAATCGGCGATGGTGTACGGCGATCGCGTTCCCCTGGACTACGAGATTGAGAACCGGGAAGGGGTCGTGCGCATGCGGCTCCGGGAAGGGCAGGCGCGTCGCTTGCGGGAAAAGGATCTTCCTGAGGTCGATCGCCCGTTGCGGTTCACCGTGGTCCGGGGGAAGCGGGCTGCGGTGCGGGCGTCGGATCTCGACGAACTCCAACGCGCTCTGGCGTCACTCCCGCACGGGAAGGAGCGTCAACGGCTCCACCGGAAGCACCGGCGGCGGCGGCACTAATCCAAGGGCTCGGTTAGAGCGAGGAGACCGAGCCATGCGGCGGCGTAAGCGTTCTCGAGGACGTCCAGCGCACCGCCGCCGGCGATCTGAAACCCCATTCCCTGCACCACCGCAGCGAGGAGCCACCCCAACTGCTCCACGGGAATCGTCGTCCGGAGTCCCGCCCGGGCGAGGAGCTCCTGGGTGGCCTTCGTGACCCTGCTTCTGAATTGTGACGAAGAATTATTGACCGCTTGGTCAATTTCATCGCTTCCCATGGCAACCAGGGAGGTCCATGCCTTCAACGTGCCCGATTCGGCCTCCCGCTTCAGCACTTCCCAGGTTCGGTCGATGGCGTCCTGGGGATTGGGGGTGTCGAACGCGCGGGTCCACGCCGCCTCTCGGGCGGCGGCTAGGCTGAGAACCGACTCCACGAAGAGCTTGGTCTTGGTCTGGAAGTGATACGTTACCAAGCCCTTAGCGCACTTTGACTCCCTGGCGACGGCCTCCATCGTCATGGCGTGGGCTCCCCGTTTTCGCAGCACTGCCTCAGCGGCGTCGAGGATCGCTTGGCGGGTGGCTTCCTTGGAACGGGTCATATCTCTCTGCTTGACTGGTCGATCAGTCAAATTAATTCAACGGCGATTGCAATGGAAGTGTGGAGGCGGGCCAATACTCGTCCGGTGCGCGATGAAACCTTGAGGGGGGGTCGGGCGTATCCCTACGTATCTAGCGGAAGATGCAGCAAGACTAATGAACAGCATGGAGATGCAGCCCTCGAGGGCCTCGGTGTTCTCGCCGCTTGCGAAGGCGGTCTTGGATTCGTTCAGCGAAGGGGTGGTTGTCTTCGATCCCGACGGCAAGGTTGCATACGCCAACGGGTACGCCCGCAATGTGCTCCGGGGGATGAGTAACGGCGAACCTGAGGACGCCGAGAACCTGATGCCCAAGCTGGCACGACTCGGTGGCCGGATGGCGCCGCTCCGGGTCGGGTCCCTCACCGTGGGCGAGGCGGTCTACCTCCCGGCGGAAAAGGGCTCCAGCTCCCTGGCGGATCGGGAGCGGCAGGCGATCGTGGACACTCTGGAAAAGACGGGGTGGCGGCTCGCGGAATCGGCGCGGATGCTCGGCATCTCCCGCACCACGCTGTGGAGACGCCTGAAGGCGTACGGGCTGGACCGCGATCGGCGGAGCGGCTGGGGCCCGTAACTTCCTCCCGTAGCTGGCGACCGGCTCGGAACCGGTTCCCTCACACCAAACGGCTATGACGCACACGCTCATGGCGCTTGCGCTTGTTGCGCTGGTGCAGTCGCCGGACACCTCAACGTACGCCGATCCGGCAACTGAAGCACTGATCGTGCAAGCCAGGGGCCGTCACGCGTATCAGGATTCGCTGGTGCAGGATTACACCGCGGAGGTCCGCACGCGGATCGACGCCGGGTTCGGGCGCAGCCGGTTCGCCCGGGTGCCGCCCATCCTGGCACACGAAACCGCCGCCAAGGTGTCTTGGTCCCTTCCCAACAACTTGAAAGTGGACGTGTTGGGACAGCGCTCCGCGTCGACGCTTCCAGATGCGGCCATCGAAATTGAGTTCGACCGGCCGTGGTTCATACCGCGGAGCCTGGGCGACAGCATCCGGATGGTGGACGACGAGCTTCCCGCGACGGCGGCGCTCCATCCGCTGGCCGTTGGCGCAGGCGAGTACTACCACTACGCCATAACCGATTCCCTCACAATGGAGGTGCCGGGGCGCACCGTGCGGGCCATCGGTGTGCGCGTAGAACCCAAAGCGCTGGGCCCGTCGCTCATCGCCGGCACCATGTGGTTCGATGCCGACACGTACGAGGTAGTGCGGCTCACCTTCGTGTTCGTGGGGCAGTACACGTGGGTGAGTCCAGACGAGCCCACGCCCGAAGACAGCGCCGGGGCACGGCGGAACAACACGTGGGCACAGCGCATAGCCAAGCTCGAAGCAGATCTGGAGTATGCGCTGTTCGATCGACTCTATTGGATGCCGTACCGTCAACTCCTGCAGCTCACCGTCGACATCCCGTGGTTCGTCAACGTCAAGATTCCGGTCCGGTTCATCACGACCTTTTCCGAGTACGCGGTCAACGAGTCCGTGCTCCCGGAGTTCGAGATCGAGCTCGACAGCGTGCTAGAGGAAACCGACTACGGTGAGGAGTGGCGTCGCCGCCGGAGTTCGCGACAGTGCGAGGACCCCATCGTGAGGACCGAAGGTGCGGACCACCGGGTGCTCTGCAACGAAGAGACTGGATACAGCCGCGCAGGGCCCAGGGACGAAGGGGGCAGGTGGGAAATCCACTACCCACCGCGGGATTCACTCGAGGTGTACTCCGGTTGGGGCGACGAGATCGAATTGGATCTCCAGCCAGGAGACGAGGAGCGCATTAAGGAGTCCATCGCCGCGCTGGGCGAGTTACAGGAGCAATTGCCGGCGGATTGGGTTGGCAGGATGCCGCGGCACTTTGCCTTCGAGAGTTTTTCCGACATCTTCCGCTTCAATCGCGTGCAGGGCGTGTCGCTGGGAGGTGGGTATCAGATTCGCCCGGGGCCCGACTTCACCACGCTGATAGGAACCGCGCGCTACGGCTTTTCCGACAATCGGCCAAACGGTTCTCTCACGTGGCGCCGCGACGCGCCCGGCGGTCGCCTCGACCTCACCGCGTTCCACGACGTGCGAGAGGTGGAGCCATGGACCGCGGGATTGGGATTCGGCAATTCCCTCAACGCCATCTTTGCGGGGAACGACGACGCGGATTATTACCTCGCCTCGGGAGGCGGTGTAACGTTCTCCAGCTACGGCCGCGGGCTACTGCGGAACGCCCAGTTCGGGCTGTTCTTTGAGCACCAACGGAGCATGGAAACCGTCGCGTCGTCTGGGATCAACGACTGGCTCGGCGGCAACGGGGAGTTTCCCTTCAACTCGCCGGTGAACGAAGGTGACTTCGTGCGGGCCTATGCCAATCGCCGATCGTTCGTGGGCCCCGTGGAGCTGCAACAGGGTGTGGAAGGACTGTTCGGAGACGAGGTGCTGTCGACGCGGCTCTGGGGTGCAGCGCGGTGGCCGTTCGCCGTGTTCGGGAGGACCGGAGAACTAAACGTGCGCGCAGGCGGCTTGGCGGGGGACAAGGTGCTCCAGATGCAATACCGCGTCGGCGGTCCCCAAACCGTGAGGGGATTCGAATACGGCGAGCGACGGGGCAACGCCTTCTGGTCGGCGCAACTCGACATCGGTCTGAAGCGGCGCGGCATATTATCACCCGTCATCTTCGCCGACATCGGTGACGCCACGTTCACCGACTCCGATCCGCTGATTGGTGTGGGCGGCGGAGTGTCTCTACTGCAAGGGTTCATGCGGCTCAATCTCTCAAAGGGTTTGGAGCCGGACAGAGACCTGCGGCTCGACTTGCTGTTCCGGGCGCCACGATAACAAGGACGGCCGTCTCTTCCGGATGTCCATGTGACCGTCTACGTTTGGTCATCATGACCGCGAAGCCCTTTATAATAGATGAATACGTTCGATGGTCCGACGTGGACAACGCAGGGATCATCTTTTATGGCGCGTACGTGCGTTTCTTCGAGATCGCCGAGACGGAGTTGTTCCGCGCAGCGGGTGTTCCCCATGGTGAGGTCTTCGACCGGTTTGACATCTGGCTGCCGCGTGTACACCTCGAGTGCGACTTCATGTATCCGGCGCGCCTCGACGACCAGCTTCGCGTGGCGGCGTATGTCAGCCGATATGGCAACAGCTCGATCCAGATGGACTTCGACGTGTTGCACCTGCAATCCCAAGAGATCGCGGCCGCGGGACACGAGGTACTGGTGGTAACGGACCGAAGCGCGATGAAGTCACGGGCCGTGCCGGACGAGCTCAAGGCCAGCCTGGAGCCGTTTTGCCGTTCGGCGGAGGAAGCCCGGAGCGATCTGTACCGATCCGTCGGAGTGGAAGCTTGAGGAAGTGGTGGTGGTTGATGGCGGCGCTCGCGGCGTGCGGCGGAGCGGCCGACGACGAAGAGACGGACGTCGACCGCAACCGACGGTCGGCAGTTGATACTATCCCACTGGTCATGCCGGAACATCCGCCGCCGGTTCCGGGGCACTTGACGCTGCAGAGCAACGCCCGTGAAGAGCAGCATCGGTTCGCGGGAAGTTGGGCGACCGAGGCGGGTGTGTGCCACGAGCCCACCGTGATCCAGATGGTGGCCCGGAGCGATAGTGTCGCGGCGATCGTGTTCGTCGGACCCGGAGAGGACGACACGATGGTGGGGGAGTACGAGGTGTCTTTGGGCCGGGAAGGGATTCCGGATTCCTCGATGGCCCGGGTGGGCATCCATACCTATGGGAGGAATTTGCCGCGTGGGTTCCGGGCGATCGCCGGGATGGTGGAGATCCAACGGTCCGACACCGTCCTCGTCGGGCGGCTCACCGCCGAGTTCGCCGAGGACCGGTTCCAGGACACCATTCTGCTGGCCGCCTCGTTCGAAATGCCGCTCCAAGACGCGCCGGCTGACTGGTGCCTGGTATTCGATCCGGAGTCTGCCCTGCCGGTTCGCCCTACACGACAGCAGCGTTAGATTAGGACCCCTATGGAACAGACGTACTTCCGCAAGGGCCTCGGTCTCAAGAAGGAAGTGGCCGGCGCCCTCGCGGCCGACTACCACAGCCGCGTCGTGGACCACGTGCGCGAGCAGGGGTACGAGATCTCAAGGGGCGGTGTGACGTTCAAGCTGGCCCATGAGTTCGGCTTCTGCTACGGCGTGGACCGGGCCGTGGAGTACGCCTATCAGGTGGAGACCAAGTTTCCCGACAAGCGTGTGTTCCTCGTGGGGCAGATCATCCACAATCCCCACGTGAACGACAAGCTCGAAGCAATGGGGATCACCGTCTTGAGGTCGGGGGAGGACGGCACGTTCGACTTCGATGGGATCGATGCCGACGACGTGGTGATCATCCCGGCGTTCGGCGTGACCGTGAAGGATTGGGAGCGGCTGCGGGAAATCGGGTGTGTCCTGGTGGATACCACGTGCGGCTCGGTGCTCAACGTGTGGAAGCGGGTGGAGAAGTACGCCAAGGAGAGGTTCACGGCGCTGATTCACGGCAAGCACTTTCACGAAGAATCCAAGGCCACGGCGAGCCAGGTGAGTCATCACCCGAACGGCAAGTACCTCATCGTGCGCAACATGGACGAGGCGATGATCGTGTGCCGCTACATCGAGGAGGGAGGCGATGCGAGCGCCATCGAGCAGCGGTTCGCCCACGCCATGTCGGTGGGGCTGTCGGCCGAGCGCGATCTTAACCGCGTCGGGATCGCGAACCAGACCACCATGTTGGCCAACGAGTCGCTGGCCATCGCGGCACGCGTCAGGGAGGCGATGATTCGCCGCTACGGCGAGGAAGCGCTGGACGAGCACTTTCGGAGCTTCGACACGATCTGCTCGGCCACGCAGGAGCGACAGGATGCCGTGCTGGAGCTGATCGAGCAACCGTTGGACGCAATGATCGTGATCGGCGGGTACAACTCGAGCAATACGAACCACCTCGCCAAGATCTGTTCCGAGCGGACGACGACATATCACATCAATGATGCCGACTGCATCGATCCGGAGCGGGGGACCATCCGGCACAAGCCCGTGGGAACCGAAACGGAGATCGAGGTGGAGGGATGGCTGGGGGAGGGGGAAAAGGTCATCGGGATCACGGCCGGAGCATCCACGCCGAACAACAAGATCGGCGAGGCGATGGAGCGAACCATGCGGTATCGGGGAGTAGAGCTGGAGATCTAGACGCGGTTTGGGAAGTCAGGAGAGCTTCGCGGAAGGCGGCTGGTGGCCGTTTTTTTTGTGGGAATGTGGTTGGTACACGCACGGCATTGATACACCGTGCGGCAGTTTGGTGGGGGGATGATTCCCTGACGTGGAGTACTGTAATCCACCATGGGACCCAAGTTGCTGGCGGAGATGCGGCGTGTGATGCGGGCACGCCATTACAGCCGTCGGACCGAACGGGCGTACATGAGCTGGGCGAGGCGCTTTGTAGTGTTTCACGGTAGGCGCCATCCAGCGGAGATGGGGGAGCGAGAGATCGAGTTGTATCTCTCGAGCCTGGCGACACACGGGAAAGTCAGCGTTGCCACGCAGGCCCAAGCCACGAGCGCTCTGCTGTTTTTATATCGCGAGGTGATGCAGCGAGACATTCCTCGGCCAACGCGCATCCTGCGCCCTCGAAGCACGCGACCGCTGCCCGTGGTTCTCACGCCGGGCGAAGTGCGGGCCGTGTGCAATCAACTCGACGGGGTGTATCGACTCGTGGCGATGATGCTGTACGGCTCGGGGCTGCGCCTCCTCGAGTGCCTCACGCTGCGGGTCAAAGACGTGGACCTCGAGCGCCGGGAGATCCGGGTCCGCCGCGGGAAGGGCGGCCGGGATCGGGTGACCATGCTGCCGGAGTCCCTGGTGGTCGCCCTGCAGGCGCACTTGGCACGGGTGAGAGCCCAGCACCAGCGGGACCTGGCGGTGGGGGCAGGGCACGTGGCGCTGCCCGGGGCCCTGAAGCGCAAATCACCCGGCGCAGCCAGAGCGTGGGCGTGGCAGTACGTCTTTCCCGCAGCCCGGATGCACCTGAATCTCGCAACGGGCCAACCGCGCAGGCACCACATCCACGAGACCGCTGTCCAACGGGCATTCCGGAACGCGGTTCGCGACGCCGGGATCGCAAAACGCGCCACGTGCCACACCCTCAGGCACTCGTTTGCAACCCACATCCTCGAGGCTGGGTACAACATTCGTACCGTCCAGGAGTTACTGGGACACCGGGACGTCCGCACCACGATGATCTACACACACGTGCTGAACAGGGGCGGACTCGGTGTGAAGAGCCCCTTAGACATGCTAAGAGATTCATCAGTTATGCAGCGATAATGCGGTTTAGGCAGCAAGGGATTAGCCAGCCAGGGGCCGCTGTGTTTTCACGTGGCGCGGTGGGGGCTGGCTCGTATCTTAGGATCTGCGGCTGGGGGGCGGAGGGGAGGTTGGGGGCCGGGATGGAGGCGCAGAGAGAGGTTAAGGGGTTATGCGGTTACGTCGAAAACGAGTTAGGACGCAGCACCAACTTGGGGAGGCACGAATGAAATCACTTGTCGCGGTGGGTCTAGGCATGATCATCCTTAGTGCGTGCGGCGGGACGCCGGCGCCGGCGGATTGGGC
>JBDHAF010000145.1:0-9735 GCA_039588255.1 Gemmatimonadota bacterium | reverse complement strand
TCGATTGGGAAACGGAGACCCACGTGACCGGTCATCCGTGCGACCCGAGTGGTCGGCTTCCCAAGTCCGGGGGGAGGGCTCACGCCCCTCCGCCGGACACACTCTTGGTACGCAGACACCGTGCCACGGCCCGGGATTTTCTAACCTATTGTCAATAAATCAGTTATGAGGCGCAAACGTCGCCAGGTGGGTCGCTTCGGTGTTCGTTTGCGGTCGCCGGCGTCCCGGGACCGGCAAACCCGCTGGGACTATCGGTTGGGGAGCGTGGATTCGAGAACGCGTTCGGCCACGAGCCTCCGGGCCGGGATCTCGACTTTCATCAGCCTCCCACCGTCGTCATACCAGAGGTGGCGGGCGTCCCCCTCTCGGGTCAACACGAGATGCAGGAGGACACGGCGGCGGCCGGCTACGTCGGTCTCCTCGTTGCCTCGATTGGTGAGCTGATAGTCGATCCGCACCCCGTGCCACGGCGAGACCAGGCGAACGGGGCCCGTTTCGGTGCCGGGCGGGACGGCGTAGAGGGACGCCACCGAGTCGTCCACCACCCAGTTCCGGGCGACCCCGGGGTACTCCCGGAAACTCTCCCCACCGGAATCCAACCACCGCAGTGTGAGCATGCGCGGTCCGAACTGAGCCACCGCCGTGACATCGCTTCCCGCCCTCGGCCCGAACTGGGCCAGTCGTGGGAGGGAGTCGGATCCGAATTCCACCGACGGGGAGAGAGTGACCCTGGTTCGGCGGGGTGGGTAGAATGCGGTAGCCGAGATCCGGAATCCGGCTCCTCCGCCGGCGGCCCGGCCCTGCAAGATGGTGAACTCCTCGCGCGCGACGTCGGTGGCCCCGATCCGGACCCGGAGGATGCCCTCGTCGGCGGTTCGCGTCTGCGCCGTGAGAGCGGACGGCCAGAAGATCATCGCCACGGCGGGCATCCATGCGACCCAGCTCCCGACCGTGGGGCGCTGGAACCGAAAGGGGGGGGCGATGTCGCGAATCCGAAGGTTGCGCATGATGTTGCCAGATGAAGATATACGGTGGTCATATGACTACGAATAGCGAAGGTTCCGACCCGACTCGATAGGCAGGCATTGAAGGCGACACCCCTGACCCGGTGGGAGATCTGGATCGGCGCGCTGATCATCGCGCTGGGATTCTGGCTGCGCTACCCGGAGGGCTGGTGGGGAGTGGGCGCCGCGTTCTTCGCCCTTGGGGCCACGGTTTTGGCCGCCCGGATGAGCCAGCCGGCGAAGGTGGCGGCCTCGGTGCTGGGGATCGCCGGGTCCGGCGCGGCGCTCCACGCCACGTGGCAGGTGGCGGGAATCGAGAACAACTGGGAGGACGTCCGGACATCACTTGTCGAGCGGGCCACCCGGCATCTGGAAACCACCCTCGAGGACGCCGTTGCGATCGTCGAAGCCCTGGCCGAACGGGGAGCCCAGCTCGACGCCCCCACGCGCAGCGAGATGTTTGCTGTGCTTCAGGGCGGGCTCGCCGCCAGGAGCCCGGAGCGGGGAGTGGTGGTATTCGGCCGGTCCGACGGCTCCGCCCTCGAGCCCCTGGCCTGGACCGGGCATTTTCGGATCCCTCCCGATCCCATCGGCGTACCCCTCCGGGCGCAGATCACGCCGTTCTACGTGGTGTTGGAGGCGGAACGCACCAACGGCGACCGCACAGCGGTGGCCCAGCTGCTCCTCGCGGGAGACAGTGCCCTGCCCAATCTGGAGGCCACCGTGGCGGCGCGGTTTGCCCGGGCCACCGGCTCGGAACTCCATTTCTCGGCTCCCGACTCGAGCCGCCGGGAGATGGATTTGCTCCACTACTGCGTGGCAGATTGCGACTCCGCAGACATCCCGACGGACACCCTGTTTGCAGTGCGTGCGGTGCCTCCCACCCAGGGCACCCTCAAGCTCACCGTCCTGGAGCGGGGTGGGCGGCGGGTGGCGGTGGCGGCCGCCATGACGTTGATCGTGGTCTTCGTCCTCGTTGGGCCGCGCCTGAGATTCTGGACCTTCATGGGGGGAGCGGTGCTGTTGATGCTCACACCCCTGGGCTCCAGGCTCTGGCTCGAGCCGCTCTTTTCACCTCGAAACTATTTCTTTTCCCAGTTCGGTCTGCTGAGCACCTCGGCAGGCGGTCTCATCGTGCTGGCCGGTGTGACGCTGATCCTCATCGTCGCACTGTGGCGCAGGTCGGCGGTGAAGTGGAAGTGGGTGTTGGTGCCGGTTGCCGGTGCCATCGTGGTCGTGTCGCCATTCGTCCTCCGGACGTTCTCACGAGGGGTATCGGTGCCGGAGCAGGGAATCGGCTTGGGGCCGTGGCTGGCATGGACCACCTCCATGGTCCTGGCCGGCACGGCGATCCTCGCGGTGGGGGCGCTGTGTGTTCGGGTCTCGGGCTTCAGCCGGTTCCGCTGGTGGTCCGCCTGGGCGGCCATGGGGGCGGCCGCGGTGCTGGCCCTCCTGGGCCTCGGTGTGTGGGGGCCCGGAGCCGGGTGGCCCACTTGGTTCGTCACAATGTGGATTCCCGCCATGGCCCTGGCGGTCCAGCCTGGGAGGCGCTCGCGGGTGATCTCGGCGTGCGCAGGTGTGGCTGGTGCGGCCATGGTGCTGTTCATTTGGGGTGCGGTCCTCGACGGCCGGGTGCTCAACGCCGAGCGGGATGTGCGCCGGCTGGCGGATCGGGCCGATCCCGTCGGGCTGGGAGCGCTGGAGGCGTTTGCCACCACCCTGCAGGCACAGCCCGTCCCGCGAAACGCCGCGGGGCTCTACGCCCGGTGGCAGCGGTCGTCGTTGAGCCGTGACGACTACCCGGCGTCCCTCTCCACCTGGAGTATCGAGGCCGACGACCCCATCGCCGAGCTGGAACTCGCCGCCCTGTCGGTCCCTGACCTCGAGGTGGCGTTGAGCGCGAGGAATGCCGTGGGCCGGGCCGATCCCCTCATCGAGGAGCTCACCGTCGTCCCCGGGGCCCACTATCTCCTCACCGTTCCCTTCGACGACGGCAGTGTGGTGACGGTGGCGGTGGGGCCACGCTCCCGGGCCATTACTCCCATCCGGGTGGCCCGCTTTCTCAGGGGTGAGGACCTGACCGTTCCGCCCTATACGATCTTCGTAGTGGACCGTCCCTCGCCGGAACCGACGGCCCCGACCCTGGAATGGCAGAAGGAAGGCCGGGATGTGATGGGTGAGCAATCGCTCGCTTTTGCCGAGGGGTACACCAACCTTCAGGTCCGGGTGCCTCTGGGAGGCGTCGTGGACTCCTTCGTCCGGGGAACCCTGTTGGTGGGACTCAGCGCGGTGCTGGCAGCCCTGTTCGTGCTCCTGGGGGAGACCGTTCAGGGCCGCCTGCGATTTCAGCCCGGGTCCCTCCGGCGGTTTGTGTCCGGGGAGTCGTATCGGACCCGCCTGACCCTCGTTCTGGCAACCTTCTTCCTGATGCCCACGCTCGGGCTCGGCACCTGGAGCGTGGGGCGGTTTCGGGCGGAGGTGCGAACCACGCGGGATCTGGTGATCACCCAGACGCTCCAAGATGCCGCCGGTGTGGAGCTCGACTTTGCCATCAGGGGAACCAGGAGTCAGGACAGGCTCGACGACCTGGCCAACCAGCTGGACGCCGACCTGCTGCTGTACGAGGACGGCAAGCTCCTTCATTCGAGCGCCCGGGTGCTGGAGGAGTTAGGGCTGGTGGAGCCCTACCTCTTTCCCGACGTGTTTCAGCAGATCGTCCTTGCGGGCGGCCTCCAGCGGGAGGCGATCGCCGATCGCGTCGTCGGCGGCCGTCGCACCCGCGTGGGGTACCGGGCGCTGGCCAGTCTCGAGGGCCGATCCCTCGTCCTGGCGGCGCCCCGTCTGGCCGACGAGCCGCTCCTCTCCCACAACCAACAGGACATCTTCTTCGCCCTGCTCCTGTTGATTCTCATCGGCTTTGCGGCGGCGTCGGGGTTGGCCACCACCGCCGGGCGGGAGCTGGCCAAGCCCGTCCAGGCGCTGAGCGACGCCGCCGGGGCCATCGGTGGCGGGAAGCAGCTTCCGCCGTTCGATCCGCAAATGCCGGACGAGTTCGTGCCGGTGGTGAGCGCCTTCGAGCAGATGGCGTCCGACGTGACGGCCCACCAGGCTGCCCTGAAGGACGCGTTGGACTTCACCGGGGCGGTGCTGCAAAACGTGGCGACGGGCGTCGTGGCGTTGGGACCGGAGCTGCGGGTCAACACCACCAATCTCAGCGCCCGCCTGCTGCTCGGTGTCGATCCGACCCCGTACGAGCCCGTGGACGGGCAAACCGGGCCCGAGTGGGGGGAGGTCTGGGATTGGGTCCGGGTGTTCCTGAATAAGGAATGCGAAACGGATGCTCGGGAGTTCACGGTCGGGGACAAGCGGATTCGGGCTCAGGTGGCCGTGCTCAGCACCGACGTGCGGGGGTGTGTCTTGGCCCTCGACGATGCCACCGATCTGGCGGTGGCAGAGCGGGTGCTGGCGTGGGGCGAGATGGCCCGCCAGGTGGCCCACGAGATCAAGAACCCGTTGACTCCGATCCGGCTCGGCGTCCAGCATCTCCAGCGGGCACGACGCGATCAAAAGAGAGACTTCGATGACGCCCTGCAACGAATCTCGCGGCAGATCCTCGCTGAGATCGAGCGGCTCGATGCCATCGCCCGTGCTTTCTCCCGGTTCGGCGCCCCTCCCGCGGAGGCGGAGCCCCTCACTCTCGTCGACGTGGTGGAGGTCGCCCGGGAAGCGGCGTCGCTCTACACGATGGGAAGTGGGACGAGTGTCACGCTCGAGGCCACCGACGGCGCCGTGGCCACCGTTCGCAAGGACGAGCTCAAGGAAGTCTTGATCAATCTGGTCGAGAACGCCCGGGGAGCAGGTGCCACGGCGGTCACGATCGAGGTTCACCGGAAGGCGAACACCCACGTGGTGTTCACCGTCCGCGACAACGGTGCGGGAATCCCCCCGGAGGACCTGCCGCGCATCTTCGAACCGAAGTTCTCGACCACTACCAGCGGAACGGGGCTCGGTTTGGCGATCTGCAAGCGGCTCGTGGAATCCTGGGGAGGCACCATACACGCGAAGAGCGACGTGGGCGTCGGCACGGTGGTGACCTTCACGCTCGAGGGTGAAGGGTGACGACGTGAGAACGGCGCGGCGCACCCACTCGTTCACCGAATCCGTGATTCGGGGCATGACCCGGCTGGCGACGGAGCATGATGCCATCAACCTTGCCCAGGGCTTCCCCAACTTTCCCGCTCCGGAACTGCTCAAGGAGGCGGCGATTCGGGCGATTCGCGAGGATGTCAACCAGTACGCGGTGACGTGGGGGGCGCCGCGGCTGCGGCACTCCTTGGCGCGGAAGTACGCGGAGTGGTACGGCTTGACCGTGGATCCGGAGACCGAGCTGACCGTGTGTTGCGGTGCGACGGAGGCGATGGCATCGACCTTGATGGCCATCGTCAACCCCGGCGAGCAGGTGATAGTGTTGGAGCCGTTCTACGAGAATTACGGACCCGACACGGTACTCTGCGGTGCGGAACCGGTCTTCCTGCCCATGCCGCTCGGCCAGCCGCTGGACATGGATCGCATCGCCGCTGCGTTCTCGCAGCAGACCCGGGCCATCATTCTCAACACACCCAACAACCCGACGGGCCACGTCTTCTCGCGCCAGGAGCTTGAAGGCATCGCGGAGTTGTGCCGCGAGTACGACGCGTACGCCGTGACGGACGAGATCTACGAGCACATCGTGTACGAGGGTGAGCACATCCCGATCGCCACGATTCCCCACATGCACGACCGGGCGATTACCATCAGCGGCGCTTCCAAGACGTTCAGTGTGACCGGGTGGCGCGTCGGTACCATCGTCGCTCCACGCGACGTCACCGATGCGATTCGGAAAGTGCACGACTTCCTGACGGTGGGTGCTCCTGCTCCGCTGCAGGAGGGCGTTGCGGTTGCCTTGGAGGAACTGGGACCCGACTACTACCGCGATCTCGCAGCGTCCTACCGGGGACGGCGGGACTTGCTCCACGCCGGTCTGGTCGGGGCGGGATTTCGCTGCGCGCCACCGGCCGGCGCGTACTACATCCTTGCGGACTTCACCGGGATCAGCGCGCAGCGCGACGACGAGTTCGCCGAGTGGCTGGTGCGGGAAGTGGGGGTGGCGTCGGTCCCCGGGTCGAGTTTTTACGGGGACCCGGAGAACGGACGCTCCATGGTGCGGTTCGCGTTCTGCAAGACGGAGGAGATGTTGGCGGAGGCGGTCGGGCGTCTGGGCAACGTGCGGGGTTAGGCACCACATTGCCCTTGGGCGCCGGACCGGGCAGTTTGGGTGCAGGAAACATTAGAGTTTTCTAATCGCGGGTGCGGAACTCATTGGGTGGTGGTGGTGTTCTGAATGCGACCATTGCACCGCTGGGGAAGACAAGAGATGCTCATCAAGCGACCGGACGACATCAAATCGTCGGAAATCACTCCACAACGCGATTACCTGAGCCGCCGGACCTTCATCGGCGGCGCGGCGACATTGGGTGCCGCGGCAGCCGCGGGAACCATGGCGCCGTGGTTCCTGCGTCGCACTCGCGGTGGGTCGCTTCAAGACGACGAGCTCACGCCGTATGAACACGTAACCACGTACAACAACTTCTACGAGTTCGGTACGGGGAAGGACGATCCGGCCGAGAACGCCCACACCTTACGGCCCCGTCCCTGGGCCGTTACCGTCGAGGGCGAGATCAACAAGCCCGGGAACTACGATCTCGACGATCTGCTCCGAGGCATCACGATCGAAGACCGCATTTATCGTCTGCGGTGTGTGGAAGCGTGGTCGATGGTGATTCCGTGGCGCGGGTTTCCCCTCAAGACGCTGATCGACCGATTCGAGCCGACCTCGAAGGCGAAGTTCGTCGAGTTCCACACGCTCCACGACGTCGAGCAGATGCCGGGGCAGCGCCGCACCGTCTTGCCGTGGCCGTACGTGGAGGGACTGCGCATGGACGAGGCGATGCATCCGCTGGCCATCTTCGCCACCGGACTCTACGGGGAAGACCTGCCCAACCAGAGCGGGGCGCCGTTCCGGCTTGTGGTTCCGTGGAAGTACGGCTTCAAGAGCGTCAAATCCATCGTGCGCATCCGATTTCGGGAAACCCAGCCACGCAACACCTGGGCGATGATGGCTCCGAACGAGTACGGGTTCTACGCCAACGTGAACCCGGAGGTGGATCACCCGCGCTGGAGCCAGGCTCGTGAGCGCAGGCTGCCGGGACTGTTCAAGCGCCGGGAGACACTGTTGTTCAACGGGTACGCCGACGAGGTGGGCCACCTCTACTCCGGAATGGATCTTCGCCGGAACTTCTGATTGCACATGCCGTTGTCCCAATGGATACGCCGCGTCGGCAAGCCGGTAGCCTTCGCGGCATCCCTGATTCCCTTTTCGCTACTCGCCGCTGATCTCTACCTCGGCCGGTTGGGCGCCAACCCCATCGAGGAGATCACGCACCGCACGGGTGATTGGACCCTGATCTTCCTGTTGATCACTCTGGCCGTGACGCCGATCCGCAAGCTCACTGGTGTCGGAGCCGTGATACAGTTCCGGCGGATGGCCGGGTTGTTCGCGTTCTTCTATGCCCTGGTACACTTCTCCATCTACGTCGTCTTCGATCATTTCTTCGCGTTGTCCTCGATCGTCGAAGACGTGGCGAAGCGGCCGTACGTCACGGTGGGGTTCACCAGCCTGCTGCTGCTGGTACCGCTGGCGATCACGTCGACCAAGGGTTGGGTGAAGCGCCTGGGCGGGCGGAGGTGGAATCGACTGCACCAGCTAGTCTACGTGACAGCGGCCGGTGGAGTGCTGCACTACTTGTGGCTGGTCAAGGCCGATACCCGGCGCCCCATCGTGTTCGGACTCATCCTCGTGACGTTGCTGGCGGCGAGGTTGTGGCGCCCACGGAAGCGTCGCAAGCCCAGCGAGGCCGCCGGCCCGGGTCCCACGGCGTCACTCACCGAATCGGGGTAGCGGCTCATGTCCGAAACGCTCGACGCACAGCTTGCTCATATGGCGACGCTGCCGATTCTCGGCAGGCGGGTCGTCTTCGAGTCGAACAGTGTCGCGGTGCTGGAATCCGTCGAGCGGTCGTTTGGCGGGTGGAGACGTCTCGCGGAGTCGTTCGCGGAGCCGGTGCCGACCTGCCGAGTGCGCGTTTTCGTCGAGGAAGGTGGTGAAGGACCGGACCAGCCACCCGCGTTGCGCCACCGGTGGTGTGGCGCCAACAGATTCGTCGTCGCCACACCCGGGAGTGTGGGCGTGGCCGAAACCGACCACCACGAAGCCTATGCGTTCGTCACGTCGGAACTCGTCGCCGACGACTCCTACTTCCGTTACGCCTTTGTCGAGGGTCTGACGCTGATGCTCGTGACGAGCACGGACCGGCATCCGGTCCATGCAGCCACGGTGGCGAAGGGCGGTGTGGCTCTCCTGTTGGCGGGGCCCTCTGGTGTGGGGAAGAGCACGCTCGCCTACGCGGCGCGGTGCGCGGGCCTCGAGGTGCGCGGCGATGAGGCGGCCTACGTCCAGCGGCACCCCGGTCTACGTGTCTGGGGGATGCCCGGTCGGGTGCAACTCTCCGCGGCCGGCGCCACGTACTTCCCTGAGCTGCGGGGAGTCACTCCCGTGCGGTCGGTCAACGGGAAGTCCAAGGTCGTCGCGCAATTCGATCCGGACGAAGGCGCTTGGCGACCGGTGGACCGAGTGGCGGTGTGCCTCCTTTCGGCGGGGGACGGACCGGTGGTGGCGGAGCGGGTAGAAGCCTCCGTCATCGTGCACGCACTGACCGACAGGGTGGAGGCGGGTTTTGATCTCCGCCCCGACGAAGGCCTTCAAGTGGCGGAGGCGCTTGCGGGGAACGGCGGATGGGGGGTGAGGCTGTCGAGGGATCCCCGTGAGGCGGTAGGCCTATTCGAAGAGCTGCTGGACGCGACCCGATAACTGTCAGGCGTTGGCCACCCAAGCCGCATCCCCCGTTTCCGAACGCTGCTCCCGCTCGATTTCTTCCAGCCGACTCCACCGGGAATCGAAACGGCGCTGGACGTCTTCCGTCGGGTCCGGACCGGCATCCACCTCATCGTGTAACAGCTCACGGATCGCACGGTAGAACGGCGTCTGATAAGTACCACGAAACATCATCGCGAGGTCATCACTATCCTTCCAGTTGGTCTTCGGCCCCAGCTGCTCCTTCACCAACTCGAAAAACTCCGTGCCCGGTAATGGATAGGAAACGGACACGCCAATGTCGGTGGGCCGCTCCGACCGGATGAGGTCCCGGGTGAGAAGGATGTCGTCCCACTCCTCGCCCAGGTACCCGAGCTGAATGAACCAGCACGTGCGGATGCCGTGCGCCTTCAGGTTCTGCGTCGCCGTGCGGATCTGGTCGACCGTGGTTCCCTTGTCCATCCCGTCGAGAATGCGTTGTGAGCCGGACTCGGCGCCGAGCCACACCTCCTCGGCGCCCGCCTCGGCCAACGCAGCCACCACCGCTTCCTTCATGAGATTAGGCCGCGATTGCATCATGAACGGGATCCTCGCATTCCGCACTTGCACCTCTTCGGCGAACGACTCGATCCACGCCGCCGTGAGCCCGAAGATGTCGTCGGCAAACCACACGTGGTCGGGCGCAACCTGCTCGCGCAGTTGGCGCATCTCTTCGGCAACGTCCGCCGGAGTTCGCTGGGCATACCGCGTGCCAAAGAGCGG
>JBDHAF010000144.1:0-9963 GCA_039588255.1 Gemmatimonadota bacterium | reverse complement strand
TGGCCGCTCCCGGTGAATGATCGTCTGCGGCCGTCTCGGCGGCGGCAGCGTGTCGAACATGTGATCGAGGGTGAAGCGGCGAGGCGCCTGCGTGTAGCCCCACTCCGGTTCCATATCCACCGCCTCTTGCACCAGGACGAACGCGCCCCGGAGCCGGCCTCGGAAGCGATCCAACTCGGTGGTGTCGGCGATCTCAACCATGACGGCGGGCCCGCGCACCGTGCCGTCGGTGCTGCCGCTCCACGCCGGGGGGTGGGCGTCCAGGGGCTGAATGAACGGCGTCATGATGCGCCCGTGGAATTCCACTCGCTCCCACCCGCGGCCGAACTCGCCCCAGGGCTCGATGGTCACGTTCGTAAGGCCCCAGTTCCGGAACTGCTCCGCGGTCCATTCGTTGGCCCGCCTCATACCGGACGAGCCCGTCAAACGCGGGCCGATCACATCTGTGAGGTACCGGGCGAGATCGGCGACTTGTGACCGCTCCAGCCCCTCCTCACGGATGCGCTGGGCCACGCCGAGATCGATGCGCTCCTGCACCGTCTGGGCGAGCAGCGGCGGCGGGGTCAGGATGGCGGCAACGGTGATGGTGGATACGACAGATTGGAACTTCATGGTGCTGGAGTCCTTTAGAGGTTGAGCGATGGCAACCGAAGGAACGAGCGAGACGGAAGAAGATAGCCGCGAAAGCGCCTCGATGCCCTCTTGAGTATTTTCCGATAGCCGCGCCACCGATCCGTTCCCAACACACACCGACGTCAAAGACATGACAAACCCATTCGATTCCCGCGATACCCTCGATCTCCACGAAGGGCAAGCGACGATTTACCGTCTGGATGCCCTCGCCAAAGCGGGGATCACGGACCTCGACACCCTGCCCTTCTCGATCCGCGTCCTGTTGGAAAACGTGCTGCGCCATCACGGCAACGGCGTCGTGACGGACGACGAGGTCGCCCTGGTGGGCGGCTGGCAGCCGCAGCCGGACCGAAGCCGGGAAGTGCCCTACATGCCCGGACGGGTGGTGCTGCAAGATTTCACCGGTGTGCCCGCCGTGGTGGACCTCGCCGCGATGCGCGACGCCATGGTCCGCATGGGCGGTGATCCCGGCAAGATCAATCCCCTCGTGCGAACGGACCTGGTGATCGATCACTCGGTGCAGGTGGACTTCTTCGGAACGACGCGGGCGTTCGAGCTGAACGTCGAGCGGGAGATGGAACGCAACGCGGAGCGGTACGCCCTGTTGCGGTGGGCGCAGCAGGCGTTCGACAATTTCACCGTGGTCCCTCCGGGGACCGGGATCATCCATCAGGTCAACCTGGAGTACCTCGCCAGCGTGGTGCGGCTGGGGCAGCACAACGGCGAGGCCGTGGCCTATCCGGATACACTGGTGGGCACAGACTCTCACACGACGATGATCAACGGAATCGGCGTCATGGGGTGGGGCGTGGGCGGGATCGAGGCAGAAGCGGTGATGCTGGGTCAGCCGTACTTCATGCAGCTGCCCGAGGTGGTGGGCATGAAACTCACCGGACGGTTGCCGCGGGGCGCCACCGCCACCGACCTGGTGCTCGTGGTGACACAGATGCTCCGCAAGCACGGCGTGGTGGGACGGTTCGTGGAGTTTTTCGGCGACGGGCTGGAGGGCCTGGGCCTGGCCGACCGGGCCACGATCGCCAACATGGCTCCGGAGTACGGCGCCACCATGGGGTTCTTTCCCGTCGACGGCGAGACCCTCGAGTATTTGGAACGCACCGGCCGCGCGAACGTGGTCGAGCGGGTGGAACGGTACTGCAAAGAACAACAGCTGTTCCACACGCCCGAGTCACCCGATCCCAGCTTCACGAGCGTTGTCGAGCTGGACCTCGGCACGGTGGTGCCCTCCGTGGCCGGACCGCGGCGCCCCCAAGACCGCGTGCCCCTCGACGAGCTGCAGGAGTCTTTCCGCATGGTGCTGCCCAACCTCGTCCCGGCGGGGGCCCGACGTGGTGTTCCCGAGCCCGAGGGCGCAAACTGGGCGGCCGAGGGCGGGCAGAGTCCGGCAACGGCCGCGGTCGTCGCAAGTCCCGCCACGGTCCAGGCCGACGTGGAGTACGAGGGCAGCCGCTTCACCATTCACGACGGCTCGGTGGTGATCGCCGCGATCACGAGCTGTACCAACACCTCCAACCCGTCGGTGATGGTGGGGGCGGGCCTGGTGGCGCGGAAGGCCGTCGAGCGCGGTCTCAACCGGAAGCCGTGGGTCAAGACGAGTCTCGCACCGGGATCCACCGTAGTGACTCGATACCTCGAGCAGGCGGGGGTCATCCCCGATCTCGAGCAACTCGGCTTCCACGTCGTGGGATACGGATGTACCACGTGTATCGGCAACAGTGGCCCACTCGCCGAGCCTATCGGCCGGGCCATCAGTGAGCACGAGTTGGTCGTCGCCGGCGTCCTCTCCGGTAACCGGAACTTCGAGGCGCGGATCCACCCGCTGGTGCGTGCCAACTATCTGGCGTCACCCATGCTGGTGGTAGCGTATGCCATCGCCGGCCGGATCGATGTCGATTTCGACCGGGAACCCCTCGGCACGGCAAACGACGGAACCGACGTTTTCTTGAAGGATATCTGGCCGAGCCAGGAGGAGATCGCCGACGCCGTGGCCGCGTCACTCAAACCCGAGATGTTCGAGGAGCAATACGCGACGGTCTTCGAAGGCACCGACGCGTGGAAGGCCCTGCCCATTCCCCAGGCCGAGGGCGGCCGGTACGGGTGGGACGCGGAGTCCACCTACGTGGCCGAGCCGCCGTTTTTCACGAACCTGGGTGCCGAACCCGGGCCGCTGCAGGACGTCGACGGTGCCCACGTGCTCGCCTTCCTCGGGGACACGGTCACCACGGATCACATCTCTCCCGCCGGCGCCATTCCCAAAGACGGTCCGGCGGGCCGCTGGCTGATCGACCGCGGCGTGAAGCCCGTGGACTTCAACACCTTCGGCTCCAGGCGAGGACATCACGACGTGATGATGCGTGGGACTTTCGGCAACATCCGCATCATGAATCGGCTGGCGGACGGCAAGGAGGGTAACTGGACCACCCACTTCCCCACCGGCGAGATCACGAGCATCTACGATGCCGCGATGCGCTACGCCGACGAAGGCACGCCTCTCATCGTGCTGGCCGGTTCCGAATACGGAACGGGAAGCTCACGAGATTGGGCGGCGAAGGGAACGGCGTTGCAGGGAGTTCGCGCCGTGATCGCCCAGAGCTACGAGCGCATTCACCGCAGCAATCTCATCGGGATGGGCGTCCTGCCGTTGCAGTTCGAGGACGGTGTCCGCGCCGACACGCTGGGACTCTCGGGAAATGAGCGGTTCACGATCACGGGGATCTCCGAGGGGCTCGAGCCCGGCGGCACAGTCCGCGTGCAGGCCGGAAGCATCGAGTTCGATGCCCTCGTCCGGCTGGATACCGACGTGGAGCTAACCTACTACCGTCACGGCGGGATTCTGTCTTACGTGCTGCGGAAGCTGGCGAACGAGTAGGTCGACGCCTTCCTACTTCCCATCCAGGAACTCCTCGATCTTGTCCCACTGATCGTTCGCATCGTCGTATCCCAACTCCATCATCGGCACGGTGTACGCCGGGTCGAACAGCAGATAGCTGATGAAGTCCGAGGCGCCTTCCCGCTGTCCCCCGATGGATTCCACGAGGGAGCGAATCACCGGCGGGAGCCTACGCACGTGAGGACGGGCGAGTGCGCCGAGGTCGAGACTGGGCCGCAGCACGAGCAGTTTGATCGGCCGCAACGGCTCGGCCAGTGCAGCTCCCGGCGGTACGCCCTTGAGGATGTTGTTGATCCGCTCCAGGCGCTCGGCGTCGGCGTCGAGTGAATCCAGAAAGATGGAGTGGAACAGCAACCCCATAACCTGTGCGGCCGATGGATAATAGGTCGCCTCCACGGGTGCCTCCTTCACCTGCCATGCCGTCCGCATGCTGATGCCCAAGATGCGGTCGGCTCCCAGATGAATTGCCGGTGCCAGCGGGGTCGCCTGCCGCACCGACCCATCCCCGTAAAAGCCGCCTCCGATTTGCACTGCCGGGAACAGGATCGGGATCGACGCCGATGCAATGACGTGATCCAGGTTGAGCTTCGTGCGGACGCCCCGCCGTTGCGAGCGCTCCCACGTGGGGATGTCGGAGGCTCCCTGGACGAAAGTGACCGTCTCCCCGGAGGAGTAGCACGCTGCGCTGAGCGTCACCGCACGCAGATGATCGGCGGCAACATTCTCGTCGATCTGGTCAAACCGAACCCGCTGACCCAAGAACGCTCGCAGCGGCTCCATGTCGAAGATCCCGCGCACCACGGTTGGCCCCTTGCGGTGGAAGAGCCGCTGGCCCACCCAGCGAAAGCCACCCCGCACCAACCCGCTCACGCGCACGCGATACACGTCCTCCACGGTGAGGCGGGACCAACCCTTCCGCAGACCCCGGACGGCGGCACCGAACTTCCCCGGATGCGCCGCGAGCGTAATCGTGTTGATCGCGCCCGCCGACACGCCGGCGTGAATCGGAATATCGAGATCGGGCCGACGCTCGGAGATGGCGCACAGCACACCTACCTGGTAGGCGGCCCGAGCACCCCCGCCCGACAGGACGAGAGCGAGATCTGAGTTCGTTGTAGTATTCACCGCAATCAACTTACTTTCTTGTGTATAAAATGTCCTTCACAATTCCGGCCGACGAACTGCTCTTCCGCTCTGCCCGGGCCGGCGGACCGGGCGGGCAACACGTCAACAAGACCTCGACCAAAGTCGAGGTGTTGTGGGACGTGGCCAACACGGCCAGTCTCTCGGACGTCCAACGACAACGCGTCATGACCCGGTTGGCCAACCGCATCGACAGCGGCGGCGTGTTGCGCGTTGCGGCGGCTGAGCGACGCAGCCAACTCCAGAATCGGGAGATGGCGACCCAGCGCATCAATCATATCGTACAGCAGGCACTCCGGGTTCCCAAGCCCCGCAAGAAAACGCGGCCGCCCAAACGGGCGGTCGAGAACCGGTTGGCTGACAAGAAGAAGCAGGCGGAGAGGAAGGCCCAGAGGAAGAAGGTGGACCCGCAGGAATGACAGTGGGCGAGCGCAGCCGGCCGAGTGTCCGACTCCTGGCCACTCGCTTCCTACTGATAATCCACTTCCGTCGTGACCTCGATCGCTCCCTTGATACTCCGAGCCACCGGACACATGTCGGCGTGCGTTTTGAGCGCGCGGTCGACCTTCTCCCGTGCGTCGTCGGGCACCCGGAGCCTGTACGTCACGTGAACCCGCCGCAGCACGAGCACGCTCCCGTCCTTCTCGATTTCACCGGTGACCTCACCAACCAGATCATCCGGTCCCACTGTGATCTCGCGCGCTCCCAGCGCGCCGGCAAAAGTGCCGGTGAGTCAGCCGCCCGCCGCCGCGACCACGTAGTCGATGGTCGTGGCGTGCGCGTCGAGCTCCGACATGTCGACGCCGTAATGCTCTGCAATGGCCCCATGGACCCCAAACATGACTGGCTCGGATTCCGCCGGCAGCGTCGCGGACCGAAGTGGGCCGCCGAGGCGGCGGATCTGCACGTGCGATTCGTAGACAACGTCAGACATTGAGGCTCCAGACGAAAGCTGTAAGTTTGACGACCTTGAAGGACGCGACAACCTATATTCTACAACCCACAACCTACAACCTCATGTTCCCGACTCTCTGTTTGTGCGCGCTGGCTCAGATATGGGCCTCCGACGACGCCGTCTCGGGCGTGTGGCGCGATTCTTTGTCGCACGGATCGGCGACGTAGTGCGAGAAAAATAGCCAGTGGGCGACACGAGATCGCACCGCCCACTGCCTACTCTTCACTACTCGCTGGCTATGCTTCTTTGATCCCTGCCACCAGCTTCACCGCCGAATCCTTGGCGCTGCCGAAGAACATCGACGTGTTCTCCAGATAGAACAGCGGATTGTCGACGCCGGCGAAGCCCGGATTCAGACTCCGCTTCATCACGATTACGTGGTCGGCCTTGTCCACGTCCAGAATCGGCATGCCGTAGAGCGGGCTGGCCTGGTTGCTCCGGGCGTCCGGGTTCACCACATCGTTCGCGCCAATGACGAGGGCCACGTCGCACCGATCGAACTCGGGGTTGATATCGTCCATGGCCTTGAGTTGATCGTACGGCACGTTGGCTTCCGCCAGGAGCACGTTCATGTGTCCCGGCATCCGCCCGGCAACCGGGTGAATGGCATACTTCACCGTGCCGCCGCGCGCCTCGATGAGGTCCGCCATCTCGCGTACGTCGTGCTGCGCCTGCGCGACCGCCAACCCGTAACCCGGCACCACGATGACGCTCCGGGCATAGGCCAACATCGTGGCGGCGTCCTCGGCCGTCACCTGACGCACCGTGCGATCCCCGTCACCCGACCCGGCAGTAATCACCTGTTGGGTGGCGCCGAACGCGCCGAACAGCACGTTGAACAGCGACCGGTTCATCGCCTTGCACATGATGTTGGTGAGAATGAGACCCGAAGCGCCCACCAGGGCACCCGCGATGATCAGCCCGTGGTTGTTGATCACGAATCCGGTCATGGCGGCTGCCAGGCCGGAGTACGAGTTGAGCAGTGAGATCACCACCGGCATGTCCGCGCCGCCGATGGGAATGACCGACAGCACGCCGAGGAGCAGCGCCACGGCCACCAGCACGTAGAACGCCGTCATCTGTCCCGGCGACACCACCAGCAGGACCATCAGGAACAGCGTCCCCAGGAACATGATCGCGTTGAACGTCTTCTGGAGCGGATAGGTGACCGCCCGACCCGTCACCAGCTCCTGCAGCTTGCCGAAGGCAATCAGACTGCCGGAAAACGTCACCGCACCGATCAGCACGCCCAGCTGGATCGAGATGGCCGTATTGATCGGGAGGTCCGCTCCTGTGGCTCCGTAGCGGAGGAACTCCGCGGAGGCCACCAGGGCCGATGCTCCACCGCCGAACCCGTTGAGCAACGCCACCATCTGGGGCATCCCCGTCATCTTCACCGTCTTGGCAAAGACCAGACCGATCAGGGATCCGACGATGGCCGCCACGATGATCCCGGTGAAGGACAGGATCTGCCCGAAGATCAGGGTGGCCACGATGGCGATCAGCATGCCGACCGCCGCCAGCCTGTTGCCTCCCCGGGCGGTGGCCGGAGAGCTCAGCCCCTTCAGTCCAAAGATGAACAGCGAAGCAGCGACGAGGTAGAGCAGCTTGACGAGAGGAGACATAGTTATTGCTCCTCCGGCTTACGCTTGAACATCTCCAGCATGCGATCCGTCACCATGAATCCACCGACGACGTTGATCATGGCAAACACGACCGCGACGAAGCCGAGTATCGTCGGCAACTCGGTGCCGCCGCGACCCGACACCAGAATCGCACCGATGATGGCGATCCCGGATATGGCATTCGAACCTGACATCAATGGCGTGTGCAATGTCGGGGGCACCTTCGTGATCACCTCGAACCCCACGAACATGGCCAGCGCGAACACGACGATCAGGACGACTAATGTTTCGGTCATGACCCACTTCCTCCCTCAATCACGCTCCGCGTGGCCTCGTGCCTGATGGCTCCGTCGTGCGTGATGCACGTGGCGGATGCGATCTCGTCTTCAAAATCCAGTTTCAAGTTGCCTTCTTCGAGCAGCACGTCGAGGAAGGTTGTGATGTTCTTGGAGTACATCTGGCTCGCGTGGGTGGGCATACTGGAGGGAAGGTTGAGCGGACCGAGGATGGTCACGCCGTGCACAGTCACATCTTCGCCCGCCTTGGTGAGGGCGCAGTTCCCGCCTGCCTCGGCGGCCAAGTCGACGATCACCGACCCGGGCTTCATGGCCTTGACGGTATCCTCCGTGAGAAGGAGCGGTGCCGGCTTGCCGGGAATCAGGGCCGTCGAAATGACGACGTCATTGTGTGTGGCGGCGTCGTGAATCAGCTCGCGGTTTTGGCGGTTCTGTTCTTCCGACAGCTCCTTAGCGTACCCGCCCTCGGTCTCCGCGTCCTCCACCGTCTCGATTTCCAAGAACCTGGCGCCCAGACTCTCCACCTGCTCTTTGACGGCCGGCCGGACGTCGAAAGCCTGAACGACCGCGCCCAGCCGACGGGCCGTGGCGATCGCCTGAAGTCCGGCGACCCCAGCTCCCAAGATCAGCGCCTTGCTGGGAGCCATGGTCCCGGCCGCGGTAACGAGCATCGGGAAGAACCTCCCCACGGCGGCCCCCGCCAGGAGCACCGCCTTGTAGCCCGCCACCGTGGACATGGAGGACAAGACATCCATCGACTGAGCCCGGCTGATCCGGGGAAGCTGATCCAGGCTGAAGGAGGTGACCTTCCGCTGGACCATCCGCTTCACCCCGTCCGGATTGGTGAGGGGATAGAACAAGCCGATCAGCGCCGCCCCCTCGCGCAGCATCTCAACCTCGTGACGACCCCCGGCTTCCCGCGGCATATGAATCTTGAGGACCATATCTGCGCTGCCCCACAGCGAAGCCGTGTCACTCACGACCTCGGCACCGGCACCAGCGTAGGCGTCGTCGGGAAATCCCGCCAGGGTTCCCGCGCCTGCCTCTACCCGCACGGTGATGCCCTTGCCGACCAGCCGCTTCGCCATGTCCGGTATGAGCGCCACCCGGCGCTCGCCGTCCAGGGTCTCTCTGGGAATGGCAATATTCACTCGAACGAATTCTCCTGGTTTTAGGCCCGATATGGGCATAGCAATCAGGCCGCGCCTGGCGGAAAGCATCTGAAGAGGTTAGCTATACCGCGCGCGACCGCACGCAATCTGTCGTGCCCCCGGCAACTTCTCAACCCATGATTTCATGAATGCTTGTTTGGAGTTGCTCGAGCCTCACGCCCCCGACTTGGAGACTGATTGAAGCTCTGGCAATTCCTCACTAAACCCCGCGGAGACCGTCGTTGGGACCTCTTTTTGAGGGCCACCGGAATCGCCGCCGGAGTGCTGATCCCCATCCCCCTCTTGTTCCCCGGCCTGGTCCCGCTGGTGTGGCTCGCCATCGTGGGAATCCCGGCCAACGGCCCGTTGAGCCCCATCCTCCCCACGACGTTCGACCCCCTCATTATGGAGGTGGGCAAGTACGCCGCCCCACTGTGGGTCACCCTCGTGGCCACGGGGATCTACATGTACACGGAGTTCCTGAACTGGTACATCTACGCCTGGGTGCTGAACTGGGATCGGATGGAGCGGTTCCGCGACAACCGCTGGGTGCGGTGGGGCGTGGACAGGTTTGCGGTGGCGCCGATCACGACCATTATCTTCTTCGCGGCCACCCCCCTGCCCTTCTGGGTGGTGCGGGGCCTGGCCATCCTCCATCGGTATTCGCTGACGCGGTTCATGCTGGCCACTGCCGTAGGGAGATTCCCTCGGTTCTTCATCTATGCCTGGCTGGGGTCGGCCCTATCGATTCCGACCTACCTGATCATCGCCGTGATCGTCCTGGGTGGTATGGTGGCGATCGGGGCCCGCATCGTGAAGGGGGAGGCGATCCTGGGGGATGTAGTGATTGACGGAGCGCCGGACACGTTGACGGGCGAGCCGCTCCCGCTGCCCGAGGACTCAGGTTTTCTCCGCGTTTGCCCTCGTGCTGATATAGCAGGCACCACACTCGTTGTTGCAGGAAAAATCCCGAACCATCGATGGCTGGTCGTCGAAGTACGCCATCACCATGGCGCAGGGAGTCATGCGGCCATCCGGATTGACGACGAGGAACCGCTCGCCGGCACGACACCCCGGGATCTCCCCGGCGCAGAGAAAGTCGTAATACTTCCACAGCACGTCTTCCCCCGTATACACGCCGCTGCCGCGCTTCTTGAGATCGATGACCTCCTCGATAACCTGCTTGAGTCCCTCCTTGCTGCCGTTCTGTTGAGGCAGGCCGCCCGCCTCATCGACGCGCAACATGGAGTAC
>JBDHAF010000143.1:0-10419 GCA_039588255.1 Gemmatimonadota bacterium | reverse complement strand
CCCCCGCGTGCTCGAAACATTCTTCAGAGATCCGGAGACTGTGTTGCTGATTCCGAATCCGGACGACGCCGTGCGTTCCATCGTAGTAGTCATCTGGAACCCACGGCGGATCAGAGTCGCCGTCGGGAAACGTTTCGACCAAACGCGTGCATACAGCCACGACCAACGCCCGTGGGATCATGTCAGAATCCCTCTACGAAGGGCCGCGCCCCACCTCCTGCTCGATGGCGTAGCGGTCGCCTTCAGGCGGCCCAGTTGCTCGACTTGGTCGGACATGGGCAGGGCGCTCCGGCGGGCCCTGCTCTAAGATGCGTCCGGTTGCCGGGTTGAGCCAGCGAGGGCGCGGTCCGCACGGTAGCGCCGCGACGTAGCTCTTCCCGGGCGCATGCCATCCCACACGCTCGTATCGGGCTCACATTCTCAGGCACGGCACCGAGCGCGCCTCGGCCGCCCTCCATCACTCCCCCTTCTGACTAATCCGCGACAAATCTGCACGAATCGGGAATCGGGAGCCCCCAAAACCCCCGGGTCACTCACACATCGTCCGAAAAGCTGACGAACGCACACGCGCAACCTACCGCAGGTGGGTGCCTGCGGGCCCAAGGGCCCTGGGGTTTTTGTGGCTGCCGGTGGCTGGCGGGTTGGTGGGTGGGCTTCGGAAGTCCGCGGTTGGAGGTCGCGCCGAAAGGGCCGCGACGAGTCTATCCACTCCGCGACCATGCTCTCGTGGAGTTCCGGACTGAGATTCATCTTCTCTTGCCGCGCCGTTCGGTCTCGAACTATCCCCGCTAAGCTTGACTGCCGACGCTGGGAGCACCAGGGTGTATCGACTTCGGCGAGCGTCGTGGCGGACCCGCCAGCGAGGGAGATGTGCTTCAGGCGGTCGCCTGCAAAGAACGCGACCGAGTTGCCGTCGGGTGACAGCATCGGGTGGTACGCACCGTCGGTCCCGGGAAGCGGCCTTAAAGACCGGGGGATACCGGACCCGGCGCAACGGGAGGTGCAAGCGGATCCAGTCCTCCTTCTCACCGATCCGCCCAACTGTCGAACCGACCATCCGCGCCTTCTCTCCCCTCGCGGCAACCCCAAGCCGACCGCATATTCTGTTGGCTAGGGTTACCCCCTGCCCCCGTTGCTGGGAGCCTGCGGATCAATTCCCCACCCACAATAACGAAGCCGAGGCACCGCTATGCACGATCCATTACCGACCAGGTTCCAGGCGCACACCATGCCGGCGCTGGCGCCCAAGGCTCGACCCCCGGCGAAACTGCCGCCCTTGCCGGCGGTGGACTGGTCAACCATTGGGGCTAAGCCACCGGTGGTGCGCCGCGACCGTTGGGATTCCGACTCGGCACTCCCCAAGGTCGACGCGGTGATCCTCACCTGGACGGTGGCTGAAGGTGCCGCCTTGAGCCACGTGTTCGGTGGCGGGGACGATCCCACCCCGCACGAG
Source organism: Gemmatimonadota bacterium (assembly GCA_039588255.1). Lineage (GTDB taxonomy): Bacteria > Gemmatimonadota > Gemmatimonadetes > Gemmatimonadales > GWC2-71-9 > B3T1B10. The sequence continues at coordinate 8,966 of JBDHAF010000143.1, read as the reverse complement.
TCAGGTGCCGAGCCCTGGAAGCGCAACGGACCCAAGTCGCCGGCCTGGCAGGACCACTGGCAGTACTACCGGCATGACTTCACGGAGGTCGAACACAGTTTGCCCAAGGGGGCGCCATCGCTCACCGCGAAGGCCTGGGGATACGGGTGCCTGGTCGATCTCCCCGGGAGCGGGAAGATCACCCTCTTGCTCAAGTCGGACATGCACCTCTCGACCGACAAATCGACCGATCCGCTCGAGTTCCTGGTCAAACAGTTAATCGACGAGTGCAAGCCGGATCTGCTGCTGACCATCGGAACGGCGGGCGGCACCAAGTTGACCGACACCCTGGGTTCGGTCGTGGTCGCCAATACCGCCAAGTTCGATCTCGCCGGTGAGTTGGCCACGCGCGAGTTCAACCACAAATCGTTCGGCAACGATTGGACCCCTGACGCGGCGTCGCTGGCGTCCATCAATCCGTTGCTCCTCGAGATCCCGGCCACCCGCCCAGCGCTTAAAGAGCTCGCCCAGCAGGTCAAGGGGTGCGAGAAGCCGGAGGACTGCACCCTCGACGCCTTCGAGAACGCCGCGTTGGACGGGCGGAGTCCCAAACTGGTGGTGACCTCGGATCCGGTCCTCACCGACAACGGCTACGACATCGCGGACACCGGCGGGAAGTTCGCCGACTACGCCTGCCTCGAGATGGACGATGCCATCATCGCCATGGCGTGCAACGGCAAGAACCAGCCGTTTGGGATCCTCCGCAACATCTCCGATCCGATCATGAACGCCGGTCTTCCCGAGGCGGTTCAGAAATCCTGGAGCTACTTGGTGTACAGCACCTATGGCATCTATACCAGCTTCAACGGGGCGCTGTCTGCATGGGCCTCGGTGTCGGGGATGAAGTGAATCGGGGCGGCGCGTGACTGACCAGCTCGAACGGCTCACCGCCGCGCTCGCGGGGCGCTATGCCATTCAGCGCGAGATCGGCGCCGGCGGCATGGCAACGGTGTACTACGCCGAGGACGCGAAGCACCGCCGTCCGGTGGCGATTAAGGTGCTCCGGCCCGAGCTGGCCGCGGCCCTCGGTGCGGAACGATTCCTCCAGGAAATCGAGATCACCGCCCGGTTGAGCCACCCGCACGTGCTACCGCTCCTCGATTCGGGCGAGGCCGACGGGGCGCTCTACTACATCATGCCCTACGTCGAGGGCGAGTCGCTGCGTGAGCAGCTGAACCGCGAGAAGCAGCTACCGCTAGAGGATGCGCTTCAAACCGTGCGCGAGGCGGCGGACGCGCTGGGCTACGCGCACAGCCGCGGGGTGATCCACCGTGATATCAAACCCGAGAACATCCTGCTGTATGCGGGCCACGCCGCCATCGCCGACTTCGGCATCGCCCGGGCAATCACCACCGCCGGCGCGGAGCGGCTCACCAGCACCGGCCTGGTGGTCGGCACCCCGACCTACATGAGCCCCGAGCAGGGCGCCGGCTCCACCGACCTCGACGGCCGGAGCGACCTCTATAGCCTGGGCTGCGTGTTTTTCGAGATGCTGGCCGGGCAGCCGCCGTTCACCGGACCGAACGTGGGGAGCATCACCCGCCAGCACCTGGTGGTCGAAGCCCCGTCGGTCACGACGATCAGAGCGAGCGTGCCCCCGGTGGTGGCGAGCGCCATTGCCCGCTGCTTGGCCAAGACGCCGGCGGATCGGTTCCAAACGGCCCACGAGTTCACTGCTGCCTTGTCGGGCCCGACCATCGAAGCGGCGCTACCGAAGGCCCAACCCGCGGCGACCACGCCAACACCACTACCGGTGCCGCAACCGAGTCCATCCCGTTTCCCGCGCATGGCCCTTCTCGTGGCGGCGGCGGTCATCCTCGCGGCGTTGGGAGCATTGTGGGCCTTGCGGGGCGGGGACGGTGGAGGGGGCGGCGGATCGACTCCTGCCGCCGGCGAGGCGAACGGGCTGGTGGTATTGCCGCTCAAGAACTTGGCCGACGACCCGGACCAGGAATATTTCGCCGACGGAATGACCGATGCCTTGATCTCGAACCTCGCCGGCCTGAACGCGGTGCGGATCATCTCGCGCACGTCTTCCATGCACTTCAAGGGCAGCACCCAGACCTTGCCCGAGATCGCCCGGGAACTCAAGGTCGCCACCGCGGTCGAGGGATCGGTGATGCAGGCGGAGGGGTTGATCCGAATCACCGTCAGCTTGGTCGATGCCATCGCCGACCGGCCCCTCTGGAGCAACACCTACGTCCGCGCCGGCACCCACGTCCTGGCGCTCCAGGGCGAGGTGGCCCGGGACATCGTCCAGCAGATCAAGGCGGTGATCAATCCGGAGTCGGCGGCGCGGCTCGCGGACACCGCCGCCGTCGATCCCCAGATCCACCGGCTCTACCTGAGAGGCCGCTTCCATTGGTACCGGCGCACGCCCGACGAACTGATGACCGCCCTCTCGTTCTTCGAGCAGGCGGCAGCCCGAGATCCGACCTTCGCCCGGGCCCACGCTGGTATCGCCGACACCTACGGTCTCCTCGGGTGCTGCGGATACGACGTGCTGAGCCCCGAAGACGCGATGCCGAAGGCCAAGACGGCCGCCCTCGAGGCCCTGCGCTTGAACCCGAATTTGGCCGCAGCCCACACCTCGCTGGCCTGGGTCGAATTCAACTATGAATGGAATTGGCAGGCGGCCGAGGCCGAGTTGCGGGGAGCATTGGAACTCAATCCCGGGTACTCGACCGGCCACATGTGGCTCTCGGGGTTGCTCGGGATCTTGGGACGCTCGGAGGAGGCGCTCCAAGAGGCACGGAAGGCGCTCGACATCGACCCCTTGGCCCTCATCGTGCACGCTAACATCGGTCTCCAACTCTACAACGCCCGGCGTTTCGATGAGGCCATCGCCCAGTTCCGCTCCGCCCTGGAAATCGAGCAGGACTTCCCCATCGCGGTCCTGTGGATGGCCAAGGCCCAGCTCGCAAAGGGGGACCTAGAGAGCGGAGCGACCGATGCCCAGCGCTTCGTGGACCTGACCGGAGCGAGTCCGTTCTCCCTCGCCTTTCGCGGTTACGCCCACGGATTGCTGGGCGAACGAGCCCGAGCACTCGCCATCATCGACCGGCTACTGGCCCAGCGGAGCCAGCAATACGTCTCGGCCTACTATTTCGCGGTGGTCTACACCGCACTCGGCATGACCGACGACGCGATGCTCTGGCTCGAACGCGCCTTGGAGGAACGCTCGGACTTCTTGATTTACCTGGCGGTCGACCCGATCTTCGACCCCCTCCGGGCAGACCCGCGATTCGGCGACCTGTTGCGCCGGGTCGGCCTGCCCCCACTCTCCCTTCCCACGGCCGGCGGGTAGCCGGCGCCAGCGATTCCCCAGCGCCCAGGAGGCCACATGCACGCCTATATCGCCGGTCCGATGTTCAACCCTGGTGAACTTTCCTACCTGACGCAGATCGACGCGCGGGTCCGGAAAGCCGGTCTCACCACCTTCTTGAACCAGCGGGACGGGATTCCCTTCACGGGACCCGACGACGTCGAAAAGATCTTCAAGGAAGACATCGAGGAGGTAACCAAGGCCGACGTGGTGGTCGCGAGCCTGAACGGCATGGATGTCGATGCCGGTACCGCTTGGGAACTGGGCTTGGCCTACGCACGCGGGAAATACATCGTGGGCGTCTACACCGATCTCCGGCTCCACTTCAAGTACCAAACCGTCAACTTGATGATCCAGGGCGCGCTCGATCACCTGTCCACCGATTTGGATGACCTCGAGTGGCACCTAGCGGAATACCTGAAGCGCACGAGAACCGGGCGTGCACGCAAGAAGAAATGAGGACCCAATGAAAATCAGCGCGCTCTCGCCGACCAACACTCGTGAAGGCGGTGATGACGGCGACACACAAGCGCGGGACGTGGTGGCCGACTACGCCACCGATCTCGTGTTCTACCTGAACGGCGAGAAAGTCCGGATACCCGACGCCGATCCCGATCGGCTGCTCATCGATTATCTCCGGCATCCGAGCGTTGGGCTCACCGGTACCAAGAAGAGCTGTGGCGAGGGCGGCTGTGGAGCGTGTACCGTCACCCTGTCCCGGTACTCGAAAGCGAAGAACCGGGTGGTCCATCGCGCAATCAATGCGTGCCTCAGACGCCTAGCCACGCTCGACGGCATGGCCGTGACAACGGTCGAAGGACTCGCGGTCGATGAAAAGATCAGCCCCATCCAGCACCGGCTGGTCGAGCACAACGGCACCCAGTGCGGCTACTGCACGCCGGGCTTTGTCATGACTATGCACTCCTTCATGGTCGACAACGAGCCCGGTGAGACCTACAGCAAGCAGGAAATCGAGAAGTTCTTCCACGGCAACCTCTGCCGCTGCACCGGCTACCGCCCCATCCTCGATGCCATGAAGACCTTCGCCTCGGACTGGTCCGAGGCTGATGGGTCGATGACCTGTCTGCCCCCGCCGGGACAGCAAGTGTCGGCCTACGGCACCCCTCGGGCGCTCCTCCCCGAAGGGTGGCAAGAGAGCGCTCCCCGCACCCTCCATTTCTCGAACGGCCGGCATCACTGGGTCCGCCCGCTCACGTTGAAGGAACTCTATCGCGTCTGGAAAGCCGGCCTCCGGTCGGGGACAGTCCGGCTCTCAGCGGGCGGGACCACCCTCCGCCTGCTCGACCAGGGGGCTCCGGCCTTGGGCCCGGACATCACCCTCGACATCTCGTTGATCGAAGAGCTCCATGACGCCAGTGTCGAAGGAGACGAGCTGATCCTGGGCGGTGGCCTCACCTACACCGACGCGATCGAGGTCTTGGACGGTGCTGCCACCACGCTCGCCCAATCACAAGCCGTTCCGATTAGGGCCATTCACCGGGCCGCCGAACGAACAGCTGGAAGCCAGGTCAGAAACGCCGCTGGCATTGCCGGCAACACCATCTTGGTCGCGAGACTCGCCAGCACCGGCCAGCGGTTCGCCTCCGACCTTGTGGCCGCGCTCGCGGGCATGGGCGCCGTGGTCGAGGTCGGCTCGCCCAACTGGGACGCCCCCAAGGAACTCGACATCCTGGAATTCCTCGAGCAGTACCAAACCGACCACCTGCTCCGGCGCGCAGCCCTGATCCTGCGCTACCGGGTTCCATTGGGTCGGGCCGGAGAACATGCCGACACGTACCGGGTGGCTCGCCGAAGGGATGATTCGGCGGCCATCGTGAACGCCGGTTTCCGGGTGCGGCTAGACCAGCAAAACGTGGTCACCCATGCGAGGCTGGTCCTGGGCGGTATCGGCTTGCTGCCGGTCCGGGCCCGGCAGGCGGAGCAGGCGCTCATCGGCAAGCATTGGAACCGTGAGATCGTAGCTCAATGCGTCAAGGCACTGACCTTGGATATCCAAGCGAATACTCAGGACCCTGTCGGTGGGTGGGACGGCATTTCCCATGCTTACCGTGGGCACCTTGCCGAGGGGTTTCTGTTCAAATTCTCGGTGGGGGTAAGCCCGAAGGTGAGCAAGCGGCTGGTGCCGCGCCGGATCGCGTCCGCCGCCACCCAGGTCGAACGGCCGGTGTCGAAGGGAAACCAGGTCGTGCCCGATTTCAATGGGCAGGCTCCGCTGGGCGTTCCATATGTGAAAGAGGAAGCGTTCATTCAGGCCACAGGGGAGGCGCGGTACACGCAGGACTTACCCTTGCCGCCCCGCGGTCTCGAGGCAGCCTTCGTGACCGCCACCCGCGCGTTGGCGCATTTCCAACATGCCTTGCCGAGTGCGCCCGAGACCCCGGTGTCGCCGGCCGAACTCGGTGACTACCTGCAAGGGGAGTTCCCCGGGTTCATCGACTACATCACGGCAGCGGATGATGCGGCCTTGACCATGCCGGCCAAGGACGACGTCTGGTACGATCCTTTGTTGGCTGACGGATTGGTCACCTGTTTCGGCCAGCCCATAGGCTTGGTTGTCGCCGAATCCGAGCGCACGGCGGTCGAGATCGCGGCGTTCGTTGAGAGCCGATGCGTGATGTATGAGCCGGTCACCGAAGGCGGCACGGCTAGGGCGCCGGTCGTTTCGATCGATGAGGCGCGCGCTCGCCCCGACGGCATCATGCGCGACAGTCCTCCTTATCCGAGGCACATCCGCGGGATCATGAGGCCCGAGAGCGATTTCGAGTGGATCACGGCGGACCAGGGTGCCGAGGCAACCGTTAACGGCAAGCGGTGCATCGTGATCCACGGGGCCATGGCCACAGGCACCCAGGCCCATTTCTATCTCGAGACCCAGGGCTGCCTGGCTGTACCCAACGAGCGAAGCCAAATGTTGGTCCATTCCTCGACCCAGTGGCCGAGGGGGATTCATGACGGCGTGAGGGCAACGCTGAGGCTCGACTCGAACGCCATTACCGTTCGGGTCAACCGCCTGGGAGGCGGGTACGGCGGGAAGACCACCCGGACCCCCTTTGTGGCGTCGCCCGTGGCCTACGCCGCCTGGAAACTGAACCGTCCAGTGAGGGCCGCGCTGCCGCGTGCCGTCGACACCGCGATGATCGGCAAGCGCCATCCTTTCTATGGCGAGTTCCACGTCGCCATCGCCAACGGCAAGGACGATCCGGCCGACGTGGGACGCATCCAAGGCTTGGCCACTAGCTTCTGGGCCGACGGCGGCAACAGCTACGACTGCTCGTTCAACGTGATGGACTGCGCCCAACTCCAGGGCGACGGCTGCTACCGGATCCCCAACTATCGCACCACCGGCGAGGTGTGCCGTACCAATACCGCGAGCAACAATGCCATGCGCTCGTATGGGATGTTGCAGGCCATGCTGATTCAGGAGGACGCCCTCGAAGCGGCAGCGCACGCGGCGGGAGTCAGGCCGGAGCGTGTGCGGCAGCTCGCGCTCTACCAGAAGGGCGACACAACACCTGCCGGACAGGAGTTCAAGTATTGCTCGCTCACGCGGCTCTGGAGCCGGCTCGAGCGCCAGAGCAAGTTCAAGAGCCGGCTCCGGCAGGTCGAGACCTTCAATAAGCAGAACCTCTGGCACAAACGAGGCATCAGCATGATGCCGCTCAAGTACGGCATGGGGTTTTACGCGTCATTCTTGGAACAGGGCGGCGCCCTGGTCGAGGTCTTTCGGGTGGACGGGCGGGTGCTCATCCGCCACGGCGGGGTGGAGATGGGCCAGGGGGTGATGACCAAGGTGGCCCAGCTTGCCGCGGTGACGCTCAATCTGCCCTTGGATTTCATCCGCACCGATGAGACCGACACCCATGTGATCGCCGACCCCATCTCGACCGGCGGCTCGACCGGGACGCAGCTCAACGGTGGGGCGGTGCGCGAGGCTTGCCGAGCCTTGCGAAAGCGGCTCGAGAAATTCGGCGACCGGATGCAGCAGGAGCACGACGAGCAATGGTGCCGCGACCAGCACATCAACTATTGGGAATATCCGGACGGTTGGGCGGCGGCGGTCCCGCAGGATGGTGGGGGCATCAAGCTCCTCTGGCAGTATCTGGCGGAGCTCGCCTTCAACATGCGGGTCAATCTCACGGCCCAATCGCGTTTCCACACCAACGGCACCCCATACCCGCACGGAATCTCATTTCACGATGGCGTCCCGCCAGAGGAGGTGGACCAGTTCGATGGATTCACCTTCGCGGCGGCGTGCTCGGAGGTCGAGGTCGACGTGTTGACCGGCGAGACCACGGTGCTCCGCACCGACATCGTCTACGACATGGGGAAGAGTTTGAATCCGGCCATTGATGTCGGCCAGATCGAGGGCGGTTTCGTCCAGGGCCTCGGCCATATCCTGACCGAGGAGCTAGTGGTGGAGCCCGAGGGCGAGATGAAGGGAGCGGTGGCCACGCTCAACACCATGGGCTACAAACCACCGGCGGCGTCCACCATCCCGCTCGAATTGAATGTGGATCTCTATCCACGGGGCACCGGGACCAATCCCCACCTGCGGCACGATACCAAGAACGAGCCGCCGGCCCTATCGTCGAAGGGTGTGGGTGAGCCACCCCTCGTGCTCGCGGGCAGTGTCTTCTTTGCCGTGAAGCACGCCATCCTGGCGGCGCGCCGCGACCGAGGGCACGTCGGGTGGTTCCGGGTGGACACGCCGGCCACGGTTGAGCGGATCCGAGAGGCCTGCCTGGTGGAGGCCCAGGACCTGAGCCTCGAGATGCCGACTTAGCGGTCGATCAGTTTCTGGTTGAGCTCGGGACCGCTCAGGGTTAGCATCCCGTGCCCGGCCTTCTGGAGGTCGGGCGAGCACTTGGCTTGGCCGAATACCTGCGGTGGCTTCCGCTTCCGCATGAGATCGAGCCACACCGGCGGCAGGTTCTCCATCAGGTGCACCATGCCCCCGGTCATGTCGGGTGCCACGTAGAGCACGGTGCCGCACCCGGAAGTGATCAGCCGGGCCATGCACATGGGGCACGACTCGAGCGACGTATAAAGCGTGTAGCCCTTCATCGAGGTGACGTGGCGGAATCGCTCCTCGAAGTCATCCATCACCACCATTTCGCCGTGGAAGTCGCTTCGGAAATAGGGCTCGAACACATGATTCGAGTTCCCTCGGACCACTTCCCTCCCGTCGGGATCGTGGAGCACGCAGCCGATCCCGAAGTTCCCGGCCTCGACGGCTTCGACCGCCAGCTTGACACATTCGAGTGACGGCGCGTCGTCCGGATAGGCGGCCTTGGGCTCATAGGCATTGAGCCATTGCTTCCAGCCTTCGATGGTGTTGGGGAGATTCGCGACTGCCATAGGGAACTCCTGAGTGGGTGGAAGACCGCGCGGCGTTTCCCAGCGAGAAGGTACAGCGTAGACCGTAGGGCGGGAAGGCGCTAAGGCGAGCGGTCCCCGAGCACCATGACAGAATCGGCTGGGTCCGTGAAGCCCCGTGATCGTGGGGCGGACATCGTAGGGCGGTTGCCGTTATGGTTGCCGTTTGTTCCGGCACAGTCCGGCATGGAGTCCGGCAAGATGT
>JBDHAF010000142.1:0-10665 GCA_039588255.1 Gemmatimonadota bacterium | reverse complement strand
TTGTACAGATGGGGTGAGAGCCGCATGCCCGCCGCTTGCCGGGCGCCGGCGATGTGGTATTCCGCGTAGAGCCGACTGTACAGCTCGCCGGTGTCGGTACCGGGTGGCGAGAAGATCACGACCCCCGCCCGGAGATCAGGATTCGACGGGGTGGCGAAGGTCACGCCGGGGATCCGCTCCCGCAGCCCGTCCATCAATGCCGTTGCCAGGGCGCGCACCCTCCGATCGACGCGGTCGATCCCGATCGTCGCGTGGAATTCCTGCGCCGTACCCATGGCCGCCACGCACGCATCGTCCCGCTGTCCCAAATTCTCGAACTTCTGCGCGCCGTTCCGCAGAGCGCCCTGCCACCCGACGCCCACGTCGTTGGCCCAGAGGTCCGAGATCTGGTCGTGGCGGACGTGGAGCACCCCGGCCTCCTTGGGGCCCACGAACCACTTGTGTGAGCTGCCCGTGTAGAAGTCACATCCCATGTCGTGCACGTTCACCCGGATGGCGCCGAACGTCTGGGCGCCGTCCACCAAGGTGAGGATTCCGCGACTGCGGGCGAACGCGCAGAGTTGCTTGGCCGGGAGCTTCACTCCCGTCACGTTGGAGACATGACTAAAGGAAAGGACTTTAGTCCGCGGCGTGATGGCTTCCGCAAACACCGCCACAAGCTCGTCTTCCGACGTCGGCGGAACCGGGGTGGCCACCTTCCTCACGGTGAACCCCATGCGCTCGGCTTGCACCTCCCAGCAGACGTTGTTGGTGGGGTGGTTCTGATCCCAGGCCGTGGACTACCGTGTTGTTTCCCTCGCTGGTGTTGCGCGTGATGGCGATTTCGGTGGCGTCGGCGCCCAGATGTGCGGCGAGTCGCTGCCGCGCCTCTTGGCGCAGCGCGCCGAACTTGCCCCGGTTCTGAAACGACGCGTCCGCGTCGACGTCTCGGGTGAGCCGGGCGACGGTGTCGATGACGGCATACGGGGAAGGGCAGAGGTTCGCGGCGTTCATCATCGCGAGGCCAGATCTTACGGGAAACTCGTGCTGCACCAGTTGCCAGAACGCCTCATCGTCCTGGGCCGAGGCAGCGGCGAGACGGGCGAGGCGCGCAGCGGGTGGGTGGGCGCGCACCCGGTTCGTCATTGGGGCGGCGGTGATGGCGGCGCCACCGGCGATCAGGCCGAGGAACTCGCGGCGGTCATGGGTCATCATGGGGGCGCTCCACACGGGGTGACGTGGGAAATCTAGTGGTCGCCGCTGCGTGATGCAGCGATCGTCGTCTGGATCCGTGGTCTAGCGGCGTCTCCGGTACCGTCCCGCCTCGTCGAACAGCGCGTTTCCCAAATCGTCCCGGGAGAGCCGCCGCACGATGTCCACCGCCCGCCGCTCCGGGTCCGGGGTCGGCACGCCGGGGTCTTCGAGAAACACGGGATTGATCTCGGCGGCGGTGACTACGCCGTTGATGGCCAGGGTCACGTTCAACACGGCACTCAGGCCGAGAGGACCTCTCAGGTTGAAGCCGTGCCACGCCGAGAAATTGCCGAGGGAGTAGGCGATGAGGCGGCCGCGATAGATCTCCATGCCCCTGAGGACATGGGGCCCGTGCCCCAAGACGAGGTCCGCTCCGGCGTCGACCATCGCCCGGGAAAAGGCGTACACGTTTCCCCGGTCCTCTCCGAATGCGGTTTCTGTCGCCTTGGGAATCCGGGTCGCTCCCGAGCCCTCGGCGCCGCCGTGAAACGACACGATCACCAGGTCGTGCTCCCGGTCGGCGGCCATCACCTGCGCGCGGCCGGTGTCGATGTCTTGAACCAGATAGGGGCCGGAGCCCGTGGCGTAGGCGAGGAGAGCGATCCGGAGCCCGTGGGTTTCCCACGAGGCCACACCGCTGGTGGGGCCACTGTGTCGGATATCGGTTCGATCCAGAGCGCTCACCGTGGCCCGGCGGCCGTAGCTGCCGAAGTCGCCGGCGTGATTGTTGTTGACGGAGAGGATGTCGAACCCGACGTGTCGCAGCGCCTTGGCATAGGCGGTTGGAGCTCGGAACGCGTAGCAGTTGCGGGATCCCCGTCGGCATTTTGTGCTCTCGCCCGAATCGGCGAGTACCGTCTCTAGGTTTCCGAAGGTGATGTCCGCTGCCCGGAGCCAATGATCGACGCGACCGAACATGGAAGCGGCGTTCTCCGGAGGAAGGATGGGATCGTCTTCCGGCCAGGACTGCCCGAGCTGGATATCGCCCACGGCGGCTATACGGATCGGCGTGCCCCGTCGTGGTTCCTCCTCGGGCGCCAACGGCGTTCCCGCTGTGAGCGTGTCCCGAATGCCGGCCCGGTCGCGCCGCATCTCGAGTATCGGCAGATGGCGAGACAGTCCTGGATATGTCGGGTCGATGCGCTGCAACGCGTGCCACGCCAGAAAGCCCTCTTGCCATTCGATCAGGCGCTGGTACGCCCAACCCAATTCCCAGTAGGCGTCGCCGTTCAGCGAGTCGAGGGCAATGGCCGCGAGGAATCTGCCGACGGCGGCGTCGACGTCGTTGGGATCGTCGACGAGTGCCCGACCTTCCCTGACCAACCGCCTCGCCCGCGCCTCGTCCGAGAGACGGGCGCCGATCACCACCGCGGGGGGGGCCACCGCCACGGGGTCCGGTACCACCGTCACAGCGCTGTCCACTGGGGTGGTTTCTTCCGGAGCCGGTATCTTCACCGACTGTGCCGGACCGCGGCACGACAGGAGGGCCGTGGCACAGGCGACGAACGCGACGCGCTTGCTCACTGCTCCCTGGCCTTCCAGAACCCGGGATCGGCTATGTGGACTTCCAGCTCCAACGCCCCGTCCTGGCCTCGTCGCTCGAAGACGTGGACCGTGGCGCCGGCCACGGCGCGTCCGTCGGGGTCGATGAGCTCCAGTTGCAGGGCATCCCTGGCTTTGTAATAGCGTTGGAGCTTATCTGGATCGGCCACCCCGCCAGGGGTGTCCGGCACGGCCTCCCCATAGAGGCGGAAGACGTCCTGTACGAGTTGGTATCCCGTGGCCGGATGGAATGCGCCACGGGCAAAACCGCTATCGGGCTCCAGACGCTCCAGGTCGGATCGCCCAACCGCTATTCCGTGCAGCTTCACCGTGTATGCCATCGTCAACAATGTTAAACGTTAACCGGCGCCGAGCGAACCTTTTCCCTCGCATTAGGTGTACGGCAGGGTGGTGAGGGCTCCGTTTCCCCTGATGTTACATAGACCGCCGTCCGGAGGACGGTCCAACCCGCGGTACCTGTTGGGCGTATATGGGTAGCGAAAGTCGCTCAAAGTAATTCAATATTGTGGGAGTGGCATCTCGGAAGCGCCGGGTGCCCGGGGGACACATACTGGGAGCACCTGAGTGCGGCTGATCCGACCGACTGCGCAACTCTTTCTCGCTTCATGCCTCGCGGCTTCCCAATCCGGCCATTCGGTGCCCACACACCACAGCACCCACGGGCAGCTCAGCTCGACGATGCAGCGCGGCCGCCGCCAGGCGTTCACCCGGCCGCCGGAGGACTCGATCGGACTGTACGAGTTCTACTTCACCCGCACCGTGTACAGCGGCTTCCGCCGTGGGTGGAGCTGGTCGGTGGATTTTCCCAAGGCCGATCGGCAATTTCTGTTCGGCCTCCGGCGGATGACATTGATCGACGCGTACGAGTGGGAGAACCCCGTTCCGCTTGACGATCCCGACTTGCGGCGGTTCCCTTTCATCTACGCCCTGGAGGTCGGTGCGATGGGGCTCACGCCCTCGGAAGAGGAGGGGCTGCGCAACTACCTCCTTGCCGGGGGATTTCTGTTTGTGGACGACTTTTGGGGCACCTATGAATGGCTGAACTTCGAGCGTGAGATCAGCCGGGTGCTGCCGGGATACCCGATTCGGGAGATTCCGCTGGATCACCCGGTGTTCAGCACCGTGTACGACATCGATTCGATCGTCCAGGTACCCAACGTCGGCAACGGAACGCGCGGCGGGCCGACCTACGAGCGCGACGGATACGTCCCACACGTGAGGGGCATCTTCGACGAGAACAATCGTCTCATGGTGGCGATCCACTGGAACACCGATCTGGGCGACGCGTGGGAGTGGGCGGATAATCCGTACTATCCGCTGAAGTACTCCAATTACGCCTGGCAGGTGGCAATCAACTTCATCGTCTATGCGATGACACACTGAGGGCAATGGAATCTCTGTTTGAATTCCTGTTCAAGTACAGGCCGCTGATCTTCGAGCGCGGCGATTTCATGTTCAACGCTCCATGGCCGATTTACGTCGCCGCGGTTGCCGGCGTCACGCTGCTGGTGCCCACCGTGTTGCTCTACAGCCGTGCCAGGGGGAAGAGTAGTCCGACAGACCGCGTGGTGCTCTCAGGCGTACGGATCCTTGTCCTCGCACTGGTTCTGTTCTCCTTGTTCCGCCCGGTTCTGGTGCTGTCCACGGTCGTTCCCCAGAAGAACTTCTTGGGAATCCTGGTCGACGATTCCCGGAGTATGCGCCTCGCCGACGTGGATGGCACATCCCGGTCGAGCCTGATCCGACAATACTTCGACGCCGAGAACAGCGAGTTGTTGTCGGCGTTGGCCGAAAAGTTCATCCTGCGCTTCTTCCGCTTCTCGACCGAGGCCGAGCGGATTGACGACGTCACCGCCATGGGGTTCACCGGGAACAAGACCGATCTCGGCCGAGCGCTCAACCGGGCCCGCCAGGAGCTGGCGTCGGTCCCCCTGGCGGGACTCGTCATGATGACCGACGGGGCCGACAACACGCACGAGTCGCTGGAGGAACCGCTGCTCGCCTTACGCGCCCGTTCGGTGCCGGTGTACACGGTAGGGCTCGGCCAAGAGGAGTTCCCCCGGGACATCGAGGTCAGCCGGGTGGAGACGCCTCGGTCGGTGTTGCTGGGTGCTTCCCTCGTGGTGGACGTCACCGTGACGCAAACTGGGTACACGGGGTCGAGCGTCGATCTGATTGTCGAGGACAATGGCCGGATCGTGAACACGCAGCGGGTGGAGCTTCCCCGTGAGGGCGAGGTGGCCACCGTACGCATCCCGTTCAAGGCGACGGAACCGGGTCCACGGGTCTTTGGGTTCCGCATTGCACCCCTCGACGGAGAGCTGGTCGAGGAGAACAACGAACAGGAGGCGCTCATTGTTGTCGAAGACCAGCGGGAGAAGATCCTCTACTTCGAGGGCGAGCCGCGGTGGGAGATCGGCTTTCTTCGTCGTGCCGTTGCAGACGACGAGAATCTGGAGGTCACGCTGCTGACCCGTACGGCGGACAACAAATTCTATCGCATCCTCTTCGACAATCCGGACGAGAAGCTGGTCGGGGGATTCCCCACCACCCGCGAGGAGCTCTTCGAGTATCAGGGCCTCGTCATCGGCAGCGCCGAGGCGAGTTTCTTCACCCTCGATCAGCTACGGATGATCGCGGACTTTGTGAGTCAACGGGGAGGTGGGCTCCTTATGCTGGGTGGCCGGCGCGCTTTCGTGGAAGGAGGCTACGCCGATACCCCCATCGCCGACGTGTTGCCCGTGGTCCTCGAAGAAACGGATGGGGAAGAAGATTTCCTCGCCGAAGTTCAGGTGCGCGTCACGCCGTCCGGCAGGACGCACCCGATCACCCAGCTTGCGGAGACGATCGACGAATCGGCGGTGCGGTGGGAGGACCTTCCTCCCCTCATGACGGTCAATCGCATTACCGAGACGAAGCCCGGCGCCACGACGCTGCTGGAGGGGGAAGGGTCGGGCATATCCGGACAGGTCGTCTTGGCGTATCAACGGTATGGCAGAGGAAAATCCTTGGTCCTCCCGGTCCGAGATCTGTGGTCGTGGCAAATGCGTACACCTCTGGAGGACATGACGCACGAGACGTTCTGGCGCCAGTTGTTGCGGTGGGTGGTCTCAGGGGTGCCGAATCGTGTGCGGGTATCGCCGGTGGTCGATCGGGTGGCGCCGGAGGAGGCGATCGAGCTGTTGGGCGAGGTGGAGGACGATACCTATCTCAAGGTCAACAACACCAGCGTCGTCGCGCGGGTGACATCGCCGTCCGGTATGGTCGATTCCGTGGCGATGGACTGGACAGTGGATCGCGACGGAGAGTATCGGGCGGCCTTGATGCCTCGTGAGGACGGCCTGCACAAAGTGGAGGTGAGCGCCCTCGAGGACGGGGAGTTCCTCGCCAGTGACGCCTCGTACGTGAGGGTGAAGGACCCGGCTCGGGAGTACTTCGGGTCCGAAATGCAGGGGACGACGTTGCGGCGCATCGCCGATGAGACCGGGGGGCTGTTCTACACGCCATCCACGGTCGAGACGCTGCCGGAGGACATCAGCTTCACAGAGAGCGGGACCACCGTGGTGGAGCAACGGGATCTCTGGGACATGCCGATAATCTTCATGCTCCTCATGATCCTGATCTCGACCGAGTGGGGGTACCGGAGACTGCGAGGGTTGGTGTAGATGCTGCGGTCCATCCTGATAGCGGGAGGCGTGCTCCTGGCACAGTCGCCGGTGGGAGACAGCCACGTGGTCATCGTGAGCGGGATCGGTGGCCAGCCGCAGTACAGTGACACGTTTCACCGTTGGGGCGTCGCCATGTTCGATGCGGCCGCGGAGCGCTTCGGGCTGCCGGCCGAGAACCTCGTCCTCTTGACCGAACGTCCGGAGCGTGACCCCGAACGGATCCACGCGCGCTCGACCAAGGAGAACGTCGAACAGGCGCTCGACGATTTGGCGCAGCGCGTGGCACCCACCGACCGGATCTTCATCCTCCTCGTCGGACACGGAAGCAGTGACGGAGCGGAGTCGCGCTTCAACCTTCCCGGACCTGACATGTCCGCTGCCGACTTCGCCGCCCAACTCGACAAGTTCCCGACGCAGACGGTGGCGTTCGTCAACGCCTCCAGCGCGAGCGGCGATTTCGTGTCGGCCCTCTCGGGACCGAACCGCGTACTGGTCACGGCCACCAAGACGGGCTTCGAGCGGAACGAGTCGATCTTCGGAGAGTTCTTTGTTGAAGCATTCGCCTCCGAGGGGGCTGACACGGACCACGACGAGCGCGTCTCGATTCTCGAGGCGTTCAATTACGCCCGTCACGAGGTGGTGCGGCGTTACGAAGACAGCGGCCGGCTCATGACCGAGCACGCGTTGCTCGACGACAACGGCGACGGTGAGGGAACCACGAATCCGGACAGTTCGGAGACCGACGGCACCCTGGCCAGAACCCTCTTTCTCGACCGGTTCGGCGTCGTTGCCTCGGGGCCGGCAAGCGGAGACTCGCTGCTGGTGGCCCTCTATAATGAAAAGCGGGAGCTGGAGACGCGCATTGCCGATTTGCGGAATCTCAAGGACCAGATGGAACAGGAGGTCTACGAGGCGGAACTGGAGCGTCTGCTGGTGGAGCTCGCGCTGAAGAACCGGGCGATTCGCGAGCGGGAAGCGGTGCGGCAATGATGCGACGTTCCGTCCCCCTTGGGGTGGCCTTGTTGTTGGCACTGGCGCCGTCGCCGCTGAATGCACAGTCGCTTGAAGAGGCAGCCCAGCTGTCGCGCGTGGGTGAATACGACGATGCCATTCGTGCCTATATGCAGCTCGCTCGTCAAGGCGACGTGCTCGCAGCCCGCGGGTTGATTGCCTCCCTCATGGAGGTGGGCCGTTACGACGACGCGATTCGCGAAGCCCGTCGCTTCAATGCATCCCACGAGCCGCAGCTCGCGAACGCCCTCGGAGAGGCACTCTACGCGCGGGGCAACGTGGCCGAGGCGGAAGCGGCGTTTCGCGCGGCGGTGGAAGGCGGGTCCGACAGCCTGGTCGCCCGGCTGAATCTCGCCGTTCTCCAGCGGGAGCGTGGTGAGTTGGAAACGGCGATGCGCGGGTTCGACTACTTCATCGACGTGTACAACTCCCGCACCGACCTCACGGCCGAGGAGCTCACGGTCACTGCTACCGCCGCGCGATACCTTGGTGAGCGGAACTTCCGACTCGCTCAGGATGCGCTGCGGGTTTACGACGAGGCGGCCGCGGCCGATCCCGGTGACCTGGAGCCCAAGATCCGGGTCGGAGAGCTCTTCTTCGAGAAGTACCAAAATGCCGATGCTCCGGCGGCGTTCAATGAGGTCCTGGCGATCAATCCGTCGCACCCCCGGGCGCTTCTGGGGCTGGCGCGGAGCCAGCACTTCGACGGGAAGTCCGAGGCGATGGAAACGGCCCGCGGGAGCCTGGAGGTCAATCCGAATCTCGTTCCGGCGCGGCTCTTTTTGGCGCGCCTGTACATCGAGTTGGAAGAATACGACCGGGCGGCCGAGGAGGTTGACCGGGCCGTCGAGGTCAACGCCTTGTCTCCCGAGGCGTGGTCCGTGATGGCGGCCATTCGGTATTTCCAGAACGACACGACCGCATTCGACAACGCCCGGAGGCGCACGCTCGCCCGCAACCCCAGGTATGCAGGCCTGTACAACACGCTGGCGGAGTTGAGTGCCCGCAACCGGCTGTATCATCAAGCCGTGGAATTTGCGGAACACGCGCTCCGGTTGGACTCGCTTTCGTGGCGCGGCTACGGCCTCCTGGGGATGAATCAGCTTCGCGTCGGAGTCATCGAAGAGGGGCGGGTCAACCTCGAGCGGTCGTTTGCGCTGGCGCCGTTCGATCCGTGGACGAAGAATACGCTCGATCTCCTCGACACGTTCTCCAACTACGTGAGCACGGAGAGCCGGTACTTCGAGTTGGTCATGGATCGGGACGAGTCTCCGCTCCTGCAACTCTACATCGCAGACATTGCGGACGAAGCGTACGAACGGCTGGTCAATCTGTATGGATCTCGACCCGACACGCCGATCAGGTTGGAAGTGTATCCGAGGCACGCGGATTTTTCCGTGAGAACGGTGGGGATCGCGGGCTTGGGCGCGTTGGGCGTGTCGTTCGGCAATGTGCTGGCGATGGACTCTCCGTCGGCGCGGGAAGTCGGGCAGTTCCATTGGGCTTCGACGCTGTGGCACGAAGTGGCCCACACGTTTCACATGACGATCTCCGAGCATCGGGTCCCGCGCTGGTTCACGGAGGGGCTGGCGGTGTTCGAGGAGCGGCGGTCCCGGCCCGGTTGGGGAGACGACGTCTCGGTGGGTTTTCTCATGGCGTATATGGAGGATCGTCTCCACCCGGTGAGCCAGCTGAACAACGGCTTCGTGCGCCCCGCCTATCCACAGCAAATCATTTTCTCCTACTACATGGCGTCGCTGGTGTGTGAGTTTATACAGCGGAATTGGGGCGATGCAACATTGGTGGACATGTTGCGGGCGTACGGTCGTGGGCAGAGCAACCCCGGTGTCTTCGCATCGGTGCTCGACATGGGAATCGAGGAGTTCGATCTCGCGTTCGACACCTATATGAAGGAAAGGTTCGCAGGACCGCTCAGCGCCCTGCAGTCGCCCCACATGGCGGAAATCCAGGGAGGCGCTATGGAGCTTCCGGCGTTGATCCGCGCGGCTTCCCAGCGGGAGCACGACTTCCCGGTGCAGCTGGAAACCGGTCGGGCGTTGGTTCGGGCCGAGCGGTACGCCGAGGCGGTTTCGTATCTGCAGCGCGCCAAGGAGCTGTTCCCGGAGTATGCCGGAGCCGACAGCCCGTATTGGTATCTTGCTGTGGCGCATCATCAACAGGGGGATGCGCAACGAGCGGTGGGCGAGCTCGCCGAGCTGACGGCGATCAACGCCGGCCACTATGATGCGTATCTGCGGCAGGCCGAGTTACTCGAGGGGATGGGCCAGTCCGAAGCGGCAGCGGCGGCGCTCGACCGAGCCCAGTACGTCTACCCGTTCGACATGGCCATCCACGGTCGGCTAGCGGAACTGTACCGCGGGTTGGAGGCGTGGCCTGGTGCCATTCGCGAGCGCAAGGCGGTGCTGGCGCTCGATCCGGTCGACCGGGCCGAGGCCGAGTACCAGCTTGCGCTGGCGTACTTCGAGGCGGGGAATCTCCGCGAAGCGCGTCGGGCGGTACTCAGAGCCCTCGAGCGGGCGCCCAATTTCGAGAAGGCACTCGATTTGCTCTTGGAGGTCAGGTCCCGGGGAACCGGAGGAGACGGATCGTGAAACGGTTGCTTGTTGCGCTGCTGTTGTTGTTCGTGGTCACGGGACCGCTGGACGCACAGCGCAGACGCGGTCGCGGACGGGGTGAGGGTGGGGGGGCGATCGCGCCCAATACCGAGAACGAGCACGAGTTCACCTTCGTGAGGCTGCAGTACACTGGAGGCGGATGGAACCCAGGGTGGTACCACGACTATCCCCGGGCCGAGCAGAACTTCGCCAGGATCCTCGAGGCGGTGACGTTGCTCGACCCGTACATGGGCGGCAGCAACATCCTCCGCTTGGACGACCCCGAGCTGTTCAAATACCCCCTGGCATATCTGTCGGAGCCGGGGTATTGGAGCATGAGCGAGGCGGAAGCCGAGGGACTGAGGAACTACCTCCTCAAGGGGGGATTCCTCATCGTGGACGACTTCGGCGGATGGGATTGGCAGAATTTCGAGCTGCAGATGCGGCGGGTACTCCCCGAGCTGCAGCCGGTGCGCCTCGATATGCGCCATCCGATCTTCAACTCGTTTTTCGACATCCGCGACATCGTGTTTCCGTATTCCTACAGGGGTGTGGCGGAGTTCTGGGCGTACTTC
>JBDHAF010000141.1:0-10341 GCA_039588255.1 Gemmatimonadota bacterium | reverse complement strand
CGACCGAGCGAGTTTGCGAAAGTGTACGCGGCACTCGGAGACGTCGAAGCGGCGATGACCTGGCTGGAGCGTGCGTACGACGCACGGGACGGCGTCGAGATGCTCAAGGTGTGGCCTGGATACGACGCGCTCCGGGCGGATCCGCGGTTCGAGGATTTGCTTCGCCGTATGGACTTCCCCGACTAGGGGATCCCCCAAGAACCCTCCCCAGTACAGCCCATCAGCTGTTTGTGTGCCTTAGGACACAGCGGGTTTCCCCTGTCCCAAGTATTCTGGCTTTGGCGGGATCGGGGGCGTTGTGACCCACCGCACTCCCCCGATTTTTGCACACAGAATCCGAGCCATTTTGAACCAGGTAGTCAGGTCGGATAAAGAATGAGATGCTTCATATGTGGCAGTGTGGCGGTGGTCCATATCGTGAGAGGGCTGAAGAGTGCGGGTGGCCCGGACGGTACAGGACGAATCTGCCTACCCTGCGCTTGGGAATACGGGCTGGACGGAGCGTTGATCTCACCCCTTCGAGATTCACGTGAGGATTCGGAAACGAATCGCGAAGATAAAAACGAAGACGGCTGACCAATGTACTGTTTCGTTTGCCGCAAATCAGTGACGGCTCACATCATCAGGGCTCTGAAGAACACCGACGGAGCCGTGGGATGGGGACGGGTCTGCCTGCCGTGCGCGCTGGAGCACAACCTCGGCGGCGTGCTGTATCTACCCAGCAACGTCGCTGACGAGTGGTTTACGTCACAGAAGCCGGAGGGCGACGACCCACCTGCGTAGTCCGCTTTTCATATATGTGACGCGGGACACACTCGGCCGAGATCAAGCGTGGCGAATAGCGGGCAGGGTTGCCAAACGCCACACTCTCCAACACGTTCCGGACATTTCTCCTCCAATAACTCTTTGAGCTGAAACCACCTGAGGTTGTGGCATCGGTATTGCTCTTATAGTAAGGGCAACCATGAATATCGAGCAGACCGATGAAAAGCTTGCCGCTCCTTGTAATCATGATCACAGTCGCAACGCGCGCTGTGGCCCAAGAGCGGTTCGCCTCTGAGTTGGACGGCTCTAGCTCACGGGCGACGGCCCGCACTCTGAGCCTCGAGATCGCTCCCCACATATTCGACGAACTCGACGCACTGGCGGACACTTTGCACGTCGAGACCGTTCGCTGCCTCATCGGCACCGTAGAGGGCGACCGGGCCATCATCGATCTCGCCTGGCAACCACCCATTCAATTCAGCAGCGCCAAGGCGGTCGGTTACCAGTCGTGCCCCCGGGCCACGATCGCCGTTTGGCACAATCATCCCGAATTGCCGCGCGTCGACGCCGAGTACGCCTGCTACCTCTCGCGCATTGACATACAGGAAGCTAGCGACCCGCGAGCGCCGGTCGCGCAGATTGTACAGGTCAACTCGCAGGTGGCCTGCTGGTGGAGTAAGGCCCAGGTCCTGCGTGCAGTGGATCAATCCATCCTGTGGCCCTTAGAATCCCAGCGTCGGGGCAGGCACGTGACCCTGGCAGACGCCTGCCGCCGGTGGGGCACGTTGTCGCCCTGCATCCTCGTCGGTTCCGTTGCGGTTGCTCGGAAGCAGTGAGGCCAACCCTGGTCGACAGACCCACCCGTTAGACCCCGACAACCAGAAGAGGTGCGACGTGTTGCGCCGAGCTTGTAGAAACTCGCTCGCCCCTCCAGCGAGTACCTCGCCTGGCGGCAAGGCGCCCAACACGTCGCATGTGTCTTCAATTGTATTGGTCGGTGAGCTGGTCGTTGGGGGAGGTTACCCGTTAGCCCTCCGCGGGTTCCACTATGACCACTCCAAGCATGACAATCCGCCCAAAACGTAGCACTTTGGGACGGATTGGCAGCCGACGGTAGTACGAAATTTCAGCGGGTCCGCCGGAGTGCGGTCGGTGAGGAGCTACCCGCAGTGGCGGCAGCGGACTCCTTTGAAGATGTCGTCCAAGTCGCCGTCCTGCATGGCATAGGTCACCAGCACCCGCAGCGCCTTGTCCTCGTCCTCGAGGTCGTATTTTTCGACCACCTCCTTGAGAAACTTTCGGTGGTCGGCGTACAATGTGGACTGGTCTGTCGTGCCGTCGCTCATATGGCTCCCCGGGGCTCGGTGGACTCGGTGGACTCGGTGGGCTCGATCGTGGAAGGTATGCTACCGACCGTGGGAAGGCGGCGCAACGTTGTTGGAGAGGGAGCCGTATAGCAGGGACGCGAGGGACCCGACGAATATTTGCGGCTGTGGGAAGACGATCTCACGATCACGCCCGCTTACATCGGTAACAACATGGTGGTGTGCGCCGAGCAGGAGGGTGACGTCGTGGGGTTCTACACGATCGCGGAGATCACGGGTGAGTTGGAGCTGGATCACTTCTTCTTGCAGCCGGATCACATGGGTCAAGGCATCGGCGACGCGCTCCTGCGCCACGCCATGGCGTGTGCTCGCGACAACGGCGCCGACGCGCTACGTATTGTGTCCGATCCCAACGCCGAGACGTTCTATGTCAAGTACGGAGCCCAACGAGTGGGTGTGGTGCCGTCCCAGCCCGAGGGCCGGGAACTTCCGCTGTTGCGGTTGCCGGTGTAGGGGCGGGGTGTGATAACAATGCGGAGATTCCTTCTCGTCGCCCTGATGGTGGCGGCACCGGGGGCGGCGGTCGGCCAGCGCCGCACGGCGGCCGATTCCACCCAGGACTCCACCATCGTGCTCCGGCCCATCGAGCTGTCGGTGACGAGACAAACCGTCTCGCTGTTCAAGATCCCGTTTGCAGTGGCCACGGTGGACGGTGCCGACCTCAAGCGGGGCCGGGCAACCCTGGGCTTGGACGAGGCACTGGTGCAGGTGCCCGGCCTCTTCGTCGCCAACCGGTATAATCCGTCCCACGACCAGCGCATCGCGATTAGAGGCTTCGGTTCCCGGTCCGCTTTCGGGGCCCGGGGCGTCAAGATCCTGCTGGACGGGATTCCCCAGACCCTCCCCGACGGCCAGGGACAGCTCACGAACGTGGAGATCGCCTCGTTGGGGTCGGTTGAGGTATTGCGGGGATCGTCGTCGAGCCTCTACGGCAACGCGTCCGGCGGCGTGATCTCCCTGCGATCGGCCAGCCCCTCCCCGGTGAGCAAGGAAGCTTCGGTCAGGACGGTGGGTGGCGCCTACGGTATGGTGAAGCTGCAAGGTCGGGTCTCCGCGCCGGTGGGGAACGGCACCCTCGCCATCAACGGTGCCCGGACCACCTCCGGCGGGTATCGGGACCACGCCGAGGCGGAGATCAACAACCTTGGTGTTCGGCTGGAACAGGAGCTGACGGCCGGTACGACGTTGCTGGTGTCCGGCCATCTGGCCGCAAACCCGACGTCGGACAATCCCGGGTCCCTCACGCAAGCGGAGGTGGACCAGAACCCGGCTCAGGCCAACCAGCGCAACGTGGACGCCGACGCGGGCGAGTCCGTGGTGCAGGGTCAGCTGGGGATCAACCTGACGAGACGCTTCGCCGCGGGGGGGTCTGTGGGGGTGACGGCGTTCGGGCTCACCCGGGATCTCGACAACCGCCTGTCGTTTGCGTTCATCCAGCTCGACCGTTGGGCCTATGGCGTCCGGGCCATCGCAGAAATCCCGTTTGCGATGGGTTCGACCCAGCCGCGCTGGTCGCTGGGTGTCGACCTGCAGCGGCAGCGGGACGACCGGGTGCAGCGGACGCCCGACCGCACCACCATCACCCGAGATCAGCTAGAGCGGGTGACGGAGATCGGACCGTTTACGCAGCTGGGGGTCGATCTGGGAGACCGGGTGTCGGGAACCTTGGGCATGCGATACGACCGGGTGTCGTTTTCGGCGGAGGACCGCCTCCTCACCGACGGAGACGACTCGGGTGAGCGGGTGATGTCGGCGGCGTCTGCGTCGCTGGGATTCTCCTGGAGGCCGAGCGACCTGGTGCAGCCGTATGCCAATGTCAGCTCGTCGTTCGAGACCCCCACCACGACCGAGCTGGGGAACCGTCCCTCAGGGCCCGGTGGATTCAACCCGGACCTCGAGCCCCAGCGCGCGGTGAGCGTCGAGGCGGGCCTTCGCGGCGGTGGGGCGCGCTTCTCGTACTCCGCCAGTGCCTTTCACGTGGAGGTGCGGGATGCGCTGATCCCGTTTGAAGTGCCGTCCGAGCCATCGCGGCAATTCTTCCAGAATGCCGGCGAGACGAGACATCGAGGGCTGGAGCTGGGAGTGACGGTACGCCCCGTCGATCAGGTGACGGTAGTGTCCTCCTACACTTTGGCGGATTACGAGTTCGAGGATTTCGAGACGGAGGACGGCAACTTCGACGGCAACGACATTCCCGGAGTGCCGGGCCACAGGTTCTACGGATCTATCCGTGTCGCACTCTCGTCCGGCATCTGGTTTGCCACCGATTACAACGTGTCGTCGTCCTACTACGTGGATGACGCCAACACGGCGGAAAACGACGGGTGGTTCACGACGGATCTCAGGGCGGGGTGGGAGGGCATGCTGTCGGGGTGGCGCCTCGCCCCGTTCATCGGCGTGTTGAACGTGTTCGACGAGCGGTATGGGGCATCGATCACAGTGAACGCGGGCTTCGGGCGGTACTTCGAGCCCGCGCCTCCCCGGAACGTGTACGTTGGGCTGGAGATCGCACCGCGGTTGTAAGGTCGGTCCCGCCGTCCGCTAGTGCCGGAACTGGCGGCTCCCTGTCATCACCATGGTGAGGTCGTGGGCATCCGCGACGGCGATCACTTCATCGTCGCGCCTTGACCCGCCTGGCTGCACGATGGCCGTCACCCCGGCCTTGGCGGCCTCCTCCACGCCATCCGCGAAGGGGAAGAAGGCATCCGAGGCGAGGACCGATCCTTCGGGGTCGTGTCCTTCGTTCTTCGCCTTGTGGGCGGCCAGGAACGACGCATCCACCCTGCTCATCTGACCGGCCCCGATCCCGATGGCAGCCTCGTCCTTGGCCAGGAGAATCGCGTTGGACTTCACGCTGGCCACGGCGGTCCAGGCGAAGTAGATGTCTCGCCACTCCTCCGTGGTGGGTTCGCGCTTGGTGGCGACCTTCCAGATGGATTGGTCGGTGGCGAACCGGAACCGTTCCTGGCCCAGGAGGCCACCCCGCACCCGCTTGAAGTCGAGGGCGCCGGTTCCGCCCGGGGCTTCGATGGGCATCTCCACGACGCGGAGATTCTTCTTGCGCTCGAAGACCGCCACCGCGTCGTCGCGGAACCGGGGCGCGACCACCACCTCGACGAACAGGTCGGCCATGGCCTCCGCCGTCTTGGCGTCGACCACGGTGTTGAATGCCACCACCGACCCGAACGCCGACGTGGGATCCGTGGCGAGGGCCCTCCGGTACGCCCACTCCGTCGTCTTCCCCAGGGCGATTCCACAGGGCGTGGTGTGCTTGATGATGGCGCAGGCCACCCGGTCGCTCCATCCCGCCACGGCTAGCATGGCTCCCTCGATGTCGATGAGGTTGTTGAAGGACAGTTCCTTGCCGTGGCGCTGCCACATCTCGCCCACACCCTCGGGCTCGCCGGTGGTGTACAAGGCGGCGGCCTGGTCGGGGTTCTCGCCGTACCGCAGCGGCTGCGCCAGGCTCAGGTTGAGACTGATGAACGACGGGAGGGCCCCATCCGTCTTCGTGAGGTACTCGGCGATGGCGGCATCGTAGGCCGAGGTGTGGGCGAAGACCTTCGCGGCGAGCTCCTGGCGCAGCTCGTCGTCGACGGAATCCTCACGGAGGGCAGTGAGCACTCGCTCATAATCTCCCGGGTCCACCAGGGGAAGCACCGCCGGATGGTTCTTGGCCGCCGAGCGAAGCATCGACGGCCCGCCGATGTCGATCTGCTCGACGGCGTCTTCGAAGAGCACGTTGGGATCGGCGACTGTTTCCCGGAAGGGATACAGGTTGACGGCGACGAGGTCGATGGGGGCGATCCCGTGCTCTTGCAGTGCCTCCATGTGTGGCGCGAGGTCGCGCCGGGCGAGCAACCCGCCGTGAATGACGGGATGCAGCGTCTTGACCCGGCCGTCCAACATCTCGGGGAATCCGGTGACGTCCTCGACCTTGGTGACCGCCACGCCGCCGTCTTCCAGCGCCCGCGCCGTACCGCCGGTGGAGATGATCTCCCACCCGAGCTCCGACAACCCTTTGGCCAGCTGCTGAATACCTTGTTTGTTGGAAACGGAAATCAATGCGCGTGGCACGTGTCCCTCGCTGTGTCGTGTGAAGGTTTAGCTCTTCACGAGCGTCTCGGCGACTGCTGCAATCTTCCCCGCGGCAAACGCCGTTTGGGGAAACGGTAGACGGACCACCTTGCCCTCTCGGGCTGCAATCAAAACCACAGCCGGCAGCAGCTCGTGCTCCACCTCGAGCACGCGCGCCGCCAGCGTTTCCGGCGTGTCGTCGGCCTGGACCGGTACCGGCCACTGGGCCACGGTTTTTCCCTTGTCGTACTCCTCGTTCACCATGTGCACGGTGACACCCGAGACCGTTGCTCCCGACTCGATGACCGCCCGGTGCACGCGACTGCCGTACATGCCCTTGCCGCCGAACGCTGGCAACAACGCCGGGTGAATGTTGACCATGCGGCCCTCGAAGGCCCGCACCACTTCCAGCGGGACCAGTTTCAGGTACCCGGCCAGCACCACCAGATCGGTCTCGGCATCCTGCAGCACATCGAGTATTGCGCTCCCGTCGCTGGGATCCGGGATGACGTGCGTCGCCACGCCTGCTGCGCGCGCACGATCCAGGGCGCCCGCCGACGATTTGTCGCTGACGACCAGCCCGACGCTCGCCGGCTCCGGTGGGCGGCACACGTCGAGCAGTGTTTGCAGGTTCGTCCCGCCACCCGAAGCGAAGACGGCTACTCGCATGGGGGGCATCTCGCGGTGTTAGGGTTCGGTTGCCGAGGGAGGCAAATCACGATGTGAGAAATGTAACCACGGGCCAAAGGTGCAGAAGGGTGATGAGTCAGGCCTTCCGTGCCACAGTCATGGCTTGCACCACGGTGTCTTCCTCGCCGGCTTGAATGGTCCGGGGATCGAGCAACACGCCGTCTTCGCTCGCCCGGGCGATCACGGGGGGATCGTGGCGGCGAAGCAGCGCCATGAACCTGTCGGGGTGGTCGGTGGGGACACACACCACCGTGGTCGCCATCTCCGCGTCGGGGAACGACCCCCCGCCCACCGACGAAGTACTCGGGAGGATGACGGCGCCATCGACGCGGGCGGCGAGGGCCTCTGCCCGGTCATGAAGCACCGCGGGATCGACGGTGAGCATCGCCAGGGTGGGGATCTCGGTCAGGGCGGCGCTCCGGTCGCGGTAGAGGCGCAGCGTGGCCTCCAGGGCGGCGATCACCGTCTTACCCGGCCGCATGGCGCGGGTGAAGGGATTGGCTGCCGCCTGCCGGATCACGTCGGTCGAACCGACGATGATCCCGGCCTGGGGTCCCCCCAGCAACTTGTCACCTGAGAACACCACCGTCGCGCCGGCCGCCACGACCTCCTGAACCCGCGGTTCGCCGGTCAGCCCGTACTCGCTCAAGTCGACCAGCAACCCGCTCCCCACATCGTGGACCACCGGTACGCCCTTGGGCGCCATGGCATCGACCAGCTCCCCGGTCTCCACGTCGGTCACGAACCCGGAAAGCCGGAAGTTCGAGCGGTGTACCTTGAGGACGCACCTGGTCCGCGGGCTCACGGCCCCAAGGTAGTCCTGCAGCTTGGTGCGATTGGTCGTTCCCACCTCGATGAGGACGGTGCCGCTCTTCTCGAGAATGTCGGGAATCCGAAACGAGCCGCCGATCTCCACCAGCTCGCCCCGGGACACGATCGTCTCGCCCCCGGCCGCAACGGCGTTCAAGACGAGCACCATCGCCGCGGCGGCGTTGGTGACGACCAGGGCGTCCTCTGCCCCCGTGACGTCCGTCAGGAGTTGCCGGAGGTGGTCCTGCCGGGAACCACGCTCCCCGGCGTCCACGTCGTACTCCAGGGTGTTGTAGCCGGCGGTCCGCACCACGGCCTGGTGGGCCACCTCGGCCAGGGGGGCCCGGCCCAGGTTGGTGTGGAGCACGACGCCGGTGGCGTTGATCACGGGCGCCAATGACGGTCGCTGTCTCGCTTCGACGCGGCGCTGGATCGCCGCCACCCATCCCTCCTCCGGGGACGAGCCGGCTTGGCGCCGGGCGTCATCGATGGTGTCCCGGATGGCATCGACGACGACCTCCCGGGGCGCGTGGTCGGTGAGCCCCGCCTGCTCCGCCTCGGCGAGCAGCTTGTGGACGGCCGGCAGGCCGCTCCGGGTGTCCGTCATGTGGAATCCGGCTCTGCAACGGCTGGCACGGTCAGGAACCGGCCCGACTGGAGCAGGACCCCCAAAAGGTTGCCGACCTCCGCATCGATCCAGTACCGGATTCCCGGCTCGAGGGGCTCGACGGTGATGATGACCAGGCCCGTGAAGAGGGCGGGGCGTTGGGAGAGGAGCGCCGCCGCGCGGACGCTGTCGGCCCGGGCGGCGATCGCCAGCGAGTCGGTCAGCACTTCGGGTGGCTCCGGCGGCGCCACCGCCGTGTCCGGAGCGGCCGCCACCGTGTCGGGCGCCAGCCCCAGGGAGTCGGCCAGGGCCGCCGCCACCGAGTCCCGCACCGCCGCCGCGGAGTCGGCCGCCACCTGCGCCGCGGAGTCGGCCGCCGCCTGGCGCAGCGAGTCGTACTCCGCGCGCACCAGTACCTGCCGCACGATCACCCGGTTGGAGTCGGGAAGCTCCCACACCCCGAACGCCGCCGGTGGGGGGAGGTTCAACGCCAACGATTGGCTGAACTCCATCGCCACCGTCACGCTGTCCTCGAGGGTGAGGCCCGTGACGCGAGGGCCCACCGTGTCGTGGCGAAACGTCCAAAAATCCCGGTCGAGCAGCGAGTCCGCAAACGTTACCGTGACGGAGTCGTACGGCTCGCGGGCGTCGATCCGTCGGTTGCCGTTGCCGTCGATGCCCGCCCGCAGCAGGTAGGTGTCCGGCGGCAAGAACCACAGGTTGAACGTGCCGCTGGAATCGGTGGGCCCGAGGTAGGTGAGGGAGTCCGGCAGGCGGATGGCCTCGACCAGCGCGCTCAGGGCCACCTGCCCTCCTTCCCAGTTCACCACCGATCCCGTGATGCGGGTGTTGGGGATGTCGCCGCCCGTGGAGAACACGATAGTGTGTCCCTCTTCGGTGCGATTGGCCTGCAGATCCGTCACCCCCGGCAATAGCGTGACCTGATAGACGGCGTCGGCGTGCCACCCATCCCGTGGCTTGACGGTGAAGCGCTGCCGCTTCCACGAGACGGAAATCTCCTCGTGCCGCGGAGAGATGGTGATGAGGCGGTCGAGGTTCCTTTCGGCGATGACCTCGTCGAACTCGAACTCCACGTCGTCGTCGAACTCGCCGACGACGGTGCCGGAGTCGGGTGTTGTCGTGAGGAGAATCGGTGGGTCGGGATCGTAGGGGGCGCCGGGCGGCGCTTGCATGCTGGCGCACGCACCCACGAGCCCCACGGCCGCGGCGCCTAGCAGCCCAGCGAGCGCCGCTTGGCGGCCAGCGTATCCCGCTGCTCGCGCCACGTTTGCTCCTTCTGTCGTTCGCGCTCGACCACCTCGGCGGGCGCACGCTTCGTGAAGTTCTCGTTCCCGCGGGACGAACACGGCGGACCCGTCCGGCAACACGGCGTGCGCACCCACGGATTCCTCCAGGCTGTCGAACACCAGCCCCTCCACTTTGCCGAGCCGCTCCACGGTACTGCGCTCAGCCTCGAAGGCGCCCCGGGCGAGATCCGATGCCGCCTCCACCGCCGCCCGAACGGTCTTTCCCGGCTTCACACCGTACTCGGCGCGAATCCCGCGGATGGCGCCGGTCAGGGACTGCACCAGCGCGAACCGCTCTTCGGACTCGGCGTCGACGAGTTGCTCGTTCGCCTCGGGCCACGCCGCCCCTGCCAAGACCGGCTCGCGCTCGCCAGGCAGGCAACTCCACAACTCCTCCGTAATGAACGGCATGATGGGGTGGAGCAGCCGTAGCGTCGTTTCGAACGCCGTTACGAGCGTGGCCCGGGCCGCGTCGCCCCCGGAGGCGTTGCCGTGGAGTCGCGGCTTGACCTGCTCCACGTACCAGTCGGCCAACTCGTCCCACAGGAAGTGGTATACGGCGCTGGTCGCCTCGTTCAGCCGGAATTCGTGGAAGTGCTCGGTTACCGCCCGGGTGGTGTGCTGCAGCCGTGAGAGAATCCAGCGGTCGGCCAACTCGAACTGGGAGGAATCCACGTCACGCAGCGACGGCGGCGCCCCG
>JBDHAF010000140.1:0-9946 GCA_039588255.1 Gemmatimonadota bacterium | reverse complement strand
GGGGTCCAAAATCGCGCAAGTGCCGATGTCTCTTCGGTTTACGCGATTCCGATGTGCAAAAAATGTGGACGGAAAAGCCTCTGAAAAACAGTGAGTTGGACGCTTTATCCACCCGGTGTGGAATATGTGGAATGTTGGAAAGTCGGCTTGTGCCACATGGTGCAAGGTGGTTCGTTTCAGCACCTCTAGGTTGGCCCGCCTACAGGTCACTCGGAGGAGATCTCTTCGTACACATACGGCTGGCCCTGCCCGGCGGGTGCAAAGAGCACCCCGGCCGAGCTCGTGGCAAACCAGCCGGACAGCAGGTTGTTGGATCCAGCTCGATCGGCCTCCTGAAGCAACCCTCCAAGCCAGCGCTTCACGTGGCGCAGCTCCGGCGCCCTCTTTGACAGCATGGAAATGACGGCGCCGACCCCCTGCGTCGCCCGGATGAAGTGTGCCAGTGCGTGGGCACGTTGAGCGAACTCGTACGCTCGGACCCCCGGTTCGTCATACAGGAGGGAGCCCTCGTAGGGATCCGCCGGCGGGGCATCCATGCGGGGCCCCATGTACACGAACACCCGGCGGCCATCCCGCCGCCGTTCCACCATCGCGGCCGCCGTTTCCCCGCTCAAGCGGGCGGCGTGGATGAGGTCGTCGTCGTCCAAGATGCCCACGGCTACCGTCCACTCGAGCACCGCCAGGGCACTTTCCAGCGGACAGCCGACCTCTTCATCGTAAGCCACGAACCGGGGAGCTTCCCCAGCCCTCGTGAAGAAATGCCCCAGCGCCTCTCCTCGGTCCGTGAAGGGGTGAGTCGCTCGTGGTGTCACAGGTGCGGCTGCCATGGTGGCTTGAAAGTTAGCGTCATTTCCCCAACATGTAGAACGACCGGTATGGACCTTGCACTCCAATATCGCCATCAACCTCTGTGAAGGTGTCGAGTGAAGACATTGGCGTTGGTCGCGCTGGCCGGTTTGGTTGCCCCCCAATCGCTTGGCGCGCAGGGCTTACGTGAAGTACCACAACGATTTGTGTTCGTCCAGCCCCTGGGGTTGGCACTGGGGATCGGTACTGCAGGCGTAGAGTTTACGCTAGGCAGGACCACGACGCTGGAGATTGCCGGGGTCGGGGTGTACTCCCAGGAGGACGGCGTCCGTATCTACGGAGGCGGGCCAGGCATCGGTCTGCGACAGTATTTCGGCCTGGCGGAGGTGGGTGGTGTCGTGGTCGGAGCAAGAGTGGACGGAGTGTGGCTGGAGGCAGACAACTCCAATGCCACCCGGGGCTTCCTGGCCTCCGGTTTCATGGCGGAGCGCAACAGCCACATGTACTTAGGTCTCGGAGGGCTGGCCGGGTTCCGTTGGGTGTCCACCAGAGGGTGGTTCGTGGAGCCCTCGGTGGGCTACGAGCACTTCTTCGGTCCAGACCCCCTCGTGCCCGGATCGCAGGACCTTCAGGATACGCTCGGGCTGTTGGTCAATCTGGCATTCGGCGTGGCCTGGTAATCCCCGCCGGCTTCCCTTGCCTGAAAAACCCGTCGTGCCCATGCTTCACTGATGAGGTCGATTCCCAGATTTTTCGCAGGCGCGGCAATGGCCACGGTGCTGCTGGCAACCGTTCCTGCAGCGTCGGCCGCTCGGCAGGATTTTTTCGACCGACGGCCCGACAGCATACCTGACCGAATTCTCAAGCGTTGGGTCGGTGCCAGGGTGAACGGTCTACCGCTCTGGCTCGACTTCTTCGGCGACAGCATGCTCGTCGTCAGCGATAACCAGTACGACTACCCCGTGAATTACGCACTCACGCCCCGCAGGCTGATCATTTACGGGGACACCTCGGTGAGCCACATGCTGTACCACGCGTTCCACAGGATTCACGAGGAAGACGAGTTCTTCGTCCCGGGGTACCAATTCGTTTTGCAGCACCGGTTCTCCCTGGAAAAACTCCTCATCGAAGTGGATGACGTCACCATTACGATGACGGAGCAGAATCCTCTGGCACGGCCCATGGAAACGAGGAGTGGGCCGGGGTATTCTGCGTCGGGATGGATTGCCGACCTTCCGGACAGCACCAGAATGCTGATCGAGTTCTATAGGGGCGAGAGGGTCCGGCACCGTATCTCACCGGGCGGCTCGTGGACGTGGGGTGAATGGCACCGCACGTTTCGGGACATCAGCTTCGACTGGACACCAGACTCACTCGAGGTTCCCGACTCGACACTGGTCTGGACCGGCTTTTTCGACGCACCCGGTCAGCAGATACTCCTCGACAGCATCGGCCCCGGAACGAGCGTCACGATCTTCAGGCGCATCATCCGCCGCTAAATCACCATCACGGGATGTAGGGTTTCCTTGCGCTCCTCAAACAGTCGTTGGGCAGAGTCGAGGACGGGCTCGATCCGATCCACGCTCTCATGGGTGAACTTCACACTCGGCTCCACTGAACCAGTGACCCGCCGTATCATCACCAGCGCGCGCGTGACCTCGCAGTAATCGGGTTGCGGGTCGGTGTACCCCGACGTCAATAGCCCCCTCAGGAACGGCAACGTCCGGGGATCGTTCAGGACAAACAACGACTCGAGGATCCGGGGACTCAGGAAACTGCGGAGATGGAGGTCCGACCTGGTGGCGTCGAACAACGTTACCAGCTGTTGTGCGGCACCTTCTGCCGGATAGAACCGCGCCCCCTCGGCGGCAGCACCCATGAAGGCGTGATGGGCCCCCGGCACCAAAAAGGTGGCAAAGACCGGCCACTGCCTCGGTGGGTGGCGTTCCGCGAGGGAAAAGAACGAGAAGTACCTTCTCGCCAACGGCGCGGCGTCGTCCTCCAGGACGGTCCGGAGGCCCGCCACACCGAATCGCTGTGCCACGAGGGCGGCCGCCGCTGCGTGCTGTAGCCGCTCGAGCTCGGAAGAACGGAATGTCCTCAGTCGGACGGCCGCATCGGTGCGGTCGACCACCAAATGGGGCAACCGGTCCAGCAGCCTCAGCAGGAGGCCGTCGACCTCCCGGAGCGCCCTCTCACCGTAATACTCGTCGTGGCGCCACGCCCGGTGGAGTGCGCCCCACCCCAGCTCGCTCAACCTCGCCGCCTGCCAAACGCGCTCGAACGCCTCCGGCGTGGAGGCCGCGAGCAACCCCCTGAGGGCCTCCGCAAAATGAAAGATCTGACTCGACATCCATGGGGAATCTACTCGACATTCAGCTCGCCACGACCCCTTCTTCCCAGCCAGCATTGTCGATCACTCGATCGTCGAGCAAATTGACTGCGTGTCGAAACATCTTCGATTACTGGCAACTGCGATTCTCATCGTAGCCGGGTGCTCCCGCAACACCCCCATCCGCATCGGCTTGGCTGGGCCCTTCTCCGAGGACCGCGCCACGTCCATGCGACAAGCGGCCGAGTTGGCGGTCCGTGAGATCAACGGCAGAGGCGGAGTCGATGGGCGCACGATTGAGCTCGTCGTGATGGATGACAGCGCGGATGCCGACATTGCCCTGCAAGTCGCCCGCCAGCTGTACGACACCAGAAACCTCGTCGCAGTGGTGGGACACCTCACCAGCGGGACCACGCTGGCAGCCGCTCCGATATACGGTGGTGGCTCCAACCCGGTGGTGCAGATATCCCCGTCGGCGTCGAGTCCACTACTCTCCGAGGCCGGGCCGTACACGTTCCGGGTTTGCCCCTCCGACCTCGTCCACGGGACCCGTTTGGCCGAGTGGGCCAGAGCGCGGCTCGGTGCGGAACGGGCGGCGATCGTGTACGAGAACAGCGACTACGGTCGCGGGGTCCGCGGGGCTTTTTCCTCGAGCTTCCAGGAGCTGGGAGGGGTCGTCGTGTCCGAGGACCCATACATCGAGGATCTGCCCAGCTTCGCCCCCTTCCTTCAACGCATACGGCAACGAGGTGGGGCTGATGTGCTGTTCCTCGCCGGCGCGCAGGCGGGAGGCAGGAGAGTCGCTGCGACGATGGACACCGTTGGACTGGGAACGCCGGTCATGGGCGGCGACGGACTGGTTGGGATCGAAGATGCAGACGTCGCCGAGGGCATTCTCATCTCCACCGCGTATCTGGCCGACCGGGCCGGCGCCCGCAACGCCGAATTCGTGCGTGCCTATCGAACCGCATATCGCAATCGACTCCCCGATCATAGGGGCGCCGGCGCCTACGACGCCATTCATCTCCTCGGCGAGGCACTCGAAGCCGTTGGGGCCGACCGGGAGCGCATCCGCGAATACTTGGCGCGAGTCGGCAGCGGCATCGAGCCGTTCCAAGGAGTCACCGGACGCATCGCGTTCGACGAGCGCGGTGACGTCCCCGACAAAGATGTCGTCATTGGTCGCGTTTCCGACGGCCGACTCACCGTGGCGGCCGGTCAATGAGCTGGTTTCGTCAACTCAACACGCTACGGCTCCGGGTCATCGTCGGTGAGGGTGCGCTCGTCCTGGGTATTGCGGTCATCGCCATCTCTGGAATCGCCGCACTTCGACGCGTCGCAAGAACCGTCTCCGAGGAACTCCAGCTCAACACAGTGTTGGCCCAAGAGAGTGGCGCGATGGCTGCAGCGTTGTTCGACCAGATCCGAGCGGCCGAGCAATACCTCTCAGACCCGTCTCCCGACGTGCAGACCCAGTATGATGGCGCCGGCGAGTTCGCCTACGAAAGCCAACTCCGGCTGCGGTCCATCGCCGGACTCGACGAGGCAGACCGACTCACCGTCAATCACATCGCGGATACCCATGCGCAGGCAGAGGCGTGGTACGGATATGTCCACGCGCTCCACGACATCGGCGCCGGACAGCTGCCTGCGACGAGGGTGGCCGCGGACTCGGCGCGTTCGCTCGCCACAACCTTGATCGGTCATCTGCGGGAGCTCTCGGCTCGTCAGGCCTCAGCATCAGAGACAACCGCCGATGTGCTGGTCGGCACGACGCGGGACCGGGAAATCATCATGTGGCTGGTGATGGCCCTGGCGGCGATGATCGGAACGGCAATTCTCCTGACAACTGTGCAATCGATGGCGTTGCCACTCGCAAGGCTGGCGACCTTCGCACGGCGATTGGGACAGGGGAATCTTCGCCCGGTGGAGCTGGGATCAATGCCGCGGGAACTCGAGGAGCTGGGCGCCGCCATGACAGAGATCGGTACGCATCTCCGATCTCTGGTTGTCGAGGTCGCCGAGCAGAGCGACCGCATCCTCGCGGCCGCCGGAGATCTCTCCGCGATGAGCGAACAGCTCGCCACCTCGGGCGCACTCATCTCCACCGCCATGGTCGAAATGTCCCAAGAAGCGAGGGTCCAGGTCGAATCGCTCAAACAGAGCGAAGCCGCAACCGACGCACTCCAGAACTCCTCGGAAAGGAACGTGCAAATGGCCGGCAGGGTTGCCGACGTGGGCAGTCAGATCCACCGTCTCGCCGTCAGACACAGCGAGGACGTTGGGGCGGCCGGCACGACCTTGCTCGATCTGGGTGAGGTCGTGCAAAAGAGCGCCAAACAAGTCGATCGGCTTGCGAGACTTTCCGCCTCGATCGATGAGTTTGTTGAATTGATCAAGCAGGTATCGTCGCAGACCAACCTCTTGGCGTTGAATGCGGCAATCGAAGCCGCACGTGCCGGCGAAGGGGGACTCGGATTCGCCGTGGTGGCCGACGAGGTGCGACAGCTCGCCGACTCCAGCGCAGGCGCCGCCGACGCCGCGACCAACACCATCAAGGAAGTTCTCGAACAGGTCTCCCACGTCGCCACGACAATGGAAGATGGGCAGCGGAAGGTAGGAGGCATCGAATCGGTAGCCCACGGTGCCGCCCAGGCCCTGGAGGAAATCACCAAGGCGGTGGCTGAAGTTCAACGGGAAGCGCGGGTGGTGGAACAGGCTGCCCGGACCAACTTGAAGACGCTCGAGCAGATCAAACGACTGTTGCGAGGAGTGTCCGACGCGGCCCAATCCCAGGCCTCAGCCAGTGAGGAAGTCTCCGCGTCTGCCCAGGAGCAGAGCGCGTCCACCGAGGAGATCGCCGCTCAGGCGAGCGAGTTGACCCGAGCCTCCGAGCAACTGCAGTCACTCGTTCAGGGATTGCGGATCTAGCGTTTCTTTTTCGCCCGCTTCGCTGCGGGCTTCGTTACCTTGGCCTTCTTCACCGTCTTGGTGGCTTTCTTGGCCGAAGGCGTCTTCTTAACTGTCGCCTTCTTCTTGACCACACGCTTGGCCTTCGTCTTGCGCAGGGCTTTCTTGGTCCCCGTCTTGGCGCGGGTTTTCTTGCCAGCTCCCTTCACCTCCGCCAGCAGCTCCTCCCCTTCGTCGGAGCCGAGGAGCCCACGCCGCACAGCGTACTGGACCAGCTCGTTGGCGTCCGCCTCACGAAAATCCCCAACCCCGGCACCCGCGCGGATCATGTTCGCGATGGCGTCAGCCACTGGGCTTCTGAGAACGCTGGCTATCCCCGGCAGGCTCTCCAGTAGTGCCGAGATCTGTTGACCACCCAGTTGTGCTGCCATCGAGGCTCCTTCTCGCTTGGATTGGGAGCGGCAACCTACGAAGTCCGGCCACCCACGTCAAGCGCAGGCTGGTGGGGCATCGTTGACTGTCTAAGTAGTTGAAAATAAACGGTTTACAAACCCAACGCGGCGTGGAAGTAGGTGGGGCTACAGTACGAGGACCGCTGCCCGGCCCGGCATGAGTGCACCGGAAGGCCCGGAGGTCCCCCATCAACCTGGGGAACAACCGCTCCATACAGGAGAGGGCCCGCGGCGTTTCGGTGTTATTTCGGCTCCGCTTCCGAGCGGGCCGACTTCCGTCGGAGTTGCGCCTTCAGCGGCTCCTGTGCCCGCCGAAACACCTCCCACTCCGATTGGGATAGCATTTCCCCGAGAACCGCACGGGTCCGCTGATCCAAGGGCATGTCCAAGTGCATGTCCAGTCGATAGTCGGCGCCATCCGCGCCGAATCCCTGCAACCGAAATCCGGCGGGCAGGGGAACGACCGATGTCACCTCGACATTGGCAACAGGGACATATGCGTCATGAGGATTCGCCATCACGGCCTCCGCGGCGGGGTCCAATGGGAGAGTTTACCCCTAAGTCCACTCTGGTCAAGTCGTTTGAAGCGGGATACATTGGGATTCCCCCTAAATCCGGGAGGGCCAGTGGGACGTCGCGGTATTAAGGAGTTTCGGGCTGACGAAGCCCTGCAGCTGATCTTGGCTGATCGAGATCACGAAGCGCTCCTGTGTCCGAGCTGCGGCAGTGCCGAGATCCAGCGGACCCCCAAGCGGCGGGTGGCTACGGCCAGGTGGGACCGGCATCGTCAGGTCACGCTGCAGTGTGCAACATGCAGTCGGCGGGCAGTATATGTTCCTCGCAATGTGACCCAACCTTCCCATCCTGAATTGACTGTCTAGGAGGGCGATGACGCGTGGCTGGTGACGCCATTCAGATGATGGGCACGGTGAAGGAAGTACTCCCCAACACCACCTTCAGAGTCGAACTCGAAAACGGTCATGAGGTTCTGGCATATGTATCCGGCAAGATGCGCAAGCACTACATCCGCATCCTCCGGGGCGATCGCGTGTCGGTGGACCTCTCACCGTACGATCTAACTCGCGGACGAATTACTTATCGGTACAAGTCCTGAGACCGAATCCCTAACACAAAACCCCCGGCCAGCTCGTGACTGGCCGGGGATTTTTTTCTGCAACACGTCCCACTTCCCACCAACTACCGCAGAATCGTGAACAGTCGACTCCAACGAATGGCTGTAATGAACGGCAGCGGGAGAATGCCGTTTTTGTTGAAACTGTAGTACACCAAGATCGCGCGGCCCTGGATTCGGTCCCGCCCAAGGAATCCCCAGTAGCGGCTGTCGTACGAGAAGTCCCGGTTGTCGCCCAACGCCAGAAAAGAGTCTGCGGGCACGACCAGCGGACCCCAATTTTGCAGCGTCGGCCGGTAGCCGTCCGGGCTCGTGCCGGCCAGGTAGCGGCGTTGCCAGAGTCGCATCTTCGCGTCCGCCGGATCGAGTGGCTCCCCGGACCGAACGACATACGATTCCTCGAGCGGCTCCCCGTTCACAAACACCACGTTGTCCCGCATCGCGATGGTGTCACCCGGAACGCCTACGAGGCGCTTCACCACCATGAGCCCCGGTTCCTCCGCCGAGTCGAACACCATGATATCGCGCCGCCTCGGCTCGCGAAATCCTGGCAGGTGCTTCTTGGTCAACGGAATCTGGGCACCGTAGAGGGCCTTGTTGACGAAGAGCACATCGCCGACCAAGAGAGTGTTCTCCATGCTGCCGGACGTGATGTGAAACGCCCCGACCAATACTGTCCGCAGCACAAACCACAGGACCAGCGCGACGAGGATCGACCGGACCCAACTCATGGTCCGCTCGCGTGCGCTCTCCGCCTTCTTTCCCTTTGCCATCAATCAGGACGAGACAGAACTCGACTCCAGCGAATCGCCGTCAAGAACGGAAGAGGGAAGAGGCCCTGTTTATCGTAGCTGTAATACACGAACAGCGGCTTTCCCCGAATCCGGTCACGCCCGAGAAAGCCCCAGTAGCGCCCGTCATAAGAATTGTCGCGGTTGTCGCCCATCACGAGAAACGAGTCCACCGGGACGACGAGGGGACCCCAGTTCTTGAGCGTTGGACGATAAGA
Source organism: Gemmatimonadota bacterium (assembly GCA_039588255.1). Taxonomy (GTDB): domain Bacteria; phylum Gemmatimonadota; class Gemmatimonadetes; order Gemmatimonadales; family GWC2-71-9; genus B3T1B10. The sequence continues at coordinate 1,304 of JBDHAF010000140.1, read as the reverse complement.
GCTGCGATTCACGCCGTCGACGAGATAGTTCCTCTGCCATGACCGCATGCGCGGATCCCTCTGGTCTCCGCTGTTTCCGCGAACAGCATGACTCTCCTCGAGCGGATCGCCGTTCAGCAACAAGATGTTGTTCTTCATCCCGATGGTATCCCCTGGTACCCCAACAATGCGCTTCACGACACTGATTCCGGGGTCTTCCACCGAGTCAAACACCACGATCTCCCCACGCTGTGGGTCACGAAACGCCGGCAACCGCTTGCCGACAATGGGCAGTTCGGCGCCGTAGAGAGCTTTGTTGACGAAGAGAAAATCCCCGACCAACAGTGTGTTCTCCATGCTTCCGGACGGAATTCGGAAAGCCTGCACCAGCAAACTGGTCAGCATGTACCAAATAACCAGCGCCACGGCGAGTGACTTGACCCACTCCCACACCGTCCGACCCGGTGATCTGGGTTCTCTTCGTGTCACCTGGACCACTGGCTGCGCGGCAGTCTGTTTGCTGTTCTTTGGTGCCGTCACTGGCTCCGACCTTCGTTACGCGTCACTCGTCAATCCAATCGGCAATGAAGATGTTCGTATCCCCCTCTACTGCCCCATAACGGTTCGACGCAAACACGAGTTTCGTGCCATCGCGCGAGAACATCGGGAATCCGTCGAAAACATCCGTATACGTGACTTGCCGCAGATTGGATCCGTCCAGGTTGACGAGAAAGAGGTCGAAGTTCCGAGACCGGGGATCCGCTTCGATGACGTGATGGTTGGACGCGAAGATGATGCGATTGCCGTCGGGGTGGAAGTACGGAGCGAAATTCGCACCGCCTAGATCGGTCACCTGCCGCTGTTCCGAACCGTCGGCGTTCATCACCCAGATTTCCATCGTACTCGGCCGCACCAGGTTCTGCGCGAGGAGACTCCTGTAATCCGCTTCTGCCTCGGCCGTTGTGGGATGCCACGTGCGGTACACAATCCTCGAACCGTCCGGAGAGAAGAACGGTCCGCCGTCGTACCCGAGGGTCGTGGTGAGCCGCTGTACATTCGACCCGTCGACATTCATGGTATAGATGTCGAGGTCGCCGTCGCGCGTGGAGGTGAAGACAATCGTCTCCCCATCCGGCGACAGCGTCGCCTCGGCATCATAGCCGTCCTCCGTTGTCAGACGCACCAGATCGCTACCATCCGGCAGCGAGGTGTACACGTCGTGGTCGCTTATGGGCCACACATATCCCAGGGAGTAGTCAGGCGGCGGTGGACAGGCCTCGTCCGCGTGGAACGTGCTGGAGTACAGAATGCGCTCGTCGTTTTGG
>JBDHAF010000139.1:0-10318 GCA_039588255.1 Gemmatimonadota bacterium | reverse complement strand
TGGCTCGCCATCGCCGTGTTGCTGGTGACGGGGGTGCTGAACCTCCAAGTCCGGGGCCTCCTCATGTGGGAGACGTTGGGCGACGGGGCCTTTTGGACCAGCGTTTACGGCCGGACCCTGCTGTGGAAGCTCGTTTTGGTGGCGGCGATCGTCATGGGAAGCCTGTATCACGACTTCGTGGTGGGCCCGGCGGCCTCCCGGGCCGAACCGGGGAGCCCGCAGGCGTCGGCCCTGCGAAACCGAGCGGCGTGGATCGGCCGCATCAACGCACTGCTGGGAATCCTGCTGATCGTAACAGCAGCTCGACTAACGCGCGGCTTCTAGCCCGCAAAGAGCGACACCTATCACCATACGAAAACACTGCGGGAGCGCAGCGTGCCGCTGAGCCCGCAGCGGGCGTTGGTTCGCGGGTGACGTGACCTAGTTGACAGGACCCAGTAACGCGAACCGCAGGCCGCGGAGGGTCCAGTGGTACGTTGCGCGACCTGCAGTGTTGGGACAGTGATGCGTGTGGGAGCGTTGCGTGCCGTTGGCCCGCAGCGGGCGTTGGTTCGCGGGTGACGTGGTCTAGCTGACGGGACCCAGTAACGCGAACCGCAGGCCGCGGAGGGCCAGCGGTACGTTGCGCGACCCGCAGGCGTCGGCAGATGCGTGCGGGAGCGCTGCGGTACGTTGCGCGACCGGCAGCACTAACTTGCGGCTTGCTTGGCCATCTCCTCGTCTCGCAGCTCGCGCCGCAGGATCTTCAGCACCGGACTCTTGGGGAGACTGTCCCGAAACTCGATTGCCCGCGGCACCTTGTAGGCGGCGAGCCCCTCGCGGCAGTGGGCGACGAGCTCGTCAACAGTGGCGCTCGCTCCCGGCTTCAGCACCACGAACGACTTCACCGTCTCACCGCGTTTCTCGTCGGGAATTCCAATGCTCGCCGCTTCCAGCACCGCCGGGTGGACCGCCAGCCATCGATCGATCTCGTCGGGGTAGACGTTGTAGCCGCTGCACAGGATCATGTCCTTCTTGCGGCCGACGATGCGGAAGAAACCGTCCTCGTCCATCGTGGCCAGGTCCCCCGTGTAGAGCCAGCCGTCCCGGATCATGTCTTCCGTGTCCTCGGACCGGTTCCAGTAACCCTTCATGATCTGGTGTCCGCGAATGATCAGTTCGCCCTCGGTTCCGATCGGCATCTCCGTGACACCGTCCTCGATGTCCACGACCTTCGCGTCCGTGTCCGCGACCGGAACGCCGATGCTGCCTTTCTTGCGGGTGCCGTAGAACGGATTGCAGTGTGTAACCGGAGACGTTTCGGTGAGACCAAACCCTTCCGAGATCTTCGCGCCGGTAAGTGCTTCGAACCGCTCCAGCACCTCCACCGGCAACGGCGCAGACCCCGAGTTACACATCTTGATGCTCGACAGGTCCAACTTCTCCACGCCCGGATATTCGTTGATGGCCGTGTACATCGCCGGGACCGCCGGCATGAGGGAGACGCGATGCTTCAAGATGCTCTTGATCATCCCGTCGGTGTCCCGAGGATTGGGGATCAGCACGATGTGGCCGCCCATGAACACCGGAATCAGCATGGAAACTGTTATTCCATAGATATGGAAGTACGGCAGACATGCGAGCCACGTTTCCTTCCCTTCCTCGAGGCCCGTGGCCCAGCTGCCCGTCTGCTGCGTGTTGTACGACATATTCGTGTGGGTCAGCATGGCGCCCTTGGACACGCCGGTGGTGCCACCCGTGTATTGCAGCATCGCTACGTCATCCATCCCTATCTCCACCGATGGAGGGTTGGGTGACGTCCTGCGGATCAAGCGTCTGAAGCGATGCACGGTGGACGTCTCCGGCACCTTGGCGATCATCGGGGGGCTCGCCTTCTTGAGCTTGAGAGGCGCCAGGAGGTTCAACGGGAATGCCAAGTACTCCGGGATCGATGCAACGATGTAGTGCTCGATCCCGAGCTTCTCCCGGATGGGCTCCACGCGCTGCGTGAAAAGGAAGTCCATCAGGATCGCCACCGTGGCCCCGGCGTCGTTCCACTGGTGCTCGATCTCAGGGGCCGTGTAGAGCGGGTTGGTCATCACGGTGATCCCGCCCAGGCGCAGCGTCGCGAAAAGCGCGATGACCGCCTGCGGGAGGTTAGGGGCCTGAATGGCCACCCGCGTTCCCTTCGTGACGCCGAGGGCGGCGAGGGCGGTAGCCAAGCGGTCTACCTCGTCCTTGAACTGCCTGTACGTCAGCGTGGTGTTGCGAAACGTGATTGCCGGGCGATTGGCGAACCGCGCCGCAGAACGTTCGAGCAATCCAGGGATTGTCAACTGCTCGTAATCGAGGGAGGGGGGAACGCCGTCCTCGTAGGCCTTGTGCCAGCGCCGCTCTTCCATCGTCAGCCTTGTCGGGTGAAGTGGGGCAACATGCGGCGCCGGTGATCGGCAGTCAATAGTTGTCCGGAGCGATCACCGCGCCGGCGACACCGGCATTTCTTGGTAGACGCGGACGACTTCGGTTTCCGACTCCTTCAACGCCTGCACCACTTTGGGATCGAACTGCTTCCCCGCACCATCTTCCAAGATCTCCACGGCCTGGAAGTGCATGCGTCCTGCACGGTATGGCCGGTCGGTGAGCACCGCGTCATATGTATCGGCCACGGTGATGATGCGGGCACCCAACGGAATGGAGTCCCCCCCGTCCTGGTACGGGCGGTGGTGATCGAGGATTAACGGGATGACGTCGTTGAGAACCGTCCCCGTCGTGAGGATGAGCTGGGCGCCGAGCTCCGTGTGCTGATCGATCTTCGCCTTCTCGTCGTCGGTGAGCGCCGCCTCTTTCCGGACGAGCTCTATGACCTCGATCTTGCCGATGTCATGGAGCAGCGCCGCAGACCACACGTTCTGTACCTCGGCCTGTGAGAGACCCAGCCGCCGGGCCAAGACCGAGCAGACGGTTGCCACTCGCTCCGAGTGGCTCTTGGTGTACTGATCCGCCGTCTCGAGGTACTTCACGAGTATCTGGATGATGCCCAGATAGGCGTCACGCAGTTGTCCGGCGTGGAGCCGGTTCTTCTCCTGAATTTGCCCCACAAGGGCTCCCGTCAACGTGAGGAAGCACGCCCAAATCAGCAGGTTCCAGAAGCTGAACGTGTCGGTGGCCGCGCGCACACCGAAGGGATCTAGCAACGTGAAGTACACTACGAAGCCCGACGAGAGCACCGCGGTCATGACCGCGTGGCGGGCGCTCAGGTAAAATCCGGCCAGAAGAACCGGAATGAAGTAGAAGAGCAAAAAGGCGAACTTGTGAACCACGAAGTAGTTGATGAAGAAGAGACTTCCCAGCAACACGAGCACCAGCACCATCTCGAAGTTGTGGAGGAGCACATTCTTCACCCGTGATGCCAATCCGGGGGTACCCTGCGCGATCCTAACCTGCGAAGGTCGCGGCGGCATGCCGAAGAAATGGTCAGGATTCATCGAGGTCCGTTGCTGCTTTCGCTCGCGGTTTGTCAGGCAGACCGACGCCAGAATAGCGGCCCCAGGGCCATCCTGTCAAACTCGTGTCTCGGACAATCGCCGCTCGACCGGCGCGGGGATCAACTCAATTGAAGGAGAGCCAACCGGCGAGCCCCTTGGACGCGCGCACGAACAGGAATTCGCCGAATTCACCGAGCACCTCGACTTGTGACCCCGGTCCGACACTGTCACGCACGGCGGATGTCGCCAACGGACTCTCCAGAAGCAGGCCGCCATCGGAGAGCGACGTGTTTCGCAGGGCTTGGCTCGCCGGTTCCAGCGATGCGGCCGTCACAAATCCCATGGCACCGTCGGGCAGGAGCACACGGTACCAACTCCCCGCGCCACCAACCACCAACATCGGCGTGCTACGGGCCAGCTCGCCGAGCACGCTCCCCGTCCGACGGGGAGACTCCCGAAGACGCAAGCCGTCTATGGTATTGCGCGCCCAACCGCCCACGTTGGCCGTGTCGGCCGAGAGATGCGGCGGATCGGTGGGGAGGGGATTCAATGAAGGAAAGGGATCGTATGCGCCGCGGCTATAGACGCCAAAATGCAGATGAGGAGGAGTAGTCCGGGCGTTGCCCGTGTTGCCCACGAAGCCGAGCGTGTCTCCCAGCTTGACGGAATCGCCGCGGCGTACCGCCTGGCTGTCCAAGTGGGCGTAGTACTGTGATTGCCCGAACCGGTCTCGCAACCAGACGGTCTTGCCACCCAATCCACCCGTCCGTACCGAGCGGATCCGCCCGTCCGACGCAGCAATAACCGGAGTACCTCGTGGCGCGAAGATGTCCACACCCTGGTGTTCCCGCCGACCTCCGTCACGAAGATCACCGAACACGCTCCTGATCGCCGTCACGCCCCGTCCGTCCACGGGGAAACCCAGCGAGGCGGCGTTGATGATCCGGATCCGGTAGCGTCCCCCCCTGAGAAGCTCCGGCTGCACCCGCATTACGTAGTCACCGGTTCGACGCACGAGGAACTCGAGGCTGTGCTCGATGCTGTCGGCGTACGCTTCGTGGCGGTATGGCCGCAACGTGTCGTCCATGATGCGAAACAGGTCTAGGAACACGCGGCTCGGATCGTCGCTCTCCATTTCCACTTCGATCCGTAGCAACTGGCCCCGCTCCGCCGACACTCGGAAGCCCATGGCGCCCGCCTCCAGGGGCTCGAGGTATCCGACCTCCTCGTACGGTGAGTCCACAGACAGGGCACGGGTCAAGGCGAACCGGCCCGCCATGATCCACTCGTATCCCAATGCGGTCTGCTCGAGCCCGGCCTGGCGGATCGCGTACTCGTAGCCTTCGTACGGGGTGGTGGCGTAGTTGTAGACGAGCCCCTCACCTCTCGGCTGGCCGCCGCCGCACGCTGCAATGACACAAACCCCAACCGCAAGCGGCCATGCTCTCATGGCATTGGGTTCGGGCTGGGTGGGGCGAAGGATCGTGCGCAAGGAATGTGGCAGCTAGAAGAAGCTCAACCCGGCGGAAAACGTCATCAGTGTGCGGACCCCGGACACGCTGGAAAACGGAAGGACGTGCAGTCGGATGTCGAGATCGATGGCCCCTAGCGAGCCCGGAGGGGCCACCTGGAGGCCGGCCCCCAGATTGGCTCCAAACTCCCACTCACTCCCACCGACCTTCGAATCGCGCCCCAGTTGCCGGGCATCGGCGTCGAAGAGGAAGTGTTCCGTCGAGGTTCGGGCCATGTAAACGCCGGTTCCGCCAGCGGCATAGATGCTCAGCCGGCGACTTGGCGTAGGCCACTGCCTCCGGGCAATCACCGCAGCGTGCCACAGCCGGGTGCTGGTGACGGTGCTCCGGAACCCGGTACCGAACGCCGGATCTCCGACGTAGGTCAGCTCCTCACCTCTCCCCGTCTTGGAATACCCCACCTCGATTCCCGAGCGCAGCCCGGACTTCGGTCCAAAGAGGAAGCTGACACGGGAGCCAACCCCCGTGCTGCCCCGCTCGATTCCGTCCAGCACCCCACCCTGTTGGGCGGTCGCCGCGACGGTCACGGAGGCACAGGTGGCGCAGGCAAGGGCGATAGATCTCATCCACGATCCTTCAACGACGTTTGGCGAACCTGGTCCGTATTTCTAAGAATACGGTTTATGCCCTGGGAATGTTCCGGCGAACCCGGAAAGACTGGGGGCCCACCGGTGACCGGCGGACCCCTCTGATCTATAAACACGTCGGCTGGGAGCCAAATACCGACGGTTAGTGCTTACCCAGGCTCCCTTGAGAGCCGCGCCCGCCGGACCCATGCACGTCCGATCGGTGCGGCGCACCGGCGGCACCGGACTTTCCCGACTGCCCAAGGCGGCCCCCACTATTCCTGCCTCTACTGCGCGGCCCTGGTTCCTTCCCGGCCCGTCCTACGGGCGGCAGGTTCACTGCGTAGATCGTCGGCCGCAGTCGGTTGAGTTCGCTGAACATGCTTCCCTCCCCATACCACCGAGTTTCTGTTCGTGCCCGTCCCGACATCCTCCCTCCAGCGAGAATGCGCCGGCTGCCAGCCACGTGAGCAGGATTGGTGCCATGATTTGGGGGTTACTGTAAGCTGTTGTTATATAGCCACTTAGAGTTCACACCGCGGTGCCACGTGCCTCGAAGTGTCTCCTCTCGGGTACGGGGAATCCCCGGGTTGGCGGGAGCCGGGCTGCGACCTACCGGTCGGGTCTCATTCCGACTATTGTCGCCGCATGCAATTCGACGACCGCGACCGCCGAGACCACACCCTCAAGTGGGTCGAGGCATTCGATCCCTCCGACGATCAAGCCGAGCGCAGCCGACGCCTCACAATCGACCTTCTGCGGAATTCCCCGGCACCCTTCGACCGCTCCCTCTACGACCCGGGTCACATCACCGCCAGCGGCTTGGTGCTTTCGGTCGAGGGCACTCAGGTGCTCCTGGTGTTTCACAACCGCCTCCAGATGTGGCTCCAACCTGGGGGCCATGTGGAGCCCTCGGACCGAGACGTCCTGACGACGGCGGCGAGAGAGGTGTGGGAGGAGACGGGCATCCGCGTCGTCAGTGACGGTGACCCCACCCTCGTGAGCGTGGACGTTCACGAGATTCCGGCCAATCGGACCGAACCGGTACACGCCCACCACGACCTGATGTTCTGCTTCACGGCGGAGCAGGATGCCATAAACACTTCGGAGGAGGCGCGAGAGGCCGTGTGGTGTCCCATGGGGAAGCTTCCCGAGTACGGGGCTGACGGTGCCTTGCTGAGAGGGATCGAACGGACATTCCCTCCCTCCCAGGAATAGCCCGCGCCGTCAACTTCAGGAAACGGTAGCCGACCCCCGTCACCCGGGGATACATTGGCCAGATCCCGACCATTCACGGCTTTCGCAACTCGCGCCCAATAGGTGAGGCATGGCTGTCCTGGATCGCTTCCTGAATGTGATGTTCGACAAGGACGCGCGTTCCGTCGTCCTCGAGACCGGCAAGCCGGTCTGTCTGGAAATCGACGACAGCCATCACCCTGTGACCAAGGACCCGGTCAACACGCCCAAGATTCTCAACCTGGTACGCGAGATCATGCCCGAGGGCATGCAGCCGCAGCTAGATGGCGGCGAGGGACGCCTCACGTTCGCGTATCTCCTCAACGATCACCCCGTCGACGCAGAGATCGACCGGGTGGGCGAGAGTGTCACGGTGGTGTTGTCGCCGGCGCAGCCCCGGAGATCGACGGCGGCGGTGTCGGTCCCCGCTGAGGCACTCCTCATGGAGACGGCGGCGGACGCGGCAGCACCGTCCCCGCCAGACGCACCGTCCACCGAGGACAGTGACGAGCTACAACCGGCGGCACGCGTTTCCGCAGTGGCGGGCCAAGCCGAGGAGCGCATTCAGGATCTACTCCGGTACCTGGTCGATTCAGAGTCGTCGGACCTGCATCTGCGCGTCGACCTCCCGCCCACGGTGCGCACCCACGGCGAGCTCAAACCCATTCCCGACCACGCCGTTCTGAATCGCTCGGACATCGAGGAGATGGTGCTGGCGATCATGCCCGATCGCAACAAGCAGGAATATGGCGAGACCAACGATACCGATTTTGCCTACGAGATGATCGACGTTGCCCGGTTCCGCGTCAACGCTCTGCGCGACCGCAAGGGACCCGCCGCGGTGTTCCGCGTCATTCCGACCGAGATCCTGACGGTGGATCAACTGGGTGTGTCCCCCGAAGTGCAGGCGCTGTGCTACCTGACAAAGGGGCTCGTGGTGGTCACCGGCCCAACGGGGAGCGGCAAGTCCACCACCCTGGCCGGCATGATCGATCTAATCAACAGCACCCGGACCGATCACGTGCTCACCATCGAGGATCCGATCGAGTTTGTCCACAAGAACAAGAAGTGCGTCGTCACCCAGCGCCAGGTTGGCTCGCACACCCAATCGTTCAAGCGCGCGCTCCGAGCAGCGCTCCGGGAAGACCCCGACATCATTCTGATCGGTGAGATGCGCGACCTGGAGACGGTGGCCATCGCCATCGAGACGGCCGAAACGGGCCACCTCGTGTTCGGCACGCTCCACACGACGACGGCGGTGAGCACGGTGGACCGGATCATCGATCAGTTCCCCGCCGACCAACAAGATCAGATTCGAGTCATGCTCTCCGAATCACTGCGCGGCGTGATCTCGCAGGTCCTGCTGAAAAGGATCGGTGGCGGTCGCGTTCCCGCTCGAGAGATTCTCATGACGAACGCGGCCGTGTCCAACCTCATTCGCGAAGGCAAGACCTTCCAGCTCACCTCGACCATCCAGACCAGCAAGAAAGTCGGGATGATCACGCTGAACGACTCCCTGCTGGAGCTGGTGGACAAGAAGGTCGTCGAGCCGGAAGAGGCCTACGTGAAGTCGGTGGACAAGGCCTCGATGGAGACGGCGTTGAAGCAGCGGGGCATTCAGCTGGACTTCAAGCAATGAGCAAAGCCGAAGAGCATTAGAGTTCTCTAATCCACCGCAACCTACATTGCCCGACCTCGGTCGGGCTTTCTACTTTTAGTCGATGCAGATCCTTCTGGTTGAAGACGACAAGAACCTCCGCGGTTTTCTGCGCAAGGCGTTTCGTGAAGAAGGCTGCGCAGTGGACGAGTGCGAGTCGGGCGACCGCGCCGTCGATTACGCCTTGCGGCGAGGATACGACTGTATCGTGTTGGACATCATGCTGCCCGGCAGAGACGGATTCAGCGTCGTCGAAGAGCTCCGTAGCCGCAAGGTGATCACTCCAATACTGATGCTCACGGCGCGCGACGAGGTGGACTCTCGAGTACAGGGGCTCGAACTGGGGGCCGACGATTACCTATCAAAGCCGTTCGACCTGGCGGAGCTTCTTGCCCGCGTTAACGCGCTGGTGCGCCGTGCCGAGTTCCGGCATGGAGACATGTCGCTGGTGGCAGGTGACTTGAAGCTGGACCCACTGAAGAGAGAGGTGAGCAGAGCCGGCCGGCGGGTGGATCTCAGTCCACGCGAGTTTGCGTTGCTCGAATTCTTGATCCGCAACGCCGGACGTACGGTATCCCGTTCCCGCATCGCAGAGGCGGTGTGGAACTATCAATTCGATACCGAGACCAACGTCGTGGACGTCTACATCAACTACTTGCGCAAGAAGCTTGCTCGGAAAGACGAACCGCCAATCATCCACACCGTGAGAGGTGTGGGGTACCGCCTGGAGGTGTCGTGACCGAACCACGGCTGAGGACGGAGCTCATGCGACGATTCAGTCGCGTCACCTGGGTGACGCTGGCCGGCTACATGTTGTTGGTCGGGCTCGTCTTTGCCGTGATCTCCGAGTTCGGTCTACGTCGATCCCTCCAGCAGTCCGCCGATCTGATCAACTCACTCCTCGGGATGTACGCCGATCCCGCAGGCGCTCCCGACAGCGTCGCGCCGGCCATGCTCGCCGACCAACTCGTTGGCATGGGGGAGCCGTTCGCCATCACGCGGACAACCACCAGCGCGGACGGCATGCCCACGGTCTACTACCTCTCGCCGTCCATGCCAGCCAAGCGACTGGGAGAGATCACCGCGTCGACGCCCGAAGGCCTGCGACGTCAGGTGCTGGATGCATTGACGGAGCGCACGCGGTGGCGCTACCGGGTGCTTCACCAGAGTATGGGCGAGTTCGACATCTACGTTGTGGGGAGCCGGGTGGCATTTCTCCTCGGGTTCGGCGGCCTCGCGGCCGGCGCGGTCCTCCTCCTCCCACTGGCCGCATTGGCATCGCGACGCAGCGCACGGCGTGCAGTTGCCAACACGCTGTTGCCACTCCAGCGTGTCGCCGACAACACGGCGCGCATCCTCCCCGAGGATCTCAGTCAGCGGATCACGACTCCCACCGGCCAGCGGGACGTCACGGAACTCGCCGCTGCCATCAACAGCATGTTGAACCGCGTCGAGCACGCCCACCGCACCCTGGAGTCTTTCACCGCAGATGCCAGCCACGAGTTGCGCACGCCGCTCACCCACATCCGCGCGCGCGCCCAGTGGTGCCTCGGCGAGAAGCGAGGCAACGACGAGCTGCAAGATGCCGTGGCCGCCATACAACGGGAGGTCGAACGCACCACCAAGACGATCGATGACTTGCTGACCATCGCCCGCGGCGAGAATCGCCAATTGGCAGTGGATCGTGAAGAGTTCGATCTGTCGGAGGTCATTCACGAAGTCCAGGAGATCACCGAAGCCATGGCAAGCGGTAGGGACCTGGAGGTAAGCAGTTCTGCCGACAGCCCCGTACTCGCCGTGGGGGATGTGAACCGCACCAGGCAGGTACTGCTCAATCTCGCATCGAATGCAGTTCGCTACACG
>JBDHAF010000138.1:0-11721 GCA_039588255.1 Gemmatimonadota bacterium | reverse complement strand
GACTGACCGGTAGAGCTTGGGCAGGGGCTCGCTCCATATCCTGGAGGAGAAGTACAGATTGCCGTTTCGCGCAAGCGTCGTCTGGCCGGAGCTTCGCGTGCTATCGAACGTCGCGGGAATCTGTTCCGGAACGGTCCATCCCGTGCCGAAGCGCTCGACGAACCAGATGCCGTACAGGGCGTGCTCCCGGTTGGGTTGGGCAATGCGCGAATTGAAGACGATTCGCTCCCCGTCATACGAGAATGAAGGCCCGCCGGCGTACTCCGGGGCGAATGGCGCGATCCTTGGGGTGGAGAGGGAGTCGCCGTCGAGAATGGAGAAGAACACCGTTTGCTCGGGCCCCTCCTCCACGAACGCCGACCAGTAGATCTCCCTGCCATTCGGCGAAAAGGTCAGGGTGCCGTGGGGATGTCTCTCGGCGCTCAAGATCTCAGGCGCGAACCGCACGGGCTCGAGCCCCGGAGGCGTCAGGCCAAAGGCCGTGTCGCCGTCTTCTTCTTGCGAGGCACACTGTATCCCAGCGAGGCCGCAGCTCACCGCCACGGCGATTCCTGCCCAGCGGGCGAAGCCCGGGAACCGGATGTAAGTTCTCATGCGCTGCCAGGTACCCGTCGGGTTGTGGGAAATGCCGGGGCCTCTCCATCTGAAGCGCCGTTCATTGCCACTTCAGCCGCAATTCATAATGAAAGCTTAAACACCAATGAACGCGTCCGCTGCACCGACGTGGAAATCGCCATTCAAGAGAGACGCCATCACATGAGCATTGACTACCTGCTCACCGAAGATCAGAAGATGATTAGAGACCTCTGCCGTCAAATCGCGGAGGAGAAAATAAAACCGATCGCGGCGAAGCACGACGAGACCGGCGAGTTCGCCTGGGACATCGTCAAGGTGCTGGCCGATGCCGACATCTTCGGCGTAGCCCTTCCGGAGGAGTATGGTGGGATGGGGGGCGGTGTGTTGGAGATGGCCCTGGTCACGGAACAGCTTTCCTGGGGCTGCGGCGGGATCGCCCTGGCGTACGGCGGAACCGGCCTCGGCGCGACCCCCATCGTCCTCTTCGGCAACGAGGACCAGAAGCAGAAGTACCTGCAGCCCCTTGCCCGGGGCGAGAAGCTTGCGGCCTTTGCCATCACCGAATCGGAAGCGGGATCGGACGCCGGCGGGATTCACACCACCGCCATCAAGGACGGCGACTACTACGTCCTGAACGGCACGAAGCAGTGGATCACCAACGGCGGCGAAGCCGAGATCTACACGGTGATTGCGCTGACGGACAAGGACAAAGGACCTCGGGGCGCCAGCTCGTTCATCGTGGAGAAGGGGACAGAAGGGCTCTCTTTCGGGAAGAAGGAGGACAAACTCGGCATCCGCGCCTCGGCCACTCGGGAAGTCATTTTCGACAACTGCCGGGTTCACAAGGACAACTTGATCGGTCGCGAGGGGCAGGGCTTCATCGTGGCCATGCGCACGTTCGACCACGCGCGCCCCGGTGTGGCGGCCCAGGCCGTGGGGATTGCCCAACGGGCCCTCGACGAGGCGGCGCATTATGCCAGGGTGCGGAAACAGTTCGGGCATCCCATCGCGTCGTTCCAGGGTCTGCAGTTCATGTTGGCCGACATGGCGATCGCCGTGGAGGCCTCGCGCGCGTTGGTGTATTCCGCCGCGCGGATGATCGACGCGGGTGTGAAAGGCTTTACCAAGGGCTCGGCGATCTGCAAGACGTTTGCATCCGACGCGTGCGTGAAGGTGTGCATCGACGCGGTGCAGATCTTCGGCGGGTACGGTTACATGAAGGAGTACCCGGTCGAGAAGCTCCTCCGGGATTCCAAGATTACCCAGATCTACGAGGGCTCCAACGAGATCCAGCGGAACGTGATCGCGGCCAACCTGCTCAAGGAGTCCATGGCGCAAGACTAGGTGCGAGTTTGGGGGTAATTCCTCGGGGCGTTCACTCGTTTCTCAGATGGTTTATTGCGAGTGAACGCCTTTTTTGAAATTTTCTTTATGGATAATCCAATCCTGTTGTTGACGGACCACCACCTGAGCAAGGCGTGGTACTGCGTACCTCTGGCGCTGCTGCTTGTCTTTCTGACCCCTTCTCCAGGAGAGGGACAGGGAAGGGTCACGGGAATCGTCCGTGACGAAGCCGGCACCCCTGTGGCGGCCGCGCAGGTGCAGGTGGTCGAAAGACGCCTCCGGACGCTCACGGAGTCGGACGGCACCTTCGCGTTCGAGGCGGTCCCACCCGGGACATACACGCTGCGAGTCGCCCGAATAGGCTTCCAGTTCGGCGAGTTCGAGTTGGTCGTGGCGGATAGCTCCACGCAAGAGCTCTTCGTCACTCTGACCTCCATACGGTTTCGGCTCGCCGACGTCGTCGTCACGCCGGGGCGGTTCGGGGTGATGGAATCGTCCAGCGGTCCGGCCCGGCAAGTGCTTACCCGAGAAGAGATGGAGACGATGCCGCAGCTTGGGGAGGACGTGTTCCGGGGGATGCGGCGGTTGCCCGGGGTGGCCTCCGACGACATATCCACCCGGCTCAATCCCCGCGGCGGGACCGATCAAGAGCTTCTCGTGATGTTCGACGGCCTGGAGCTATACGAGCCCTACCATCTCAAGGACTTCGACGGTGCGTTGGGACTCATCGATGTCAACTCCATCGGCGGCGCCGAGCTGGCCACGGGTGGCTTCTCGGCGGAGCACGGCGACAAACTCACCGGGGTGCTCGACATGAAGTCGCGGCTCGCGCCAGTGTCCGGGATGCGCACGACCGTCGGCCTGAGTTTCACGAACGCCAGCATCATGAATCGTGGGAGTTTCGACGCCGGCAACGGACAGTGGCTGTTCGCCGCGCGGCGGGGGTATCTCGACATCGTGCTGGGTCTCACCGGTGGGGACGATGGTCTCTCGCCGAAGTACTATGACATTTTCGGCAAGGTGCAGCACCTGCTACATCGCAACCATCGAGTGAGTGTGAATGTGCTGCATGGCGACGACGACCTGTCCATCGACGAGAGCGACGGGATTCTGGAGACTGGCTGGAAGAGCAGCTACGGTTGGGTCACCTGGGACGCCTCCTTCACGGAGAACCTGTCTGGACGTACCGTGGCATGGCTGGGCCGCGTGACCCGCAATCGTTTCGGGGACCACGACATCTTCAGCAGCGGCGACTCGGTTCACACCACGGTGGACGACGATCGCGTGTTTTCGTTCGCCGGCGTACGACAGGACTTCAGCATCGACCTCACCGATCGCGTGATGTTCAAGCTGGGAGGTGAGATCAAGCGGGTCGAGTCCGCTTATGACTACTTCAGGGCCGACTGGGGCAGAGCCGTCAACACGAGCGGCGAACCCACCGGCCGTGTCGAGACGGTGATGGTCGACGTCGATCCGACCGGTCACGAGGCGAGCGGATACGTGGCGACTCGCGTGCGGCCGGTTGATCCCCTGACGGCCGAGGTGGGTGTGCGGTTCGACAGGATTTCCCACACCGACGACAGCGACTTCGCCCCGCGTGTGCTGCTGGGATTACAGCTTACGCCGCGGACCAATCTCCGCGCGAGCTGGGGAAGGTATTTCCAATCCCATGGCATCCACGAGCTCGAGGTGGCCGACGGCCAGGTGGACTACTTCTCCACCGACATGGCGGAGCAGATCGCGGTGGGGATCGAGTATGAGTTCCCGAATGACGTCACCGTGCGTGTCGAGGCGTACCGGAGGAACATCGTCGATCAACACCCTCGGTACATCAATGCGATGTGGGATCTCCGGGCGTTCTACGAGGCGGAAGCGGACCGCATGTTGATCGATCCGGACCGCGGCATGGCTCGCGGCGTGGAAGTCATGATTGGACACGAGCTGGGACGCCGTTGGGCGTGGTCCGGGCATTACGCCCTTGCCAGTGCCGAGGACGAGATCGACGGCGAGTGGGTGCCTCGAAGACACGATCAGCGGCATACGGTCGGGTTCGACGCCACCTACCGACCGAACGATCGGTGGCTCCTCGCGGGCGCCTGGAGCTTCCACACCGGCTGGCCCACCACCGAAACGGTGTTTACGGTCGACACACTTGCTGACGGGTCTGTGAAATTCAACCGGACGTACCCCGACTTGCATGGCATTAGAGTCCCGAGCTACCACCGGCTGGATTTTCGGGTGACCCGCAACTTTCAACTTGGACACGGAGCGCTTCAGGCCTACCTCGACCTGTTCAACGTATACGGGCGGACCAACATCAGGTCGTACAACTATTGGGCGTCGCTCTACGACAACAACAGGCTGGTAGTAGGGAGGAACAACGGTCAGGAGCTGCTGCCGTTTCTACCATCGATAGGATTTCGCTATGAGTTCTAACGCACGAGCTCTTGCCGTTGGCCTCGCGCTGGCCCTGACAGGTGGGGTCACCACGTCGTGTGGCAGCGATCCGCCGCTGGCGCCCGAGGCGACCTTTGTCCGTGAATTACAGCAGGCCCTCGACGACGCCCTCGAGTCCATCAGCGGCGTCGGCGTGTCGGCGGCGGTGATCATGCCCGACGGCAACAGGTGGGTCGGCGTGAGCGGAGTCTCCCACGAGGGTGTGTCCATCACGCCGGACATGCTCTTCGACATGGGAAGTGCCGGGAAGAACCTCTTTGCGGCACTCATGTTGAAGCTGGCGGAGGAGGGATTGTTATCCCTGGATGATTCGTTGCACGAGTACCTCCCGCCGATGCCGCACGTCGATCCCAACATCACCATCCGTCAGGGCCTGAATCACACCAGTGGATTGTACATGGCGGTGGAGCATCCGGCGGCGCCCTTCTCCCAACCGTACGACGCCATCGATTTCGAGAAGTGGTGGACCATTGACGAGATCTTCACGTCGTTGATGGATGACCCCTACTTCCCACCGAGCGAAGGGTGGCACTACTCCCAGGCGGGCTACCAGCTGGGCACGTTGATCGTCGAGCAGGTGACGGGAACGACGGTGGCGGAGGCAATCCAGTCGCGATTGCTCGATCCCTTGGGTATCCACGGCATGCTGCTCGATCTCACCGAGCCCACCCCCGCAAATTTCGAGATTGCCCACAACTGGGTCGACACGGACGGAGACGGGAGCTTCGACGACGTCGGGGACAGGTCACGCAATTGGATCAACTCGCTGTCCCGGATCCTCTACTACACTCGGGCGGAGGACTTTGCGATGTGGCTCCACGCCCTGATGCAGGGACAGGTGTTGGAGCAAGCATCCCTCGACGAGATGCTCACTTTCGTTTTCCCTAATCCAGGCGAACCGAGGGTGGCGGGATACGGCCTTGGGCTTGTCGAGGTGGAGCCGGACCTTGTGGAGGGCCAAACCGTTTGGGGACATGGAGGATCGATTGCGGGGTATCGCGCCTTCGTGGGACACCTTCCGGGTCCCGGCATCACCATATCCGTGCTCATCAACAGCGACAGCGAGGAGGGGTTCGGGGAGTTCATTACGGGGCTGCTGCAGGTCATATTGGACTGGGCCTCGTCTTAGCGCGTCGCCCGGTACTCGAGGGTCACGGAGCGTGTCGATGAGAGAGTATCACCACGTGGGCATCCCCACGACAGAGTCTCACGCGGGGGAAAAGTATCTCGACCGGTACAAGATGTACGTTGCCGGGTATGAGACCAGCGAGTACGGCGTGGAGTGGATGCGCTTCGAGACAGACTGCCTGTTGCCCGAACTGGTACAAACCGTGCCCCACGTGGCATTTCGCGTTGACGATCTCGATGCTGCACTCGCAGGCAAAGAGGTTTTGATCGAGCCCAACAGTCCATCACGCGGCGTGCGCGTCGCATTTATCGTGGAGAACGGAGCCCCCATCGAATTCCTGGAATTCGACGGCGACCACGCGCCCTGAGTTGCGCAACCGGCGCTACGTTGTGGGAAGCTCCGTGTTCTGCGAGGCGATGAGCTGCCAGGTCGCCCCTTGCTTGGCGAACACGTCCATGAAGCGCACCGTGTGCTCAAACGTGTCGTCGCCGTACTCGCCGCCGATGGTGCCGCGCCCGGTGACAAAGCCCACGTTGCCGATCACCCGTGTGGCCAGCTCCTCCACCTCGAACGTCGTGAGCTTCGCACCACCGGGTCGATAAACCTCGAGAATGATCTGGCGGTCCTCGGGATTCCCCCGGAGATCGAACCCCTGGTAGTCCTCCGCGATGAGCTGCGTGAGTGCGTCAGTGTCTCCCGCGCGGAGTGCGTCACGGATCTTGTTGAACGCTTCGAGAACCTGATCCTCGGACGTCACGTTCACCTCCAGCGTCAAGTAACGTTGACGGCCGCGTAACCCAACTGGCGTATTTGTAAAGATTACTGTTGCGGTACCAGGTTCCGGAACCGGGAGCCTGGAAGCCCCTCGTGTGTATGAGGTTTCTCGACTTCTACATCGGAGGTGTGTATGCGGCGACGTTTGTTCGTGTTTGTCGTGATGGCCGGACTCGTTACGGTGCAGCCCGCCGAGGGTCAGCAGGTGGTGCTTGGGTTCAAGAGCGGCGTAAACCGATCCAAGCAGGTCATCGAGTCCGACAGCAAGGCGGAAAGCATCTCAGGGTTCGTGCTGGGTGGTTTTGTGCGGGTGGAGTTTGGGGAGTTCTTCGGTTTGCAGCCCGAGTTCCTGGTGAGCAAGAAAGGAGGCCTTTCCGCAGGTCCCGAAATCCTGCAGCTGGGCTCCTCGGGATCCGTGGTCACGTCGTTCGGCGCGGACCGTGAGGCGATGGAGATCCTCTATACCGAGGTCGCCGGGCTTGCCCATCTGCGGTTATGGCGGGACGGTCCCATCCGTCCGTACGGGATCGGGGGTCCGGCCCTCGCCATTGAAGTGGACTGCGTGGAGCCCCTCCCCGTGGGTCAGCTCAATTGCCAGAACAGTCTGCAAGTCGATCCCGGACTGGTGGCCGGCGGAGGGTTGGACATCGAGGTCGCCCCGTGGATGCTCTGGACATTGGAGGCTCGACACACGTGGGGGTTGGCGGACATCAATGCGGTGAGTCCCAGCATACAGAATCGCACCTGGTCGTTTATGACCGGGCTGGGGATCGTGTTCCGTTGATCCAGGAGTGAGTGCGGCAGGGCGCTGTTGGTTCACGGAATTTGCTGGGCAGACACGCGTCCCTGTCGCTACATTTCCAGCCTGCAATCCACATGGAGCGACCAATGGACTGGGGTTTGGAGAATAGACTGAGCCGCGTCATCAAGCCTGCGGATGGCCGCACGGTGATGTTGGCCATAGATCACGGGTACTTCCTGGGGCCCATCAGCAAACTGGACAAGCCGGGGGAGACGGTGGACCCCTTACTGCCCTACGCCGACGCCCTGATGCTCACCCGTGGTGTGTTGCGGAACTGCATCTCCTCCAAGGAAGACATCCCGGTCGTGCTCCGGGTTTCGGGCGGCTCCAGCATCGTGGGTGAGAACCTGGCGAATGAGACAATCACCGCGTCGGTGCAGGACGCCCTCCGAGTCAACGCCAGCGCAGTGGCCCTCTCCGTGTTCGTGGGGACCGAGTACGAGCACCAGACCCTGGCCAACCTGTCGACCTTGGTGGACGACTGTCTCGACGTGAGCATGCCGGTCCTGGCCGTGACCGCCGTGGGCAAGGAGCTGGAGAAGCGAGATGCTCGCTACCTCGGTCTCTGCTGCCGGATTTCGGCGGAGCTGGGGGCCAACTTTGTGAAGACGTACTACTGCGAGGATTTCGAGAAGGTCACCGGGTCGTGCCCCGTTCCCATCGTCATCGCCGGCGGTCCCAAGCTCGAGACGGATCTCGACGCGCTGCAGCTGGCTCACTCGGCCATCCAGCAGGGTGCGGTGGGTGTGGACATGGGGCGCAACGTGTGGCAGTCCGATTATCCGGTGCCGATGCTTCGCGCGCTCAAGGCGGTGGTGCACGGCGGCGCCACTCCCGAGGAAGCCAACGAGATGCTCCAGGAGCTGAAGCACGCCGGAGCAGCCCAACCAGTCTGAGCGCCGCATGGCCCTCCCCGAGCAGAACCGCGTCGCGGTGTGGTACAACAACCGCGACCTGAGATTGGAGACTCGCCCTCTTCCTTTAATAGGGGAGGGCGAGCTGTTGTTGGAAGTCCACGCCAGTGGGATCTGCGGCACCGACCTCCTGGAGTGGTACCGCCTGCCCAAGGCGCCCCTCGTGCTGGGTCACGAAGTGGCGGGGCAGATCGTTGACGTGGGCGACGGAGTGGACGGTTTTGCCGTCGGCGACCGCATCGTTGCCACGCATCACGTTCCCTGTTTCGACTGCGACTACTGCCGCAGCGATCGGGAGACCATGTGCGAGCTGCTCCGGAGCACCAACTGGGATCCCGGAGGGTTCGCCGATTTCATTCGCGTCCCGGCCGTGAACGTACAGCGGGGGACATTGCCGTTGCCCGACGGCGTGTCGGATAACGCCGCCAGTTTCGTAGAGCCGTTTGGCTGTGCGTTGCGCGGTCAGCGGAAGATCAACCTGCGCGAGGACAGCAACGTGTTGATCTTGGGGTCGGGGGTATCCGGGTGTCTGCATCTCTTGGCGGCAAGGAAGCGCGGCGCGGGGAAAGTGTTGATGACCGACCCCGAGCCGGCGCGGCGTGCGGTTGGCGAAAAGCTAGGTGCAGACGCGGTGTTCGACGCTCGGGACGACGTTCCGGGCATGGTGCGGGAAGAGGTGGGGCGGGGCGTGGACGTCGTCATAGCCACCACCGGCGCCCGGCCCGCAATTGATCAGGCCCTCGGCTCCGTGGATCGGGGCGGGACGATTCTCTTCTTTGCGCCAATGGGTCACGATGTGCAGCTCCCTATCACGTTCGACACGCTGTTCTGGCGCAACGACATCACCCTCACCAGCACGTACGGTGCCGCGCCCCGGGACCTGGAGGAAGCGTTGGGCGTGATTGCGTCGGGGCGCGCCAACGTGGATCAGCTCGTGACCCACACGCTGCCGCTGGGGGAGATGGGGCGGGGGTTCGAGATGATGATGGAGGGGAAGGAGTCGCTGAAGATTATCGTGGATCCGCGGTTGGACCGGGGGTAATAACCGGTCTCGACCCCACTCCAATGGCGTTGTCACGCAGTCCCCGCCCCCGTGAAACTTCCCACCATTTCTTCCGTATGAAGTAGAAAATCGTCCTCCAGGTGCCCATGAAACCGATATCCGAATTCGAGCAGCTCGTCCTGCTGGCCGTGGCCCGTATGGGCCAGGAAGCCTACGGCATGAGCGTGAGCCATGAGATCGAGGCCCGGACCGAGAAGTCGGTGTCCCTGGCCGCCGTGTATTCGGGCCTGAACCGGCTCGAATCAGAGGGCCTGGTGTCCTCCTGGACGTCGGAGCCCACGGCCCAGCGAGGCGGCCGGGCCAAGAAGTACTTCGTGCTGGAGCCCGCAGGAGCCAAGGCCCTCGAGCAATCCCGCTCGGCCATGGATCGGATGTGGGAGGGGCTGGAGCTCACCCACTACCAGCGGGGCCACTGAGTGGGCGTCGGTCCTAAGCCCCCTCGGGTGGCCGAGTGGTTGCTCGGCCTGATCCTCGCTCCTGGAGACCGGGAGTATGTGCTAGGGGATCTCGCCGACGAATACGGCGCCAAACGCACCGACAAGAAGACGTTTCGCGTGGACCTCTGGTATTGGCACCACGTGATGCAGTCCGTTGGGCCCAGTGCCCTAACCCGATTCAGAATGTGGCGCGGCGAACGCCGACGCCCCCGATCCTCGCACCCGCAACGCCGACGAGGAGAACCGATGAACGCAGTCCTCCAGGATCTTCGCTTCGCCTTCCGCATGCTGCGGCGCAACGCGCTGTTCGCCACGGTGACGGTGGCGACCCTCGCCCTAGGCATCGGCGCTAACACGGCCATCTTCAGCGTGGTCCGGGGCATTCTCCTCAAGCCGCTGCCCTATGCCGAGCCCGACCGCTTGGCGGTGCTGCGGATTCAGTGGGATGAAATCGGGATCAGCACCAATGAGGCAGGGCACTCCATTTCCGAGCCGGAGCTGTACGACATTCGGCGCGAGAGCCGACTGGTGGACGCCGCAGGCGCGTACTACACCACGGCTGTGAACGTCACTGGTTCAGAAGGAGACGCCGAGCGCGTGCCCGCCGCAGTTCTGACGGCAGACGTGTTTCACATTCTCGGCGTGGATGCCGCTTTGGGTCGGACGTTCACGGCGGACGAGGACCAATCGGTTGCGCCGTTGGTTGCGCTCTTCGACTTTTGGCAGCGCCGTTACGCAGGAGATCCGGCGATCCTCGGCACCGACGTAACCATCAACGGTCGCCCGCGCACGGTCGTGGGGATCATGCGTCCGGACTTTCGCCTCCCCGCGGAGTTCAGCGGTGGCTCGCCCTCTCAAGTTTGGCTCCCCATTCGTCTCAACGAGGACAGCCTGAGTGGACGGGGGAGTCACTACCTCTCTACCGTCGCACATGTCGCGCCCGGCGCAACCCTGGAGCAGACCAATGCCGAGCTGCGATCGATCGCGGATGCGTTGACGGAACAGGGGCTTTACCGCGCGGACGGAAACATCCGCTTCTTCATCGTGCCCATGACTGAGGAGGTGGTTGGGGACGTGCGTGCTGCGTTGCTGGTGCTGTTCGGCGCCGTGGGCTTCGTCCTGCTCATCGCCTGCGCCAACGTGGCAAACCTCATGCTGGCCCGGGCTGAAGGGCGCCGCCGCGAGTTGGCGGTTCGTACTGCCCTCGGTGCGGGGAGAGGCGTCCTGGTGCGACAGCTTCTCACCGAGTCGGTGGTGTTGGCACTGGCGGGTGGGGCGGCGGGATTGCTGTTGGCCCGGATCGGCCTTGTGGCTCTGATGGCGTTGGATCCCGCACAGGTGCCGCGCCTCGCCGAGGTCACTCTGGATCCCACCGTGTTGATCTATGCCACGGGTGTGTCCATCCTGACGGGTCTGTTATTCGGCCTCGTGCCGGCGTTTCGCAGTGGGCGGGTAAATGATCTCCAGGCCGAGTTGAAGGATGGTGGACGTGGAGCCGTTGGCGGCGCGAGGCGGCACCGGGTGCAGCGGGCATTGGTGGGGACGCAGATCGGTTTTGCGGTGATGCTCGTGATAGGTGCAACCCTCGCTATACGAAGCTTCGGGAATCTGGTCCGTATCGATCCTGGGTTCGACGTCTCCAACGTACTCACGATGCGGCTGACGATTCCCGGCGCAGACTACCCCGACGCGGCCTCCATCGGCGGCTACTACCGGCGCTTGCTCGAAAACGTTCGGAGGCAACCCGGTGTGCAGCACGCCGCCGCCGTTCGCGTACTCCCCCTCGCCGAACACATCGGTGACTGGTCCCTTGACATCGAAGGTCGTACGGAGCAACCGGGTGAAGATTTCGACGGTGACTGGCAGGTCGTCACGGCCGGATACTTCGAGGTGATGCGTATTCCTTTAAAGGAGGGGCGTTTCTTCGACACCCGGGACCGGTCCGGCGGCCAGCCGGTGATCATCATCAACGAAACCATGGCAAACCTCTATTGGCCTGACGCCGCCCTGGGGAACCGCATTCGTTTGGGCAACGATGAATCGCCTTGGCTCGAGATCGTGGGCGTCGTGGGCGACATATACCACGCGGGCCTCGGCGAGGTCATCAATTCCAAGTGGTACGCGCCCCACGAACAGTTCGCGGCGGCAGTGGGGTTCACACCCAATGCGATGCGTCTCGTCGTACGCACCGATGCCGATCCGGTATCGGTGGTGTCCGCCGTGCG
>JBDHAF010000137.1:0-14605 GCA_039588255.1 Gemmatimonadota bacterium | reverse complement strand
GAACTACGAGCTGCCCTGGAATCCGATGGTGGTGGAGCAGCGCATCGGCAGGATTCATCGGATCGGCCAGGAGCGCGAATCGTACATCATCAATCTGGCGGCTGCCGGGACGGTGGAGCAGCGCGTCCTCGATCTCCTGGACACGAAGATCCGCCTCTTCGAGCTCGTGGTGGGGGAGTTGGATGTGATCCTGGGTGAGTTCGGCGGTGCCGAATCGCTGGAGAAGCGACTGGTGGACGCCTGGCTCGAGGCAGACTCGGACGATTCCTTCGATTCGGCGCTCGAGCAGATCGGTGAAGAGATCGAGCGCAGCCGCGACGCTGGAAAGGAGCAGGAAGAGCTGAACTCGGAGCTCGTGGTGGAAGACGGTGCCATGAAGCTCGAGCGGGAGTTCACCGCGCTGTCCGTGCCGGGCCGTTTGCGCCTTGGCTTCGGCACTCGACTCATGAACCTCGCCCGCGGGGTCGAGCAGAAGCGACACAGCATCGGACTCCACGTGAACGAGATCCTGGAGATGCTGGCGCACGGCCCCGCAGTCGAAGATGCCGGGATGCATGCGGACTACGGTCCGCTGGTCCGAGTTATGGGTGTAACCGGAAGGGGGCGCGCCATCGAGCTCCTGGTCCAGGGAGATCGATTGCCGATGACGCTGGTCGAGATCGAAGCGGATGTCGAGGCACCGCTGCTCGCGGGGTAGACAGGATGTTCGGGATGGGCCCGAGAAGTCAGAGATGCGGCACGAGCCGGGAGTTCCATGACGATTGAATCGTACGACGCCGAGACGCTGGCTGATCCCAGGGTTCGCGTGCTGCTCGAGCGGTACGCTGCGCTCACGGGCGCTCGGCTCGACGAGATCGATCGGGATCTGGTGGAGCTGGTGTTGCCGCCCGCCGAGCAGGCCTTCTTTGCCACGGACCGGGGCAGGGAAGCACGGCTAATCCGGTTGGCGCTCTCGTTGCACGCCCTGGAGCATCACCCGGATGCGGAGATGGCGGTCGTGGGGAGCGGGTTCTTCGAGTGTCTCGTGGAGGCCATACGGCATCGCGGCTGGCGGTACTGTCACGGCGTTGTGCCGCCGGACGGTCCTCCATCGGCGGAGGCTCCCGAGCTCACGGTGCCGATCGCGAATGCGCAGGTCGAATCGGCCAGCTCTCGGGTTTCGCTTCACAGGGTGGGCCGGCTCCTTGCCCGGGTGATGGTTCGGGCTGGCGCGGAGACCGAGGAACATCTGGTCTCCGGTGCCTTATTCGATCTCGGTTCGGGCGTCCCGGTGCCCTCTCCGGTCGCCGAGTTGTGCGAGGGCTTGGTGGCGGGTGACGTGAAGGCTCTCGCGCCTGATGCGGTGCCCGCCGCCGCCCCACGCTCCGCTGCCCGAGACGTCGCTGGGCTGGATGGTAGAGGATCTCGAAACTCGGATGAGCGACGTGACAGAACGCCGGAAGGCCGGAGCCGCCCAGTCTCTTCGGACCGAGCTGGCCCGGTTGGACCGGTACTACGACGAACTCCTGTCACAGGATTTCGGCGCGGGCGCAAGCCGGCGCACAGCCATAGAGCGAGAACGGGAAAAGCGCCACGCGGAGGAGGAACGCCGCCATGCCGTACGGGTCACGGTGCACCCGATGCAGCTCGAGGAATGGCTGCTGCTCACGCAGCGTGCCGAGTGGGTGTGCCTTTCGGAGACGGGGCATCGTGGGACGGTGGTGGCGCAGCGGTATGCGAGCGGAGGAGATGATTGGTCGATTGCGTGTTCGCGCTGCGGCACTGCGCCCCGCTCGATTGTGGTTTGCCACGAGAGTCACGCCGCCTGCGCCGCCTGTGGCTCGATCTGCTCGGTGTGCGGCGATGGGTTCTGTCACGACCACGGTATCTCGGCCTGTCATGTAGATGGCGCTGCGGCCTGTGCGCGGCATGTAGCCAGATGTCCCTCCTGCCGGCGCGATCACTGTACGACCCACCAGGGTGTCTGTGTCGAGAACGAGCATTTGGCGTGCTCGAGCTGTCTGGCTCCGTGTGCGGTGTGTGGTCGGCCGATCTGCGAGAGCCACGCGACCGAGTCAGGAAAAGACGCACCCCTAGGGAGCCGGGGGCTATGCCCGGCGTGTGTCGTGTACTGCGAAGGGAAGACGAGCGAGCCGGTGGGGCGGGACGAGGCGGTGCGGTGTGCCAGTTGTGAGAACTTCGTGTGCCTCGAGCATCAGTCGGAGTGTGTGCTCGATCATGCCGTGCATTGTTCCAAGCATCTCCGGCGATCCGATCATTCTAGGCGGTTGGTCTGCGAGTCTCATCGTGGCGCGTGTTATCAGGAACCCGCGGCGATCCTGGCGTCCGACGAAGTGTTCGCCTGTGTGCCCCATCGTCGGGGTGAGGCCTTCGCTCTTCGCGACGTCGGCCATCGAGATGCCGTGGACCGCCGAGAGGGTGTTGGCATGGCAGCGCGGGTGTGCTGGGTGCGCGCGCGGATGAAAGTGCCGCGCACTCAAGCGCGACGAACTGCTGCCGGTGGGTCTAGGCCCGAACAACGGGGAGGCACGACTTGGCACCACGGAACTCGGATTCAGGTTCGTGCGGTTGAGCAGATTGTAGACATTGAACTGCACGGCCATCTCGATTCCCCCTACACGGACACGGCGCGCCAATCCCACATCGATCCGGAAAAAGTCGGGCCCACGCCGGTCGTTGCGCCCCTCACCTGGTGGCCGGTCGTTGAAATTCCCGTCACCGTTGTGATCCACGCTGTCGATGGCCGTAAAGGGACGTGCGGATGAATAGATGCTCTTGAGGGCAGCGTCGAACCCCAATGGGAGGTGGGCGTCCGCCATCACGACGACGCGGTGTCGCTCATGCCAGTCCGCCGGCCCAAACTCCGAGGAGAAGTCGTTCGCCGTATCCGGCACAGCGCTCACAAAGTCGAACCAGCGGTCGACGGTCGCCTTGCGATCGGCGAGCGTGTAGTGGAGGTCGATTCCACCCCAGTCGAATGCCTTGCGTGCTCGAACGATGAGTAATTTCCCTTCCGCCTCCCCAATGCTCCGCAACTGGACCACGGGTCCGAAGTCAGGGAACTTCCGCAGCCCCGTGGCAGGGTCCAGCGGATTCCGCTGGTGCCCCACCACCAGGTTGCGTCCCTGAACTACTATCCCGTCCATGCGTAGCGTGATGTCACCTGGCAGAAGCCGCTCGACTCCCAGAGAAAACTGGCGCGTCACAGGGGTGGACATCACCGTGTCCATCACTTGGCGCAGGGGAGGAATGGTATCGGGGTCGACGCGTATATCGTTGGGGTTGGTCGTCCCGGGATTGAACACGATGGCAAGCGGGGGGCTGTGGGACTCGAGGCCCGCGTACCAGACCGCTAACTGGTCGTAGAACAGACCGAATCCGCCGCGAATGATCGTGGTCCCGTCCCCGAGCGCGTCCCACGCCCATCCAATCCGCGGCGCGACGTTGCTCTTGTCGATTGGGCGAGCTGTCGCCGCAATGAACGGAAGTTGCGAAGCCTCGGCGTCCACGAACCCCTGATTCGTTCCATTCGTCTCGATATCGTACCGCAGCCCCAGATTGAGCGACAGGTTAGGAAGTGGGCGCCAATGGTCTTGTACGTACACACCCACCTGGCTATTCTGCTCATCGGCTCCAAAGGCGACAGGTCCCAGGATCGCAGTAAAGACAAGCGGGGCCGACGACGTATCAGTGGGAAACACGAATGCCCCGTTCCCGAAGTTGAACGCCTCAGTGTTCGTTCCGATCACACTCAAGTGCGCACCGAGCTTGATCTGATGTGAGCCGGTCGCCAGCGAAAGCTCTTCCTTGAGTTCCAGTCGGTAGTCGGGAGTATCCCACGCGAAGTGATTGCCGCCCGTACAGAGCGTGGGAAATTTGAATGCCGGACCCTCGGTGAGACGGCTCCGCTCTTCCCGCGACCGTACGTAGTGGATGGTAGCCTCGTTGAGCACGCGAGCCCCGACGGTCCAGCGATGTCTTCCCAGCACGCTGTGCATCACCCGATCGACATTCGCGCCGAACTCTGCCGATGCCAGGTTACTCCCACCGAGGAACGTGCAGCTCGTGCTGGCACCGATCTCCGTACGCTGATTGGAGAGCTCGCCCCCGTATCGCAATGTCACTTCGTGCGCCGGGCTCATGCGGTGGTCGATCCGGGCGAAGAGGAGATTGTCCTCAAATGGCGTCCCGAACGTCCCTTCCAGATCGGGAAAGGCGCCATCGGTCTCGACGGTGGCAAACGAGTTCTCGACCTTCCGTTCCAGCGCGACGAAGAAATGCGTCCGGTCCTGCTGAACCGGACCGCCGATGGCAATGCCCCAATGTCGGCGATTGAAATCGGGCTTCCTCGTCTCGAAGGGGCCGAGCGCATTGAGTGCTCGGTGGCGATACAGCACGAACCCCTCGGCTGACACGTGGTTCGTGCCGCGCCGGGTCACGGCATTGATGACGCCAGAGGCTGCCTGCCCGAACTCGGCGGAATAGCTGCTGGTCAAGACCTCAAACTCTTGAATCGCCAGGAGCGGAAACCGGCCCGAGAATTCGTGGCCCCCACCGCCAACGAGTTGCCCACCGTCCACCAATACGCTCAGGGAATAGCTGTTCAGCGCACCAATCTGCGTGCCGGCAACGGGCTCTGGATTCTCGGGGGCCGCCGTGGCGCCGGGTGCCACGAGGGCGAGATCGACAAACTCCCGGGACTCTTCCGGTAGTCGACGAATCCTCTCCCGGTCGAGGACGAAACTCACGTCCGATTCGGTGGGCTCCAGGAGCGGTGGCCCGGCAAATACCTCAATCGGGTCGAGTTCCACTGCCGCTCGTGGCAGAATCACATTCAGTTCCCGCCTCGCTCCGACCGGCAACGCGAGCGCACGCCGAACAATGGGAACGTGCCCGATCTTGCGAACCGTCAGGTCATACTGCCCCGGTGGCAGGCCGCCGAGCCAGTACTCACCACCCTGACCGCTCTGCGTGACGTAGGTCAGGCCGGTCGCGTCGTTCCGGGCGACGACTTCGGCACCGAGAATCGGGTGGCCGACCGAATCTCGTACCGCTCCCACCACCTCCGCCGACGGCGACTGTCCCAGCAGGCGCGCGCCGTCCGCGATGACGACAACGCTCAAGCACGTGAAGGTGAAGAGTGCGACGGAGATGCGTTTACCCATGGTGGTCTCCCTCCCTGCGGCACACTCTGATCCTCATATCGGATGGCCGTTAGTCCGGGAAGTCCATCGTGCGGAAGATTGCCTCGACGCGGGGGTCCGAGCGAAGATCCCTCAGCGCGTGGCCTTCGGGTGACCAGTCGACTTCCAGTAAGTAGTCCAAGAACGCCATGTCGGCGTTGCGTTCCCGATAGGCGCGCTCGAGCCACCGGATCGCCTCGGTGGTATCACCGAGCGTCGCGTGCGCGATCGCAATCTGGACGCTTGGCGGCGTCGGCACCTCGTACAGCGGCTGCAACGCCGCACGCGCCGCATCTTCCATCCCAGCGAGGGCGAAGGCGCCTGCGGCCCTCGCTGGAAACGCCGCCGCCTCGTATGCCTCGGCGGCACCCTCGAAGTCGCCCTCCGCCACGCGCTTCCAGCCAAGGACAGTTTGGGCTAGTCTGCCGTCGGGCTCCAGCTCCATCAGCTGCTCGAGCGCCCGTGTCGCCTCATCCGGGTGGTTCGCGTCCAGGGATGTCACGTACAGCATCAGCCACGCCATCGGGGTGACTGGAGCAAGCTCGACGAACTTCTTCGCGTGCACGAGCGCCTCGTCGAACCGCGTCATCATTCGAAGGAAATTGGCGTAGAGTCCGTGCGCCGCGTCATCGTTGGGATCCAGCGCGAGAGCTCGCCTGAACGCGGTTTCTGCGCCTGGCCAATCCCAATTGAAGGTATTTCGAATGAATCCGAGTTGGACATATCCGCTGGCCAGGGAGCTATCGAGGCGCAATGCGTTCTCCGCGGCCGTTTGCGCCCGGGGAAATGCCTCAATCGGGGTCAGGTCGCCAAACCAACCGCCTCGGAGAGTGTACGCCGCGGCAAGTTCGGCGTACGCTGGGGCGTACGTCGAGTCGATGGCGACGGCTTCCTCCAGGTACGCCGTTGCTCGTCGGAGCCCTTCGTGCGTAAACTGGGACTGGTGGTACTGGCCTTTGAGGTACGCTCCGTAGGCCTCCGGGTTTACGACGCGTGGCTCCCCGCGGCGCGCCTCCTCCTCGGGCGCCAACCCCCCTTGTATCGCTGCCGCGATCGCACGCGCGACCTGGCTCTGTAGCTGTAACACATCGCGCAGCGGCTCATCATACGTCTCCGCCCACAGGTGGCGCTCAGGGTTCACCCCGATCAGCTGCGCCTGGATCCGCACGGTGTCGCCGACGCGAAGCACGGAACCCTCCACCACCGCCTCGACCCCCAACTCCCCCGCGATCGTCGGAATCGACTGGTTCGTGTCCCGGTAGCGCAGCACCGATGAGCGAGAGATGACGGTGAGCGCCCCAGTCTGAGCCAACTCGGTGATCACCGCGTCGTGCATCCCGTCCACGAAGTAGTCCTGCGCGTCGTCCTGCATCAGATTGTCGAACGGCAGCACGGCGAGCCGCTCGATCCGTACGTCTGCGGGGCCCAGGGCATTGATCCCCCACCAGCCACCCCCCAGGATCACCACCGCCGCCGCCACAGCGACCGGCCACCGCGTGGGCAGGTGGTGGCGTTCGTCCGCCGCCTGGGCCGTCCCGCTCGCTGCGGCCTCGAGGGCCTGCGCGAACTGTTGCACCGTGGCAAACCGATCCCCCGGCGCTCGCTCCAACGCGCGCAACAGCACCTGCTGCACCGCCTCGGACACCCCGCGGCGCACCACCCGCAGGCTCGGCACCGGGTCCACGGCTTTGCGCGCCAGAATCGCTTGCGCACTGGACCCTGCAAATGGGGGATCCCCCGCCAGCATCTCGTAGAGCACACACCCCAGGCTGTAGAGGTCGCTGCGCCCGTCCACCTGGCTCTCCCCCGCCCCTTGCTCCGGACTCATGTAGGCCGGCGTGCCCACCGCCAACCCCGTCTCGGTGAGCCGGTCTCCCCCAGCCTCCGCGACCGCCCGCGCGATCCCGAAGTCCGCGACCACCACATGCCCGCCCGACACCATGATGTTTTCCGGCTTGATGTCCCGATGGATCACACCCATGCCGTGGGCGTGGCTCAGCGCGTCCGCCACCCCGCGGGTGATCTGCACCGCATCCTCCAACCCGAGCTGCCCATCTCGGTTCAGCCGGTCGCGCAGCGTCTCGCCGTCCACGTGGGGCATGACATAGTAGAGGAACCTGCCGGCCTCACCGGAGTCGAACAGCGGCAGGATGTGGGGATGATTGAGGCGGGCGGTGAGCTTGATCTCGCGCAGGAACCGCTCGGCACCGATGACGGCCGCCAGCTCGGGGCGCAACACCTTGACCGCGACCATCCGCTCGTGGCGCAGGTCCTCGGCCAGATACACGGTCGCCATCCCACCACGACCCAGCTCCCGCTCGATTCGGTAGCGGTCGGCGAGGGCATCCTTCAGGTACTGAACGGGCTGCGTGCCGGCGGGCGACAATAGGGCGGCGTCGATCGACGCCAACAAGTCGTCGGCTTCCGCGTCGGCCACCAACAAGGACTCGATGGCCGCGCGCAGCGCGGGATCCGTGGTGCCGATCACCGCGAGCCGGCTCCGCCGGTCGGCCGCCTCGAGCTCGGCAAGCTCTTCAAAGGCCGCCTGGATCTCCTCCCACCGTCGCGGATCCATGTAGTTCCTTAGCGTAACGGCTCGCCGCGCAGCTCCAACGCGAGCCACGCCCGTGCCGAGCGCAGTTCCCGCTTCACGGTGGCGAGCGAGACGCCCAGCGCCGCGGCGCTCTCCTTCAGCGACAACCCACCAAAATAGCGATGCGCGATCAGCTGACTCTGCCGCGGGTTGAGGGCTTCGAGACGCGTGAGGGCCTCATCGAGCTCCGTGACCGTATCCAAGTGCTCATCCGCAACCCACAGACGCTCGTCCAGCTCCAGCGCCGTTGTGCCGCCACCGCGCTTGGCAGCCGCCCGAGCCCGCGCCCGGTCGACCAGCAGGTTCCGCATGACCTGCGAGGCGAGGGCCAGGAAGTGCGCCCGGTCCGGGAGATCCACCTGGGAGGCATCCACCAGCCGCAGGTACATCTCGTGAACCAGCGCGGTCGTGTTCAGCGTGTGCTCCCCTGGCGCACCGCGCAAGCGCCGGTGCGCCAACTCGCGGAGTTGATCATACACGAGCGGGACGAGTTGATCGCGGGCACGTTCGTCCCCCGCACTCCACCGCTTCAGGAGAGGGGTGACCTGGGATCGCAGGGACGGCACCGCCACCTCCTCTGGCGGGCAGAAGACGGCGTTGCAACAGGACGATTGACTCCTTCGAGGATAGACCTTCCGCGCAGCCCCTGCAAGGCCGATGGCGGGGGTGCTTCCCGCCCTGAGCCGTTTCGGCGGGCGATTCCGTTTGAGAAGGGTGAAAGGAACGGGCCCGCATGGCGCTGTGCGGGCGGCGGGTCCCGCAGCTGTCCGAAGCAGGACAGGCCAACCAGGGAGGAACCGATGTCGAGACTATCCGGCGTGCTCATCCTGGCGGTGGCCGTGGGATGCACCCCCGCAGGTCTACCCGTAGAAAGGGGGGGCGCGCCGGCCCCCCGCTACACCGTCGTCGTTGCCAACGACTGGACCGACATGCTGGCCATCGCCGTGCTGCCGCAGGGGCCAAAGGTGAGCCTCTATCCGGGAGAACGTCGCACGCTGCTCCTGAGCGGCGCCGAAGGCAGACGCTACAGGGTGGCCGTGTCGCGCGGGCGTAACACCTACCTGACCGGCATCTTCATTCCTTCCCGTGCGCGGCCATGCGCCCTAGTGCGAATCAACGATCACCCGCGCTATATCGTCCCCACGGGGCCGGTGCCCTGCAGCTGGGCCCCTGGGAGGGCTCAGTCGCGCCCTCGCATCGGTACCGACAACGTGATGGTCTCGCCGGCCATGACCACGACACTGGTATCGACCGTCACGTACCCGTTACGCTGGAGTCGCCCGAGGTGCGTGCTCGGAGAGAGCGCGTCACGGTGCACCCGTCCCGGACGAACGAAGGACTGATCGATGTAGATGTTTGCCCAGGCGGACAGATTCAGGATCAGCACGCCGAATTCGGGAGCAGGATCCCCCGGTGGCGGGTTGGCTTACCGAACGTGAAGGCGCTTGTGTGAGGCCCAGCCAGCGACAGCACCGCGCGCGCGAGAACGTGGGTGCCGAAAGTATTGTCACTCTTCGCAGTACACCGGGGTGCCCGGGCGGGACGGTTTCTCGACTGACCCCTCCCCTTCGTGGGACCCACCCGGGGCGCGCTGGATATGGGCGATATCGGGCGAATAAGGGCGAGCCCGCGACACTACCGCGCGCGCGAAGACAAGTGGGTTCCGAAAGTATTGCCATTCTTCGCAGTACGCCGGGGCGCCCGGGTGGGGCAGGTTCTCGACGGGACCCTCCCCTCGTGGGACCCACCCCTGGGGCGCTGGATATGGGCGGAGGTAGAGCGGGCGACCTTCGGCGCAGCTGCCTTGAGGGACCGTGCCGACTTGAGCCGACATCCCAAATTCGTCCGTACTCCCACCATTGCTCGTAATGTTGACAGCCGCCCCCCACTTTGTAGCTTGTCCGTTTTCAGGGTGAAGTAGCTTTGTCGATCGGCCTTCCACTGTGACAGGAGTGTTGCTCGTCGGGGTGCGTTTATGGCGGCATCCGATCCACGCCACGCTGGCATCGAGGTCATTCCGATGCCGAAGTTCGTCCGTCGCACGCTCGGCGGACGGTTTCCTCGTCGGAAGATCAGTACCTTCAACGGTGTCGCTTGCAACTGTACTTGCGGTCGAACTCATCGCTTCGATGTGCACACCACGCCAGTGTTGCTGGAACTTGCCGGAGATTGCATCGTCCTGCAGTGTCCGGACGCGGCGGCGATGACATGTGTTGAGGTCCGGGGGTTGGGGTCTCGTCTGATCGCAACGTTCGGTGCGTGGAAGCGGACAGCCCAGCCCGACGGCGGATCTCCCTGGTACCACACGAGGGTCAACCCGACCTCCCCAACGAAGCCATACCTTATGGTCCTTAGAGGAACGCCAACCCGGTAGGACTGTGTTGACCAGCGTGGACTGGTAAGTGGTGGACCGCTGGACCACACGCTGGGAGGTGGTGAATAAGATCGTACTGGTCCTAGTCTTGCGGTGAAGAAGTTCCGCCATGACGCGTGCCGCCTTGCTTTCCCTCACCACGCTTGCACTGCTCGCTGCCGCCTGCAATGACATGCCGAGCACCTCTGGGCTCGCGACCCAACTTGCCTTCACCGTCCAGCCGACGAGTGCGGAGGCCGGAGCGCCGATCACCGTTGAGGTCACCGCCCAGGATACAGAAGGCCGGACAGTCACAGACTACGCCGGTGACGTGACGCTGACCCTGGGAGCGAATCCAGCCGGCGGAGCCCTCTCTGGAACTCTAACGGTTGCTGCGGTGGCCGGTGTCGCAACGTTCTCAGATGTCAGCATCGCAAAGGCCGGTACCAGCTACCAACTCCAAGCAGCCTCCGGGACCATCGCCTCGGC
This sequence comes from Gemmatimonadota bacterium, assembly GCA_039588255.1. Classification (GTDB taxonomy): domain Bacteria; phylum Gemmatimonadota; class Gemmatimonadetes; order Gemmatimonadales; family GWC2-71-9; genus B3T1B10. The sequence continues at coordinate 3,987 of JBDHAF010000137.1, read as the reverse complement.
GCTGAGCGTTCCGTTCAGTATCACGCCGGCGCCGGCCAGCCAGCTCGCGTTCACGGTTCAGCCCACTACCCAGACGGCGGGCGCGACCTTGAGCCCTGCGGTCGAGGTGACCGCACTGGATCAGTTTGGCAACACCGCGATAGGGTTCACCGACAATGTGACCGTGACGCTCGAGCCGAACCCTTGGGGTGGAGTGTTAGGCGGGACGACCACAGTGGTAGCCGTGAGCGGAGTGGCGACCTTCCGCGATCTCAATATCGACACTGCAGGAGACAGCTATACGCTGGTGGCGACGTCAGGATCCTTGACGCAGGCGATGAGCGATGCCTTCCAGATCGATCCGGCACCAGCGACACGGCTGGCGTTCACCGTGCAGCCGAGCACCCACTCAGGAGGGGTGCTGGCTCCGATCAGTCCCCCGGTCGAGGTGACCGCACTGGATCAGTTTGGCGGCACGGTACCAACCTTCACAGGTGACGTGACGGTGGCGATCGGGACGAACCCGAGCGGTGGCGTGTTGTCGGGTACGCTGACGCGAGCCGCTGTGGATGGTGTGGCGACCTTCGATGATTTGAGCATCAACGTTATCGGCCTTGGATACACCCTCACCGCGTCCGCCACGGGGTTATCAGGGGCCACGAGTGCTTCTTTTGACGTCTTACCCAATGGCTCGGTTCAGCTTGTCTTCACTCTGCAGCCTGTGGACTCAAAGGCGGGGCAGGCCATTTTGGTGGAGGTGGCGATACAGGACGCGCTGGGCAATATCTACACCGCCTATACCGGCAACATGACGGTGGCGATCGGAAACAACCCCGCAGGGGGTACGCTCTCAGGCAGCACGACAGTGGCAGCGGTCGCGGGTGTCGCCACCTTCTCAGATCTCAGTATCGATGTGCCGGGGACCGCTTACACACTCATTGCTTCGACCACGATCGGTGGGACTACGTTTCAAGGTCCCCATAGCGACCCCTTCAACATCACCCCCTGAAGTCAAAGAACGCCTCACAATCTCAGCCTCCGTGACATCGACCGGTTTCTGTAAGCGAGATCGGTGGCGGAGCAACTGTGCGCCCGTCTTCAGGAACCCGGCCGACTTGAGCCGACATCCCAATTTCGTCCATACTGCCGGCGTTGCTCGTATTGCCAATGCTCGCAATATCAATTAGCGTGGAGACATGCCACTGAGACTTCGGCTTCCCGAGCTCCTCGATGAACGGGGTATGACGCCCTACGCGTTCTCGAAGGCCACAAACGGCCGCGTCAGCATGAGCACCGCCTACCGGATCGTGCGGATGCGAGGTCGGCTGCAGACGTTCGACGCCACGCTGCTTGAAGTGATGTGCGACGTGTTACGGGTCAAACCGGCTGAGCTGTTCAAGTGGGAGCGGAAACGCCGTCGGTAGCAACCTCGGCGGACCGTCTTAGCCCCCGCCGGAGGTAGACACGCCACCCGAGGATCCCTCTGCTGCCGGCGTGCCCCAGACAGGTGGGCCCGGGATCGCGGCGAAACAGGGGGCAACACAAGCGCTTATACCAACGACTTCCTCTGAAAACGCACGGCCGGGCAGCTCCAGGCGCGTGTCAGGCCGTGCTACACGCTCTTCAAGAAGACCGCCTCGCCCATCCATTTGCCACTCATGAGTGCAGCGAGTAGGAACATCGCCAGATCATCCCGGCTGAGGTTTGAGAGCAGACCAACCCGGAGTGATGGCCCCACCCGGTAGCGACCTCGTGAGCGAGCATTGGTCAGCCGAGGTGGCTTGACAAGACTCCAGTCCAGACTCGACTGCATTACCGACTCTTCCTGTCGATCTCGATCACGTGCGGCTGCTGGATGCCGGCGACGGTAGGCTCGCTCGATCACTCGCATCGGGAACGTCCGGTTCGCAGGGTAGTGACCGACCATGGCACCGGTCTGACGGACGATCCGTCGCACGTTCGTTTCTTCCATACAGGAGCTGATCGTCTTTGTTGCGGCGGCACAGAAGATGTCCGCATACGGAGGTCGGGGGCCAAGTACGCAGCATACCGCGGTTACGCCATCGATCGCCTTGCTGACCGCAACGTCATTGTCAAGAGTACCAACACAGACGGACGTACTCTCTGACCCTTCGGTTGAGCCAGACTCGCGAACGAACCCCCGGACGGCTATGCCTCTGGCGGTCGCCAGGGTCATCAGCTGTCATCTACCCAGGTTGTAGTCGCCGATTCACTGCGGCCTCCACTCCTTGAGCCAGGACTGGGCAAGTAGGTCGTTCTCCACAAATGGATCCTTCCGTACGATCGCTTCGGCTGACCGGAGGTCATCGGTCTCAAAGACGATCAGCCCTCCGGACCGATCCGTGAAGGGTCCTCCGAGGTAGCCTGGGGAGCGGTGGGCATCCCAGTACCGAATATGCTGAGGAATGACCTGGGCGAGTTCGCTGGGCTCAGTCCCCATGAAGTAGACGAACGCAAATCTTCTCATCTCGACGCAGCCTCCGCTGCCGGAAGTTCCCTGCGCGGCCTTACGGCCACGCACTCAGCCGTGGCCGGCGCGCCACCGCAGCCTGAGTGAACAATGGCAAGGCGTGGTTAGACAGCTCCAGGTTGACCCGCAGCGTGCCGCATGTGAATACTCGTGTCTGAAGTGGCTGTGACTCTGAACCCAAGCCGCTCGTACAGCCGTTGAGCGCGGCGGTTGACCCGCAGCACCTGAAGCGCGACCGGAAGTCGGAGCGTGGTCGCCTTGGCGATGATGTCACGCAAGACCGCTGTACCCACGCCGCGGCCTTGCAGCTCCGGCAGGACCTGAAGATCCGTCACGTAGAGTTCTGCGGGTCGCCGTTCGAGCCACAACGCTCCCGTAGCGCGACCGTCGACCTCGATGATCGAGACGTCGGATCGCTCGAAGCGCTCATCGAAATCGGCACGCTGCCATGCGTCATCCCAGCCCCACGTCCTGGTGATTACCTCGCGCATTGTGGTGCAGTGCAGCCCCCAGAGGAAATCGCGGTCGGATGCGGTTGCTGGGCAGAGCCGGTGTTCCGTATGGTACTCCCATCGATCAGAGCTGTCTCACGGCTGCGAGCTGTTAGCCGCCTTCAAGCGGCAGCTCGAACTCAACCTCATCTTCTATTGGGACTCCAGCTTCATTGAATTCCGGAATCTCCGGCTTGAGCTTTCGCGCTTCGCGCACCGCTCCACGATGGATCGCTACCTGCCTCCAACCGAGCGCCCGATAGAATTGTATGGCATTGCGGTTATTGTTCGTCGTGATCAGCCACAGTCTCTTGCATCCAGACTCCCTGGCTATGGTTTGAACGGCCTCCAACAGCCTCCTTCCAATTCCCTGGCGCGGGATCGTACTAATGAGGACCACAACTTCACACTGATCTTGATCTAACCGGTATTGAAGCAAACCTCTAGGCCGGGAATCCTTCTCAGCAACCAGGCCGGGCAACGCGAGAGCGCTGTGAAGGATCCCTCGGGAGACCACGCGCGAAGAGCCGAAATGCTCCGTCATCAGCGATTCCACCCATGCGTTGTCAGAAGAACGGAGCTCGCGGATTGTCATATGCGTGATTAAGGTGGCTAAGGCGCAGGATCAGTTGCGTTTATGAAGCGCAGCGGCATAAACGGCAACTGCATCGTGTCGTTAAGGGGCGGACTTCTGTGAAATCAATTGTCCCAAGAAGTTTCCATCCCCTTCTCGAGTCAAGATCTCACATGACCAGCCCCTTTGTGTGGCATGAGCAGCGAGTGTGTCGGGATCAACGTACAGAAGGAGAACATCGGGCCCGCTTGCCCCTCATATTCAAATTGCATGCGTAATTCACCAACGTAACGCTCTGATTCTCTGGGACGATTCTGGTACGATAGGTGTACCGGGTTCGCCGTCCACCGCACGTCCAAAGAACTCACCAATACCTGCCCCTTCGGCAGGAGATGCCTGTGTGTATCTTCAAGAAACTTATCGAGCCCTGCCAGGGTTTCGACCATTCCGAG
>JBDHAF010000136.1:0-10534 GCA_039588255.1 Gemmatimonadota bacterium | reverse complement strand
GCGGCAACACTTCGAGCGTCCCCCCTCGATCGGTTCGCCTCCATCGTATTGCCACTGGCCCGGCCCGGATTCCTCACCGCTATCACGCTCGGGTTCGCCCACACGGTTGGTGAGTTCGGTGTCGTGCTGATGATCGGCGGCAACATCCCTGGACGCACCGAGGTGTTGTCCATCGCACTCTACAACCACGTAGAGGCGCTGCAGTATGCGGAGGCCCACACACTCGCGGCCGGTCTGCTGCTGTTCAGCTTCGTCGTCCTCATGCTGGTGTACACGCTCAACCGGCGATTCGAGACGCCACGCCTGTGACCGCCATCAAGGCTCGCCTCCGCGCCCAGCTCGGGGCGTTTGCCCTCGACGTTGACATCGAGGCAAACGGACCCGGTGTGATTGGACTGTTCGGAGCGTCGGGGAGCGGGAAGACCACCGTGCTTCGCTGTCTCGCCGGACTCCATCGCGCCTCTGGTGTTGTCCGGCTGAATGGCGATGTGTGGCAGGACGAAGCAGCCGGCGTGTTCCTACCACCGCACCGTCGCGGTGTTGGCTATGTGTCGCAGGAGGCGGATCTGTTCCCGCATCTGTCCGTACGCGACAACTTGCGGTTCGCCCAGCGTCGTGCGCCGCAGGAGAACAACGCCAGCGTGTGGGAGGACGCGATGGACTGGCTTGCCGTCGGTCCACTCCTCGCGCGCAGCGTGGCCAATCTCTCGGGGGGCGAACGTCAGCGTGTGGCACTGGCCCGGGCGTTGATCGCCCGCCCCAAGTTGATCCTCATGGACGAGCCCGTGTCGGCCCTGGACGAGCCGGCCCGCCACGAAGTGCTCGGTTATCTCGAGGCAGCGCTGGACAAGCTCGCTCTCCCCGTGATCTACGTGAGCCACTCCCTCACGGAGGTGGCGCGTTTGTCGAGTCAACTCGTGTGGCTCGTGGACGGACACGTCTCGGACACAGGATCCGTGTCACAAGTGCTCGGCCGGATCGACTTTGCGCGGTGGCGGGGAGAAGAGCCCGGTGTCGTGTTGGAAGGCACCGTCAAGGGGCATGACGAGGAGTTCCACCTCACCGCGATCGCCACTCCTCTGGGCGACCTCACGATCCACCGGCGTCCCGAACAGCCGGGTACCCGCGTTCGCGTCCAAATCAACGCGCGGGACGTGAGTCTCGGGCTCGCACCTCAGGAAGCGAGCAGCATCCTCAACGAATTGCCGTTGACCGTAAGGGAGACGGCAGAGCTTTCGCCTTCGAGCTGTCTCGTCCGGCTGGGACATGCGGAGGGCGACGGACCAGTGCTGCTCGCCCGGATCACCAACAAGTCACGAATACAACTCTCGTTGGAGACCGGGCGTGAGGTTTATGCTCGCGTAAAATCCGTGGCGGTACTCGACTGACCGCTCAGGTCTTTCTCTGCACGCGGAAGTTGAACGTGCCGGTCACGCCTTCCAGCTGAAGCTCGACACGCCACACACCGGCTGTGCCGACCGACGTATCACCGTCGTTGTCGGCCCGGACATCGTCTTGATACATGACCGCGCCGTCAGCATCCCTCACGGTCAGCATCACGGTGCCGGCTGATATGGCTTGCGAGATGTCCACGACTGCCTGGGTGCCGGTGTTTTCCCACGTGTAGCTCAAGGTCTGGGAAACATTGTCCAGGCTCGACACCTGGAACTGGAAGTTGTCCGTGGCACTGTTGGCCTCGAGTTGGTTGTCGGGTCCGATGACGTTGGAACCGCCACAGCCCACAACCAGAACCGCAACGGCGACCAGGGCTCGTGATCTGTAACCGGGGTGACTTTTGCGCTGCTTAAACATCTGTAGCTCCTGCTTTTCATTGTTACCGAGGGGATTCACTTTCGAATCTAGTGTCCCCTTTTTCTATTTCGGTGATCGGCGTCACCCACGTAACACCGCTTGTGGTGTTGACTGTGCAAAGCAGCTTTCGTGTCGCACTCCTACGACATGCTCGCACCCGGGCTCCCAAGCCAACGGCCGCCCTCGCCCGTGGGTCGATGGAGTCAATAAGACGATTGGGATGCCTCAGAATTGCTCGGCGCTGCAATCCCGTGCGCTCTCGAAACCACTCACGACGCTCACCACGGCCCCGGGTTGTTCTTCTTGGATGAAGAATCCGGATTCGGCAATCGTGTCGACCGTAAAGGATTGCAGCTGGTTGGCCAACAAGGTGACTTCCTCATCCGGAGGACCGGCTTTGTGTTCCTTGTCTCCCACCAACAACACCACAGGACACAGGATCGACTGCAGGTGATCACCCAACAGCTCCGGCTCCGCGGACTTCCCCATCGCTTGGTAGGCCTTGATCGTCGCCCGAGGGTCTCGAGCGAGTCCGGCCGTGTAAGCAACGACCACGCTGCTCTCAACCCACGAGTCGTCGTGCGACATCTTCTTCATGTCACTGTAGAGCAACCGCTGCATGATCCGGCGGACGTCGAGCATGCGCGCCACGGGAGCAAACCGCATCCAACTGCGAAAGCCCTCCGTCGTTGCCGTCTCCCCGGGACCGCCCTCCAGCGACACGATGCCCCGAACGAAACTCGGGTGGCGATACGCAACGCGCATGGCGATGGATGCTCCCAGGGAATGCCCCACCAACACGGACTGTCGGATCCCCAGTGTATCCAGCGCTGCTGCGATCCGGTCGGCCTGAGCCGTGAGGGAATAGTCCGCGTCCTCCGGCCGGGACGACGTGCCCATCCCGAGGGGTTCGATGCCCACAGATTGGTACCCCGCACTGTCGAGGAGGGCCATTACGCGGCGGTAGCCGTACGACGAGCCGAATAGACCCGGGATGAGTACCACGGGTGCTCCCTCCCCCACGATCGTCACGGCCAGTGACTCCGCCGGCGCAACGGGGACCATGAACGTCCGGGACGTGTCTGGCGACACGAGTGTGAGGAGTAGGAGCAGCATAGGTCCCCTGGCGCTGAACGGGCGGTCGCGAAGCGGGGCTATGCTAACTCCGCGAGTCAGGCCAAGGCAAGGCTCCTGCTACCTGGCGCGGAAGAGGACCTCGTACGGACGGATGCTCCCGCGGTCGACCACGAGATGCTGATATCCCAGCTGAGGACCGCCTGTTCTGACATAGTCGTCGGGACCGCTGCTCTTCAGGTCCGCCCGATATCGCTCGTGGACGTATTGGCTCAGTTCGATGGCGTTGACGGCTCCGTCGCCGTCGCCGTCGGCTAGCCCGTCCGCAATCGCGTCGGCCAGGAACACCGCGAGAAATCCGCCAGCCCTGAATTTGGCAGCCACCGACGACGTCACGTCCTCCTCGGACGAGAACATGCCCATGCGGCCCGGGACCGAAATGACGTCCTTGGAAAATCCTCCACTGAAACACGCGTCCAGCAGGAGGATGATCTTTCCGGCGTTGACCTGACCCAGCATTTGAGAGAAGTCATCGTCGGTGATTCCGGCATCGAACAGCTCGATCGTTTCGTCGAGGCCGTCTGGATCCGAGGCCTGCTGAATGGCGCTCGGTACGCGCCCACCGTGTCCGGAGTAGAAGAACACGAACGTGTCCTCGGGCCCCACCCGGCCGGCAATCTGTCGAATGGCATTGCCGACGCCCGTCGTCGTGGCCTGGGCATCGGTCAGTAGGAGGCCGTCTTCCGACCGCATGCCGCCACCGCGCATCATCGCTTCACGGACCCTGACGGCGTCTTCCGCCGTGTAGGCGAGGTCGTTTGCACGGCCGCCGTAGTCGCTGATCCCCGCGAAGACGCCATAGACGCGTCCTCGACCTGCTATCGCCGGGTCCGCGCCAGGCAAGACGGTTGGGGCAGTGCCGCGCAGCGCAACCTGATAGGCACCGGTTGCCGCCGCGTAGGACGTGGCAAACACGCGATATCGCCCACTCTCGCGAAGCGTCAATTCGACGAGCGAACGCGACGTACTGCCTTCGTAATCGTCGTTTTCGATTGTCTCGCCCGACGGCGTGATGACACCGACATACGTGTCGAAGACCGAGGAACTCATCTCCACAGTGATTGACCGACCGACTTCACCGTCGAATACGTAGAGATCGCGGTACTTCCCGTCCCCCACCTCGCTGTCCCCTGTCTCCAGGCGGCCGTCGGTGGCCTGCCCAAGCGACAGCGCGACAACGTCGCGACTGCTCGTCGCGGCAGCGGGGGCGGCGTTTCTCACGTCGATTTGCAGGTCGTAGCGTCCAGTTTGGCCCACCGCGTACGACGTCACCAACACGCTGTAGGTCCCCGACTCGGTGGCGTCCATCTCGATGACGCTGTGGCCGGCCCGATCTGTGTCGTCGTTCTCTTGCTGCCCACCTCGTGGTTCTTCAAGGATGAGGTATGTGTCGAACTCGTCGGATTGTAGATCGATGGAAAAGTGCTGGCCGGGTGCAGCCACGAATTCATACTGATCGACGAACTCGCCACTGCGTAGCGTCTCGTCGCCCGCTGCAAGCACGCCGCTCTCCCGACGTGGTCCGGAGGGGGACGCATCCCCAACGCCCTCAATCTGGAGGTCATAGCCTCCGGATTCCCCGGGCTGGTAGCTGGTGACGGAGATAACGAACTCCCCGCCCTCGGTGAGTGCCAGCGAGAGCAGAGATCGCGTCGCGTCGCCTTCATAGTCGTCGTTGTCGAGCTGTTGACCGCCCGGTGTGCGGACGATCAGATAGGGATCGAAGTCGGTGGAACGCAGGTCGATCACCACACGCTCACCCGCCCGGCCCACGAATGGGTATCTGTCGACGTATTCGCCGCTGGTGAGGGTCTCGTCACCGCTCTCGAGCCGGCCGCGTTCAAACCGGGCACCGGAAGCGCCACCAGCCCCCGCTCCGCCTCGCTCGAAAACCCCGAGGCCCCAGTAGCAGGGCTCCACCGAGCACCGCACCATCACGACCTCCACCCGGAAGCTGGAACCCTGGTTCGGAGGTACGGTCACGCTGGGGGTGGCATCGAGGGCGATGTCTTCGGCGAGCTCCCGGCCGCCCCCGTCGTAGAGGCGAAGATCGAGATCGCCGCAATCGTCGTCGCACGCGCCGACGATCACATATTCCCGGCCCGACATTAAGGTGAGGTTCACAGAAGTGGATGTGCCGCTCTCGAGGGACCCCGTTTGGGAGTCGTCAGTGAGGCGATAACCGCGGTCGCCGAGCTCGTCGCCAAAACCGCGGATCCTGCTCGAGACCTGCTCGAGCCACTGGGCGTGCGCTGGGAGAGCCATCAAGCACAGCGCGGCGGTGAGGATGACAACTGGGCGAACCCGATTCATGGCTAGACCTCCTGGTGGACGGCGCGATGGTAGGGGAGCAATGGTACCAACCTTCAACCGAGAACCGCTGCGGCATGGGTCACATCACCGGCGAGCCGGCGGGAGACCGTACGGGTAGAAGTCCGACAGATCGACGTGTTCGTAGGGAAGCGCGTCGAGATGTATCGTCCCCACGAAGGGTCCCGGTGCGTCCGCGACAATGATCGTCTTCGCGTACCCGGTCTCATCGAATCCCCGGCGGAAGTGCACTCGCGACTTCACCACGAAGACGGGGAAGTCATCGGGGTTCAACGGGCCGATGGCGAGCCGTCCGGGATCCGTGATCTGGATTAGCGCCGGCGTGATGACCAAGGCGTTGTTGGTGCCGTATTCGACCACCGCCACCCGATCGAAGTCCAGCGCCGCATCGAAGTACGCCAAGGTGCCTTCCACCCGCACGGGCGATCCGCTGGCAGGCCCGGCGAATCCGCCGACGTCCATTGCAAAGGCGTCGCCTGGCGCCGCTCCGGCGGCGGCCAGGGCCTCGAGAGCGTTTTCATCTCGCAGCGTCCCGTACAACACGCCCGCCACATTCAGCCGCATCAGCTCCGCCAGGATGTGGGTCGCGTCGCCGCTTCGGTCACTGTAATCTCCTAGCACGATGGGCTTGGCATCGCGGGACAGGGCACGCCGCACCTGCGCCGCCGCCTCGGCCGGCCTGGGAAACTCACCGGCCACGAGGTCCTCCCGCACCCGCCAAATGAATTCCGCCATGTCGTCGGCAATGTGATCGGCCAGGTCCTGATCGTCGTTGGTCATGACGTGGACCGTGGCGCCAACGTCCGGCACGTCCGACCAGGGGAAGCCGTAGAACACGCTCACGAACACGTCGGGCTCTCGCGCCTCCCACCGGCGCGCCCGCTCCATGATGTCCATCGATGGGGACTGTCCGGTCCACTGCACGACGGTCGGCGTGATCACCCCGGGCCTTCGGGTGGCGGTCGTCGACACATACGTGCCCCGGGCGATCCGCATCATCGCGTGGGCGGCACGCTCACCCTGGAGACCCGCGTCGTAGTGAGGGTAGCGCTTGGTGACGAACGCCATGTTCGCCCAGCGGAGGAACTCCTCGTCCTCGTTGCCATGGAGATCGAACGTGCCGATGATGGGCACGTTGGGTCCCACCACTTCCCGGAACCGGCGGGCGATCTCCGCTTCGGGACGGGGCACGTTCCGAACGGCCATCGCGCCGTGGAGCGCGAGGTAGACCCCATCCACCGGCATCGCCTCCCGAAGATCTTCGAGCATCCGGTCGACGAAGTGGTTAAAGGCGTTCTCCGTGTTCCAGCTTCTCGACGACCCCCCGAAAACACCCACGGGCGACTCGAGCCCCACGAGCTCCACGCCGTGGTAATTGCGGGCCGCGGCAACGAACCCTTGCACGTAACCGGCGGCCGAGAGCACCTCGTCACCCACATAGGGGGGACGACTGCGCGTCCAGTCTTCGATGTCGGAGTCGCCCCCGGGACAGAACGTGCAGGTTTCGTGGGAAAAGGTCATGACCGCGAACCGGAGCGGCTCGGGTCCGGGGGGAGTGCAGCTCAGCGTAGCGGCAAGGGCAGCGCCGGCGATCACGCGGAATAACCGAATCTCGTCCATTGTCTCACTCGGCTGAGCGCCGGTCTCTATCACTCTCGGCGGGATCGAAAATTGACCCCGACGGTCCCAAACTCGGCGGCACTGGACTGTTGAGGTGCCCCTTCGAACACCGCGTCACGCCACGTGATTTCGAATTCGCAAAAACCGGCGGCTTCGACGATGGCTTTCAACTCTGCTTCCAGCAGAGCACCGGCGATTCAGCCGGTCCAGAGATCGATATCCTCTTTCGCGTTCTCCGGCACCGCCCGGTCCACAAGGATATCGGCGATCTGGAGGCGGCCACCCGGGCCCAGCACGCGAGCCATCTCGGTGAGCGCGGATTTCTTGTCAGGCATGAGGTTGAGGGAGCCGTTCGAGATGACGACGTCGGCCCATCCATCGGGCACCGGCAACTCTTCGCCGAACCCCAAACGGAAATCGACGTTCTCGATTTCTCCTTCGGCCGCACCGGCCTTGGCCTTGTCCAGCATCTCGCGGGTCATGTCCACCCCTATGACCTCACCGCCCGGTGCCACCATGCGCGCCGCGATGAGACTGTCGATCCCCGCACCGCACGCGACATCGACGACTCGCTCCCCTTCCCTCAGCACACCCAAGCTGAACGGGTTTCCGGTTCCGGCAAACGACTCGATCGAGCTGTTGGGCACACCATCCAACCACTCGTCGAGGTATCCAACGCGACGAGCGTGCTCGCGACCCGTGTGAAAGTGAAAGCCGCGCGTCGGGTCGCACGCGACGGCCCGGTACTCCTCTTGAATTGCCTCGCGGAGTTGGCCGATGTCTACTCGGGGAGGTGCGCTCACTGTGCCTCCTTGAGATTGCGGTGATTGCAAGCACGCCAAAGATGCGAGGCCATTCAGCAGCCTGCAACCCAGTTCCTGTCGCCGTCTCGATGAAGGCATCGTCGGTTGAACTGAAACCCCCGATCGGCATAAGTTGCAGCATCAATCCAAGCCTTGGAGCCCGCCATGTTTGGTCGCGTTATCCTCACCGCGTTTGTGTTGAGCAGCGCCGGCGCAATCGCGCTCGACGCCCAGGAAGCCCGCCGCCGGTGGGATCGCATGTGCCAGATCCGCAAGGAGAAATTCGACGTCATCCTCCCGGAGGCCATGCTGGAAAACGGCATCGACATGTGGATCACGGTCCAAAAGGAGGGGAACTACTCACCGCTCTACGAAGACCTGGGCCGAGGATACACCGGTAGCATTGGCTTCTACATCTTCACGGATCGAGGGGGTGATCGGATCGAGCGTGTGGCGGCTGGCACGACGGGGCGGATGCTCGAAGCCTGCGGCGCCTACGATCAGGTCACCGGCTCCATCGACCTCCGGGCATTCGTCGAGGAGCGGGATCCACAGCGAATCGGCGTGAACACGTCCGCCCCGATCGGTGCCGCCGACGGCCTGACCCACACCGAGTACGAGTACCTGATCGACACCCTCGGCGAGCCTTACGCGTCACGGCTCGTGTCTGCCGAGAAACTCGTTTCAGATTTCCGGTCCCGCCGCGTGGCATCGGAAATCGTGGCGTTCGGGGAGGCCGGCGAATGGTCCCGGAAGATTGCGGAGCGGGCCTTCTCCAACGAAGTGATCACACCGGGCGTGACCACACTGGAGGACGTGGCGTGGTGGATGTGGGATCAACTCTTGGCCAACGGTCTGGGATCTTCGTTCGACATGCCGTCGGTCTATATCACGGGACCAAACGGCATCGAGGCCTCGTCCAACGAACGGATCATTCAACGCGGCGACTTGCTGATGATCGACTGGGGCGTGGGATATCTCAACTTCTACAACGACATGAAGCGGATTGCCTACGTGCTGAAGGACGGTGAAACAGCAGTCCCGGCGGGTATCCAAAACGCGTTCGATCGGGCACTCCACGTGCGCGACATCATCAAACGCACGATCAGACCAGGCAGGACGGCACAGGAGAACTACGATGAGCTCAACCGTCTGGTGGATGCGGAGCCGGGGTATTCGATCATGGCGGTCTTCAATCAGCCGAGTGATACGGATGACACGGACATCATCATTGGGTCGCATTCGGTGGGAAACACGGGCCATGGCATCGGCCCGTCAATCGCCTTCTTCAACCCCCACCGGCTGACCTTCGAGCTGAGACCCTCCAACTTGCTCTCGATCGAGTTCTTCGCCTACACTCGCGCGCCGGAGTGGGGCGGCGCGAAAGTCCGCATCCCCATCGAAGACGACGCCGTTGTGACGGAGCGGGGTGTCGAATGGCTCTATCCCGTGGTGGATCGAATACTCATTATCAAGTAATTGCGCCCGGAAAAACATGCGAGGGCCGAGACGCAAGAAAGCGTCCCGGCCCTCCTCGCGATGACGCGCTAAGGGACTAGTTCCTCGTCCAGCGCGGAATCCGTCGTCCCGGCGTCCACGGTGCACCCGCCGCCTCCAACTCGTCCTCCAACGCCCGCACGTCCACCTCCACCAACTGGCGAAGGTCCGTGAGCACCGCCTCGAACGCCTGCCCCGCGATCTCCACATTCATCCTGTGGGCCGCCGTGGGACGGGACGTGCTGGAGTAGGCATTGAACAGCACTTGCTGCAACCGGCCCATGATGCCCGGCATGGTGGGCTCCTGCGCCCGCGCCAGCACCCGGTCTCCCGTGAAGGCCTCTTGGATGTCGGCAAGCCGCAGCTCGAGGGCACGAGCCCGCTCGTAGGCATCAGTACCCAAGCTCGGCGTGGCCTCGATGGCCCGCTTCATGAGGTCCAACCGTCGCGCAGCATCCCCCGCCGCCTGGCTGGCCCCCATCACCACACGCCACAGCTCTCCCACTTCCCGATGGAAGGCGATGAGCGCGTCCCGGTCCGCCGCCATCAGAGTCGGCGCGCCGAGCACTTCGACGTCGAAGTTCGTCGGGCTCACCAACTCCGTGGTGACGCCGTCCACCCGTTGCTCCAAGCTCACCGTGTACCGGCCCGGCAGGGCCAACGGGCCTTCTCCGGTGCTGCCCGAGCTACTCACCGGCGAGTACCCCGGATACCGCAGGTCCCACGTGGTCCGGTGGATTCCCTTGGAGCTGGAACCCTCTACGCGACGCACCACGTTGCCCGCGCCGTCCCGCACGACGAGCCACACGCCGGGATCCTCTTCCCGGGCCTCCGCCCGCAGTTCGTCCCATGTGGGATACGGTGTGTCCTGCCCTTCCTCTTTTAGCTCTTTCTCTCCCTCGCGACGCTGGGCCTCACGGGTTTGGAGCGATTCTTTGAGATGGTAGGTGAACGTTGCGCCGAAGGGCGGGTTGTCCGCCGTATAGTAGCTGGCGCCCATCATCGCCTTGCCGTCCAATGCCAGCGGCGCATCCTGGATATAGAGCCACGTACGCTTGATGGGGAACATGTGGGCGTCGCTGGCAATCAACTGCTCGCTAAGATCACGCAACGGCGTGTAGTCGTCCAGGATATAGAAACCCCTTCCGAAGCTCGCTACGGCCAGGTCGTTTTCCCGCCGTTGAATCTCCAGCTCCCGCACGCCGATGGTGGGCATCCCGCCGGTCAATTCGATCCACGACTCACCCTCGTTCAGGGTTGCGTACAGACCGAACTCCGTGCCGACGAACAGGAGGTTGGGATTCACGTGATCCTGCACGATGGTGTACGTGCTTCCC
>JBDHAF010000135.1:0-13029 GCA_039588255.1 Gemmatimonadota bacterium | reverse complement strand
GTCCGCTTCGCGCCCTGGCCGTCGCTTTCATGGAACCGTCCTCGGAACGGTGCGGCCGACCGTTATTCGCCAACCCATACACGTTACAGTCCTCGTCTGTGCAAAGGTAGATCCGGGCGTGGTGCGAGGGATCCTCGACTCACGTCCCGATCGTCAGTCCGTCGATCTGCTTGGCCCGACACCGGCGTACAACTCCCGGATGCGAACCACCTGCGTGGCCACGATGCTCAACGGCGGGCATGCCGAGAACGCGTTGCCACAACGCGCGCAAGAAACGGTGAACTGTCGCATTCAACCGGACGAGACGCCGGAGGACGTTTACAACACGTTGGTGCGAGTGGTGAACGGCGATCACGATGCCTCGATAGGAGCGCCTCAGAACCTCACGTCGAACTCCTCCTCGCCGATGGCGAAGGAGTACGTTCGCTGCGTCTCCTCGGGAAAGAGCACGATTTTGAAGATGTTCCGCTGGTCGTCGAACAGATCGAAGAGCAACGTGTTCCGAACACGAAAGGAGCGCACCGGGACCTGTGCCTCGAACTGGATAGCGTACCACCACACCGGTTCTCGGTCCAGCGAGTCCTCGCCGCTCCCGATGATCCGACCCTCCAGCCTCTCCCCTTCCACTTCCACCGTAAGCCGCTCCGCGAAGTACGCCGAGAACAGGGAATCCGTCCGCAGGTCGGCCGCCATCGTGAACTCGGCACCCGCCCCGTGGCGTCGCAGCGCCGCCTCGACGTCATCCCTGAAGAGGCGGATGCGGGACACGATCACGTTGCCCTCCACCACCGTGTTGCCGTAGCTCACGTGCAACTTGTGGGGGATGTCGCCCGCCCCCTCCGGAAAACCGGAGAGGGCGAGCAAGGCGGCGAAAAGGAGACCCATCATTACGTGGTCGGCCGCGTCCAGACGTTGTTCGTGCGGTCGATGTCGGCATACGCCTCATCCGGGTCCACCACGATCTGGATGACGGTCTTGTCGGTGAAGAACCCGAGGGTGAATGTCAGCTCGTTGTTGCGCCACACGTCCACGGGCAAGTCCATACGTTCGGTGGACCCGTCATCGAACGTCACCTCGATCTCGAGGGGCATCACCAACCCACCTTCGTTGTCCACCTTGACGCGGTAGTAATACTCACCCCGTTCCGTGTCACCGACGAGCTCCTGCGCGGCTTGAAGTGACACGTTGGAAACGGCCTGGTCGTTGGCGTGGGTCGTGTAGAACCAGCCCCGCCAAAACCACGCCATGTTCTCGCCGGCACCGTCCTCCATGGACCGGAAGAAATCCCCCGGCTGGGGCTTTTTGAACATCCACCCCTTGGCGTAATCGCCGAACGCCGCGTCGAACGATTGCTCTCCCAGCACATGCTCCCGCAGCATGACCAGGCCGGTGGCCGGTTTGGCGTAGCCGTTGTTGCCGAAGTCCTTGTGGATGAGATCGGATTCGGTCATCAGGGGCACCTGGTCCGGGTCTCGCATGTAGTCGACGATGTTCTGCGCGGGTCCACGTCGGCTCTGATAACTACAGTCGGCCGTCTGCGTCCAGACGCCGCCGCAGTAGGTTTGGGCGTAGTCCCGCTCGCCGTAGTACTGGAGAAAAGTGTTCAGACCCTCATCCATCCACGTCCACTTTCGCTCGTCCGTGGCGACGATCATGGGGAACCAGTTGTGGCCCACCTCATGGATCGTGACGCCGATGAGGGCGCGCTCCGTCCGGTCACTGTAGCTGCCGTCCGGCTGGGGCCGGGCGCCACAGAAGGCGATCATTGGATACTCCATTCCACCGGCGGGCCCGTTGGCGTTCACTGCCTTGGGATATGGGTACTCGAAGGCGAGCCGTCCGTAAGTCTTGAGCGTCTGGATCGTGGCCCGGGTGGAGACCTTGTCCCACAGCGGCATGGCGTCCCGGGGATACAGCGAGTGGACCTTGATGGGCGTCTGATCCGGGTGGTATTGGAAGCCCGCCGCATCCCACACGTAGGTCTTGGACGACACCCAGGCGAAATCGCGGACGTTCTCGGCCTTGTAGTGCCACGTGAGCATGCCACTCTGGACCGGGCGACTTGCGGGGTCCATCACCTCGTCGGCGCGGACGATGAACTGCGGTTCCTCGCTCTGATACGCCCGCTCGAGACGCTGCATCTGCGTCGCGGTCAACACATCTTCGGGATTCTGGAGCTCGCCTGTGGCGTCCACGATGTGGTTCCAGGGCACCGTGACTTTGACGTCGTAGTCGCCGAACTCCAGGTAGAACTCGCCGCGTCCCAGGAACTGGTCGGTCTGCCACCCATTCACATCGTCGTAGACGCTCATGCGGGGAAACCACTGGGCGAGCTCGTAGATCCAGCCGTCGCTCACCAACTCCTTGCCCCCCCGTCCCTGATCGGCGATGGGAAAGCTCCAATCGATCTCCAGGGCCTGCACGCCGCCGGGCTGCAGCGGCTCGTCCAGCTCTACCCGCATGACGGTGTTGTTGATGCGGTACTCGGTGTCGGAGAGGGCGCCGGCGTCGACGAGCTGCACCCGGGTGATGGCGTACCCGCCATCGAAGGGGTCCAGCCCGAGGAACCGACGAGCGCGAGGACTGATCTGCTCCGGCAGGGCGCCTCGCATCTGGTACGAGCGGCTGTAATCCAACGAGCGCACGTTCTGGTCGAGCTGCAGCCACAGGTACCGCAGCGGGTCGGGTGAGTTGTTGTGGTAGGTGATACGCTCCGAACCGGTGACACTGTGGCTGGTCGTGTCGAGCGCCACCTCGATGACGTAGTCGACCTTTTGCTGCCAATAGCGGGGTCCCGGCTGTCCCGCGGCATTGCGATAGTCGTTGGGGTCGGGCCATTCGTCGAGTAACCGGAATATGGACTTGTTGGTCTTCGACCCATCGTCGTGCAGCCACTGCTGTGCCTGCGCCGGCGCGGTGGGGCACACGACGGCCAGGAGCAGGATCCCTGCAAACCAGCGGACCTTATTGAGCTTCATAGTCTGAAATCCTGTGAAGGGTGTGGGTAACCAGTATCAACCGGCGACACGCCCTGCCAGGAGGGCCAGGGCAGCCACGCCAGTTACACCGGACAGAAGGAAGACCCAAGAGGTCCTTTCCACGCGAACCCAGTGGATCACGGCGAAGGTAAACAGCAGGACGACGGACAGAATGCCGATTTGGCCCACTTCGAGTCCCACATTGAACGAGAAGAGCGGCAACGCGATGCTCTCTTCCTCCCCCAACACGGCTCGTAGAAACGTGGAGAACCCCAGTCCGTGGATCAAGCCGAAACCCAGAGCCAGGACGTACTTGATCTGCTGGGTGCGGCGACGCGGACCGGGGGCATCCCGATAACCTCTCGCTTCCAGGGCGTTGTAGCATCCGGTGATGAGGATGGTGAGCGGGATCAGGATCTCCACCAGGCCGCTGCTGATACTGATCAACCGGAGCGTGGCGAGGGCCAGGGTCACGGAGTGGCCCACCGTGAACGCCGTCACCAACACCAGCAACTGCCTCCACTGGGCCAGACCATACCCCGCGCTCAGGGCCACGATGAAGAGGATGTGGTCGTAAGCGCTCAGGTCCGCGATGTGGTCGAAGCCCAAGCGCAGATAGACGAGGAATTCCGAACCCATTTTCAGAGAGCGATCCGTTCATTGCCAGGCTTGAAGAGACAAGAGTACTCCCTCCACCATCCTCCAAGTGATACCTTGAATTGCCACTGACACTAGGTGCCGGCCCCATGGCTACAGTCGTCCAGTTCCCCACCGCCCCAGTCCGTGACTGGCTTTACTGGGAGGCGGGTATCCGCGATGTGCTCGGCGAGGAGAATGCGCCGGAGGAGATGGTCGAAGAGATCACCCGGCGGATGAAGGAAGTTCACCGCCAGTATTCCGACTTCAAGCTTCCCGCTCAGGTCACCCTTCCACTCCCCGAGGAGACTCCACAGGAGCTGCGCGATGCGATCGCGGCAGCGGTGACGGGCGCGGTGGGGGAGGTCACCTCACAAATGCACGACTTCTCACATCGGGTGATCCTCGACCGGCTCGTCCTCGAGATCCGACTGTACGGCTTCCGCCATCCGGAGAACCGAGCACACGTTGACACGCTGGTGAGATCCACTTCGTGACGTTACCGGACTGCTACCTTATCTTCGGCGCACCTTTGGAATGATCCCGATGGCGCCACCGGGATTCTCGCCGCCAAATAGCCTGTCCGCGTCGGCGGGACCGTAGAACCGAATCTCGTCGACATAAGTGGGCTCGATGGATCGCAGATACTCGATCCCTCCCACGAACTCACGATCGTCATACACGTTCACCCGTGGGAACGCCCGGTCGCGCAACCACCGCTGGCGGAGCTGTTGCACGGCGTCGAACACCGTGGCCGCCCTTGTCCGCACGAGGTCCTCGGTGGTCAACTTGCTCGGATCCGTCTCAATCACCATGGGGACGGCAAGCGTCAACTTGCTGGAGCTTCCATCCGCCGCCTCGCAATCCCCCGCGTACTGGTTGTTCCTCTCGTGGAGGGAGCAAGAGAACCCCGCCCAGACGAAGGCCATCTTCCGGCCGTCGACCTCGAGGTCCGTGGCCGGAGAAGGAACACCGTTGACGGCGTTCATCGTAATCTCGTAGGACTCGTCCGCGGCCGTAACCGTAAACTCCACGGAGATCTGCGCGCCGCCTTGGAGCTCGAGGGTTCCAGTCCACGTTCCCAGCGTGAGTTGCTGCGCGGCGGCGGGGGCGACGAGGACCGACGCGACACCCAGGATGGCGAGCGGAGTGGCAACGAGGCGCAGAATTCTGGTCATGAGCGTAAGCCTACCTGTGAACTGGACCGTTGAAGAGACCCCTACACACCTCGGCCACGACGCTGAAGAAGCCATGAACCGACGGTGATGTTTCGCTCAGACTACCATCTGGAGCGGCGAGGGGTCAACTGGGACTCAAGCTCGCAATGCGGTTGGGGCCGCTCTCTCTGGCCTCTTTGCGGGCCTCGGTGGCGGCATCGAGGAGGTCACCTACCGATGACACCGTGTCGGGGAGGGACGCCACGCCGAGGGAGCACGTGAGGGGGCCGGCGCCGTTGAGATCGAACTTGGACTTGCTCACCGCGGTGCGGACCCGGTCCGCCACGATGACGGCGCCATTCAGCGGTGCGTCCGGCAGGAAGAGGGCGAACTCGGCGCCTGCCACTCGCGCCGGAATATCGTAATCGCGGAGCCTGCTGCGGAGAATGGCCGCAACCTGTCTGAGGACCGTGTTGACGACGACTTTGTCGAGTTGTAGCACCTGCTCGATCCCCATGCAGATCAAGGAACATTGCTTCGACACCGACCCGCGCATGGCCTTCTCGAGCCCCGGCCGGTTGGGATGGCCGGTTACCGTATCGATCAGCCCCAGCCGTTCAGCAAGCCGCGCGGCAACAATGGAACCGATCGCATCACCCGCCGCCCTGGCCAACCCCACGAGACGATCATGGGTCCCGTTATCGATCACCTCGGGGGACGCAAACACCACGAGGGCGCCCACGCTGCGGCTCCCGTCCGAGAGGGAGAATGCCACGCCGTGCTCCTCGCGGCGCCGCCGATCCGTGCGGGCGTCGCCGAGCAGCCGCTGCACCCCAACGGCGTAGGTCGTCGTATCGTCGTCGCACGCACGCCCGGCTGCCGAGTCGGGAGACACCGGCATTCCCAGAAGCCGACGATCGGTGCCCACAGACAGTGCCACGACAGTGGCCGCATGCGTCGCCGGATCACGCACCACCACGGCAGCCGGACAGCGCGTCGTCTCCAGCGCCCCACTGGCCAGGGCGAATCCGATGCTCTCTACAGTTTGGGGAAGCAGCCGAGTGGCTTCATCCATGGACTCCGTCACCTCCGCCCACCGCCTGGGGGCTCTCTCAAGCCGCGGTCGCTTCGCTTGGAACGAGGGAGGGAGCGGCGGGCGTTCGGAGCCAGGCGGTGGCCTCGTCGATGGTGCGAAAGGGCTGGACGTCGATTCCGGCCTCTTCGAGAAAGACCGAATACATCCGCGACAGGCCGTATGCCACGTCTCCGGGGGCCACTATGGCCGCCCGGCGGCCGCCAACCACGTTGCTGACCACCTTGGCTATTCCCCGTACTTCGTCGCCTGAGAGCGTGGGATGACCCTCTCGCATATCCCACAGACGGTCGAAATCCGGATCAAAGTCCGGGTCTTCGATCATCACGGCGAGCACGCCACGATAATCCTGGAACGACACGTCGCCGAAACCCGTGGCCGTAACGAGACGGTGTGTTTTGTCGATTCGGTAGGAAATGCCCATTCTCTACAACTTTCGGTAAGGTGGCCTGACCAGCTGCCGCCCGTATCTCTCCCGTCATCAGATGCTCGGAACCGGGCAAAGGTTACGGATCATCTTCCCTGTAACCCTGGGGCGTCTCCGAGCATCTACGTCGTGAACCCGAGAGCCCACGTCATGATTGGAACTGGTCGCTACATGCTCCATTGCCGCACCTGCGGGGAAGTGCGGGTGCACGAGGTCCAGCGTCACCGGTGCAAGAGACACGCGCTGGCGACGACCCTCACGCTGGGGCTGTGGCTTCCCGGCTGGTTGCTGGCCGCGGTTCGAGGACACCGCCCCAGATGCCGAGGGTGTGGGTCCCGGCGGTGGCTGCCCAAATCCGCCGGGCCGGCGAACAGCCGCCGGAGCCACCCCCACCACGCTGGGCGCCGCCACTTGAACCCCGCGGCCTGAACGCGGGTACCCCCGACCCCAAGGACCTTCCAACTCCCTCCCGAGGTATGAACCGCCATGAAGTCGATTGGCGCGGGTGTGTTCATCCTGCTTGCGGGTTGCGGCTCGGCTCGAGTGTCCCTCTCCGACCCCCTACCACCGGGGCTGTCCCTGGAGCTTCACCACGAGGTCTACGCCATCACGGCAGCGACCGCGGAGGATCTGGCCGATGCTATCCGGAGGTTTGGACCGGAGGTGGAGGGGGAGCGGGTTGCGGGAGCCACCGAGCAAAACACTACGTGGGATTATCAGGTGGCCCGGACGGGGGACGAGTGCAGGATTCACGCTGTCGAAGTGCGCCTCACCCTCACGACGACGCTCCCCGCGTGGGCAAATGCGTCCACCGCGCGCTCCGAGCTCCGCGCACAATGGGAGGCTTTCGCCGCCGCCGTGAAGCGGCACGAAGACGAACACAAGAGGCTCAATCTCGAAGGCGCCCACGACCTGCTGCAACGGCTCAGATCGATATCGCCCCGCTCGTGCGCGCAGCTCACCCGCGAGGTTTCGGCGAGAGGCGAAGCCTCATTGCGGCGGTACGCCGATCTGAACGCGAAGTTCGATCGGGATACCCGGGGCGGGAGCACAGAGGGCGTGGTCTGGCCACCCGGGCGGGAGTGACACCTCCCAAAAGCCCCCACCCTTCCATTATTATTGGCGTTCCAACGGATTCTCCGTCGGAACGGTTTGGAGAGGTGGCCGAGTGGCTGAAGGCGGCGGTTTGCTAAACCGTTATAGGGTTTATAGCCCTATCGGGGGTTCGAATCCCCCCCTCTCCGTTTTCCTTTTCCCATAGCCGCACATGACAGACTCGGGCATCCGCGTCCGGTTCGCCCCATCCCCCACAGGCTACCTACACGTTGGCGGAGCGCGGACGGCGCTGTTCAATTGGCTGTTCGCCCGGAAGATGGGCGGCAAGTTCCTGCTTCGGGTGGAGGACACAGACCGGGAACGCTCTTCCGACGAGCACACGCAGGTCATCTTGGACGGGCTCGAGTGGCTCGGAGTGGACTGGGACGAAGATGTGGTGTTCCAAGGCGCCCGTCTGAAGCGTCACCAGGAGTGGGCCGAGCAACTCATCGAGACCGGCCACACTTATGATGATGGTGGTGCGATCCGGTTCCGCATGCCCGACGAAACGCTGGCGTGGGACGACGCGGTTCACGAGACGGTCTCGTTCGAGGGGAAGGACATCCAAGACTGGATCATCCTCCGATCGGACCGGACCCCAACGTACAACTTCTCGGTTGTGGCGGACGACATCGACATGGGACTCACCCATGTGATCCGCGGCAGCGACCACCTCTCCAACACTCCAAAGCAAATCGCCGTGTATCGAGCCCTCGGCGTCGACCCGCCGGTGTTCGGGCACGTACCGATGATCCACGGAACAGACGGCAAGAAACTGTCCAAGCGCCACGGGGCCACCGCCGTCAGCGACTATCAGCACATGGGGATTCTCCCAAGGGCGCTTGCCAACTTCCTGGCACTCCTGGGTTGGAGCCCGGGCAACGACCGGGAACTGTACTTCGACATCGCCGAGCTCATCGACGAATTCTCACTCGACGGCATTCAGAAAAAGAGCGCGGTCTTCGATATGACCAAGCTCGAATGGATGAACGGCCAGTACCTCAGCCAGACACCTGCGGAAGAGCTTCTCACCCTCACGGGGGCGGAGCTCACCAGCCGTTACGGCATCGATCCCATCGCCCGGAGAGACGACGTGCTCAGGGCAATGGAATTCGTGCGCACCAGGGCGCGCACCACCACGAGCATCGCCTGGCAGACGGCGGTCCGCCTCGACGCGTCCCACATTAAGCGGGACGCCAAGGCCGACAAGCTGATCAGGAAAGACCTGGAGGGTTTTCGAGACGCATTGGCCAAGGCCGGTGCGCTCCTCGACGGACTCGACGACGCGGCCTGGAACCCGGAACGGCTGGACGCCGAGCTTCGGAACCTCGCCGAATCCCTTGAGCTGAAGGTCGGCAAGATCATGCAACCCATCCGCATCGCCCTGACGGGACAGACCGTCTCCGAGGCGGTGAACGACCTGCTGGTCGTGGTGGGGAGAGAGGAATCGCTACGCCGGATCGTTGCAGCGCAGAAGTGGGAGTAGGCTAGGGAACCTGGCGACTAATGATGGAATCCCGCCCCGCGATGATCCCGCGGCGGCGGCGCTCCTCCTCCCGTTCCCTTCTCTTGCGGGCTTCCAGGGCCCGGACGTTCCGGCGGAAGGAATCCATCTGATCCATGCGCAGGGCTTGATTCAGGATCTGTTGCCGGACATCGGCGAGCCACGCCTGTTGCTGGGCCAGCTCGTAATTGCCCATCTGCGGTAGCTGCGCGAATCCAAGGAGGGCGGCCAGAACGGTGGGAATTTTGATCGGCCCCAAATGAATGAACTGGGGATCGATGCCCCACTGCTGGCCGCCGATGGTGGTGACCCAGCTGGGGATCCCTCCCCGGGCGGCCAACGAGTCGTCGATGATGTCCGAGAGCATCTCGACGACCTGGAGTGCCAGTGTTGTCTCCTGCTGGCCCCATTCCTGCTCCTCTGCCACCGGACCGACGGGGGGCCCTTCCCACAGCATCCCGTCGCCGAACGCCGGACCGATGCGCCGGCGGGTGCCCACGACGATGGCACCGGGGATCATCCCCGACGCACCGGGAATGCCGATTCTCAACGAATCCGGGAACACGGCGGGCCCCCGCGCATCTGGGGATCCCAGTGCGCCCACACCCGATGCCGCGATGGACACCCGTCCTATCCCCCCCAACGCATCGGGCGAGGCTCGGACGGCCCCGGAACCCACCGGATCTGCCACACGCATGGAGAACTGCCGGGTATCATCCGGACCCCGGTATAACACCACCAGGTGGGTCGAAGCATACGATGAGCGAGTGTGAGTACTCACCCATACGAGGGAGCCCAGAAACACCATGTGGAGTGCCGCACTCAGCACGTACCACCGGAGTCCGGTCCCCGGCGGTTTCGGGGGGAGGAAGCTACCCACGCTCCGTGGTCCTGTCCGCAGTGAGACGATCCAGGACACGGGCCATCCTCCCGGCCGCGTCCCGCAATCGCTCAGGCTCGACGATAAAAGACAATCTCACAAATCCTTCTCCTCCTGCACCAAACACCGAACCGGCCAAGACGGCAAGCCCCTCCCGCTCCAACAACTCGTGGGCGACCACGTCGGATGGCACTCCCTCGGGGAGCGGCACCCACAGATACATGGTGGCCTGCGGGGCCGCACACTCGATCCCCACCCCCCGGAGCGCGGTAACCAGGGCGTCACGCCGCACCCGACACCCCTCCCGAACCGGCTCCACCAGGGACTCGGCCCTGTCGATCACGGCCGCGCCGGCCTGCTGTATGGCGAGAAACGCTCCGGTATCGACGTAGCTCTTTATCTTTGATAATCCCTTTATCACTTCGGAGTTCCCCACCGCCCATCCCAGCCGCCAGCCCGTCATCCCAAAGCTCTTGGACAGGGAGTGAAACTCCACCGCTACGTCCCGGGCGCCCGCAATCTCTAGGACACTCGGGGCCCGGTATTGGTCAAACGTGAGCTCCGAGTACGGATTGTCGTAGGCCAGCACGATGCCGTGGCGCCTGCAGGTGGCAACCGTCCTTTCCAGATAGTCGACGGGGGCAACGGCCGCCGTGGGATTGTTGGGGTAGTTCAGGAAGACCAGCTTGGTCTTGGCCAGCCGTTCCTTAGGCAGGTCGTCCAACTCCACCAAGAAGTCGGCTTCCGGCCGAAGGGGAAAGATCTCCACGTCCGCACCCGCCAACTGCGCCCCACCCAAATAGGCGGGGTAGCCCGGCTCCGGCACGACGCACAATTTCGGTCATCCGATCCACGGTCACGCCAAACCGCCGCTCCATGAAACGGGTCACCGCGTCGCGGAAATCGAGCGACCCAATCTGAAAGGGGTAGCGGCTCATGCGCCGCTCCTGCACCGCCTGATGCAGGGCCTCCACGGCCACGTCCGGGGGTGCCAGGTCGGCGTCGCCGGCACCGAGATCGATGACGTCTACGCCCTCAGCCACGAGCTGGCGCTTGCGCTCGGCAATGTGACCGACGGCGTACGTCGGAAGCGTATCGACACGTTGACTCAGGACGTTCATGTCGGTGCTCCTACATCGTGCAGCGCGAAGAACTCCTCCGCGGCCACCCGAATCTCGTGCCAGGTCCCCGTCGCTTGCCGAGCCGGAGGGAGGGACCGGATCAATGTCTGGCCGTACGGTCGACGCAGCACCCGCGGATCCAACAGTAGCACCACGCCGAAGTCGGTCTGCGAACGGATAAGGCGTCCGAACCCCTGCTTCAATTTGAGGGCCGCGTGGGGAACCAGGTAGCGGGTGAAGCCATCGTCGCCCCCTTCCTGGAGGCGCTCGAGGCGAGCGGCCGTCACCGGCTCGCTCGGCACCTTGAAGGGGAGCTTCGCGATGACGAGACAGCGGAGCGCCCGCCCCGGCACGTCGACGCCCTCCCAAAAACTGTCGGTTCCAAAGAGAATAGCCGACCCGGCCTCCCGAAACCGCCTCAACAACCGGTCTCTTTGCCCTTCGCCCTGTACCAACATCGGCCAGCGACTGCCGATCTGCTGGCGCACGAGCTGCGCAGTGCGCCTGAGGGCGGCGTGACTGGTGAAGAGCACGAACATGCCCCCATCAGAAGCGTGGGCCAGCTCCACGATGGTCGTCGCCACGGCGTGGTCGTGTCCCCCCTCGTCGCGCCGGGGCTCGGGGTGATCGGTGGGGACGCCGAAGAGGCACTGCTCGTCGAAGTCGAACGGCGATGACAGGACTTCCTCGAACCGCATCCGGGTGGGCGGCAACGAGAGCCCGACACGGCTCTTGATGAAGTCGAAGTCACCGCCGGTGGCGAGGGTGGCGCTCGTGAGGATCACGCTGTCGACGCGATCGAACAGTGCTTCCTTGAGAATCGGTGCCAAATCGAGCGGCACAGTGGCCAACCCGATGGGAAACGGGAGGGGGCCCGTCGGTTTCCGTCCCCGCTGTTCGACCCACCGCACCGTGGCCGCGCCGGCCTGGGGCCGCAGCGTGAACAGCATGCCGTCCAGAACGGCACTCAGGCGACGGACGACGCCCCACAGCTCCTTGAGCAGTTGGGTGCGGCTGTCCGGCTCTTCGTCCAACTCCAGACGGTCGGCCACCGTCTCCACGCCGTCACGCAACTTCTGCAACACGAGGACGAAGTTGTCGAGGGCGGTCCCCAATCCCTGCTCCCAGATGGGATCCTCCCCGAACTCATCCGTCAGGCGCAACACCTGCTCGCGCCGGTCGGCCAAGAGATCCGCCAGCAAACCGAACACCCGCTGTGCATGGGTTCGGGCCGTCTGTAAGGCCGGCAACAAGTCGCTGCGCAACAATTCGATGGATGCCTCACTCAGCAGATCCTCACGGCGGCGCAGCTCGGTGATCAGCGTGGGAATCAATCCCTTGCCGTTCCGCTCGAGACGTCCAAGGAGGCGGATCACGCCGAACCAGGTGACCTGGTGCCCCAGGTGCTGGGCCGCCGTGTCTTCCAGGTGGTGGGCCTCGTCTAGCACCAGGCGCTTGTATGGCGGCAGCACCGCCGCGTCCTGCCAGTTGTCCGTGTTGCGCCTGATGGCGAGATCGGACGCGAGGAGATGATGGTTCACGACCACGACGTCCGCCTCCGCGGCGCGGCGCCGGGCGCGAAACACGAAACACCCGTCAAAGTGGGGACACTCGAGCCGGGTGCACAAATCCGCCTCCGCCGCAACTTCGTCCCACACCTCCGACGACGGCTGATCCGGGAGGTCGGCGAGGGAGCCGTCGGTAGTGTGCTCCGACCACTCGACGAGGGCCTCGAGCTCGTCGGTTCGGTCGCCTTCCAGAAGCGAGCCCTGGCCCTTGGCCGCGTAGGAGAGGCGCTCCAGGCAGACGTAATTGCGCCAACCCTTGA
Organism: Gemmatimonadota bacterium; assembly: GCA_039588255.1. Lineage (GTDB taxonomy): Bacteria > Gemmatimonadota > Gemmatimonadetes > Gemmatimonadales > GWC2-71-9 > B3T1B10. The sequence continues at coordinate 310 of JBDHAF010000135.1, read as the reverse complement.
GGAGCGCGAACGTGGGCGGGCGGCCCAGGTCCGCCTCGGCCCGCACCAACAGCGGAAGGTCCTTGCCAACGAGTTGCTCCTGCAGGTTGATCGTGTTCGTCGAGACGATCGTGCGCTCGTCGTTGGCACGGGCCCACTCGATGGCGGGAATGAGATAGGCGAAGGATTTGCCCACCCCGGTGCCGGCTTCGAGGATCGACACACCACCGTCGTTGTAGGTGTCCGCCACATAGGCCGCCATGTCGCGCTGGCTCGGTCGGTCCTCGAACTGACCGAGGACGCCGGCGATGGGTCCGTTCGGGCCCAGCAG
>JBDHAF010000134.1:0-11307 GCA_039588255.1 Gemmatimonadota bacterium | reverse complement strand
CTGCCGCTGGCGGATTCCCACCTGTTGGTGCGGCCCTACTTCCGAAACGTCGCGAGGGGCTTCAACCGCACAAGTGTGACGTACATCGATCTCACCGAGTGGCGCGAGCAGACGGATATCTTCGAGGCGGTTGCCCATTACGGCCGTATCGGCGTGGACCTGGAAGGAGATCCGCCGGCGCGGACGTTCGGAGCCAGCGTCTCCGAAGACTTCTTCAAGGTCTACCGCGCCGAGCCGGTGCTGGGCCGTCTCTTCGCTCCCGAGGAGCATGTGGGCGACCAGACCGTGGTGATTCTGGCCCGGAGCTTCTGGGAGAGTCGTTTCGGGGCAGACCCCGACATCCCGGGCACCACGATCAGATTGAGCGGCAGATCGGTGACGGTGGTGGGGGTCGTCGACGAGACGAGGACGTGGCCCACGTACCCCCAGTTCTGGATTCCCCGCATCACTCCCGCCAGCATGACCAACGACATGCGGCGGCGGGACAACTTCAACCGGAGTGCCGTGGCGCGTCTCCGGGACGATGTGTCGATCGAACAGGCGAGCGTGCGCCTGGGCGAGATGTCGGCCCGCGTCCTGCGAGAATGGATCGTGGGTCTCCAGCTTCCCGTCACGCTCTGGGTCCTGCTGGCCGCGGCGACGTTCGTGCTGTTGATCGCCTGCACCAACGTGGCCAGCCTGCTGGCAACTCGCTCGGCCGGTCGCAAGCGGCAGACGGCCATCCGGGTGGCGATGGGTGCAAGTCCGTGGCAGGTGGCGCGCCACCTCTGGGCTGAGAGTCTGTTGATCTTCGTGCTCGGCGGTGGTGTGGGCTTGGCCTTTGCGTCGGGCGGAGTGAACGCGCTCCTGGCTATTGCCCCGACCAACATTCCCCGCATCACTGGCGCGGGCATCCAGATGGCCGAGTTCGCGTTCGCCTTGGCTATGGCGGTTGTGGCCGGCTTGGGGTTCGGCATGTATCCCGCGTTGAAGGCTCGAAAAGAGGATCCCAGCCGGGTGCTCCGGGAGGGCACCGGATCATCCGAGTCCAGGGGCACCGGTCGATTCCGCCGGGCGCTGGTCGTGGTCGAGGTTGCGCTGTCCGTGATCCTGCTCGTGGGAGCCGGTCTCATGATCCGGAGCCTCGGCGCCATGAACAGCAACGACCCGGGATTCAGGGTGGATCACCTGGTGACGTTTGGTGTAACGCCGCCCGTGAGCCGGTACCCCGACGCGAATGACGCGCACCTGTTCTTCGATCGTGTGACCGATCGGTTCGCGGCGTTGCCCGGCGTGCAATCGGCCAGCACCACGACGTGGGTTCCCATCGGCGGCGGCGGAATCGGGCTGGGTCGCGTGCACTTGGCAGACGACATGCCGGAGCCGCCGGCCGGACCCGACTACTCCGCCCGCTGGGTGATGGTCGGTCCGGATCTGTTCAACACACTGGCATGGCCGCTCCAACGGGGACGCGCCTTCACCGATGCCGACAACGCCGAAGGCCCCCAGGTCGCCATCATCAACGAGGTGATGGCCGACCGGATGTTCCCCGGCGAAAGCCCCATCGGGAAGCGTGTACGGTCGTGGCGGGACGAGAACGTGTACCGGGAGATCGTTGGTGTCGTGGGAAACGTTCGGCTGGACGCGGTGGCCGACAATCTGCAGCCCCTCTTCCTCGTCCCGGCCAAGCAGGTGAGCTGGGCCAGATCGCGCAGCATCGTGTTGCGGAGTGCGGTGGATCCGACGACGCTGTTGCCGCAGTTGCAGGGAGCCTTGTCGGACGTGGACCCTCTTGTCCCCGTAACCAACCCCCGCACCGGCGAGATCCTCTTCGACGCGTCGGTGGCGGCGAGTCGGTTCACGACGATGCTCTTGAGTTTGTTTGCCGTCTTGGCGGCGGTGGTGGCGGCGATCGGACTCTACGGGGTGATAGCCAGCACGGTGACCAACCGGACGAAGGAATTGGGCATCCGGACGGCCCTGGGTTCCGGACGCCGCCGCACGATGGCCTTGGTCATGGGGCAGGGCATTCGCCTGGCCGCGGTGGGAGCTGCGCTCGGGCTGGTCGTGTCACTCCTACTCACCGGGGCCATGACGGGAATGCTTTTTCAGGTGAGCGCGCGGGACCCGTTGACCTTCGCGGGGATCACGGGGGGAATCCTGCTGGTCGCGCTCGTGGCGGCGTACATTCCGGCGACGCGCGCCATGCGGGTGGACCCGGTGCGCGCATTGCGGGAGGAGTGACCGGGCTCGGGTTTGCCAGTTGGAGGGCGTACCGGCCAGTCACGCGCTGACCGGCACAGGTCCTCCCAAGCGCCGCACCGAGTCGGTGACCGGCGGATCGAAATGGACGTCGAGCTGCGGGAACGCAATCGTGATCCCGGCATCCTTGAGTGCCCACCAGATCGCGTCGTGCAGCTTCGACATGGACTGACGTGCCTGCCACGGGTTGTCCACCCAGACGGAGACCTCGAAGTTCACAGACGAATCCCCGAACTCCGTGAGGAGCACGAGCGGATCCTTCATTTGCTTCCGCCAAGCGAGGTTTTCTGCCGTCGTCTTGAGTGTCTCGAATACCAGCTTCATGTCTGCATCATACACGACACCGACCGGGGCGCGGAGACGATAGAGCGAGTCCCGTAGCGTGTAGTTCTTGACGGTGGATTGGACCAGCATCGCGTTGGGAATAATCAGCTCCTCCTCGTCCCGCGTGCGCGCCAGGGTCGAGCGGATGCCCATTTCGATCACCCGAACGACCGTCCCCTCAACCTCGAGAATATCCCCCGGCTTGATGGTGCGCTCGATCAACAGAATGACACCCGAAACGAAGTTCTGGGCGATGTTCTGCATGGCAAACCCGAGGCCGACGGCGAAAATGGCGCCGGCCGCAAAGAGCGTCCCCAGTTGGATTCCCAATGTGTCCATCGCGACGCCGATTCCCACCAGCATGATGGTGTAATGCACCAAGCGCTGCATCACGGGGACGGTTCCGGCGATCTGCCGGCTACGCATGGTCCGCGCCAAGAGTCTTTGGACCAAACGAGAGACGACGAGAGAAATCAACACGAGCGTGATGGCGGTCAGGATCGAACCGACCGTGATGGGCGTGCCGCTCAACTCGAACAGACGCCAATCCAGAATTGCTTGCAACAGAGCCACGAGCCACCCTCCGCGAAAGTTACGTGCGGAAGATAGTCCGTGGTCAGAAGCACAGCCATTGATAAGCCGCCAGCATCTTCCGCGACGTACAGAGGATGGCGATGGCTCCTTTCGCTGAAAGGAGGTTACGGCACCTAGGTCGGTCGTACCTCCACCAGGATCTGGTCCGGCGACTGTTGGAACTGATACGTCTGTCGGTTCTTCGTTGCGGTGAGCGTAACCGTGGCATTCACCGGTTTGCCGTCCGATTCTTCGGGCCATTGCGTGGTAAACGCCTCGGCCCGTGAAAAGGTCGTGGCAGTGTTGGCCGGTACTGTTCGGTCGGGCGATTCGGCGGGTGTGGCGTCCGTCGCGGTGATCTTGAACTGGATTTGGCACGAGGCCTTGTCGTTGTTGTTCACCACCGTCCAGTGCAGCGTGATGCGACACGGCGCGTTCTTGTCGACCGGGTTCGGTTGCGCTTCCAACCGCAGGTTGGAGAACCTGGGCTTGTCGAAACTGAAGCTACTGCCACCACCGCCGCCGCCCTCGCCGCCGGAGCAGAGGTAGGCGGCTGCGGCCAGGCCCGTGTAGAACCCGACGGCTGCGCCGATGATCACGCCGAGGACGGCCCCGATCGGTCCTCCCAGCAAGAACCCCACCGGTCCGCCGATGGAGGCTCCGACGGCGCCCGAGCCAAACGAGATGACGACGACGCACTTGTCCTTGTCGGCCATGTTTCCCTCCCAGTTTTCAGATGGGGAATTGTTGCCGGTCCGTGCCGTGGGTCGGAGCTGCACTGCGTGACCTGATGTGCGCGGTCGGTGGGGGCAGTAGGTAGAGCCGACGGAGCGGACCGTACGCCTATGGTGCACTTCGGGACGCCGTCCCGCCAGGGAGGAGGTGCGCTGGCTCGAGGAGCAACCTGTGTCGAGGTGACGCTCGCGCCGGCTGCTTCGTCCTGATACCATATCCTCTATGGCAATCAGCGCCCTGGCCCGCGACTTGACGTTTGCCCTCCGTATGATCGGCAAGCGCCCCCTCCCCAGCGCGGTCATCGTGCTCACGCTGGCGGTGGGCATCGGGATCAACGTGATGTTCTTCACCAGCTTCAGCGCCATTGTCCTCCGACCGTTGCCGTTCGCCGATCCGGGCCGACTGATGGCGCTGCGCGAGTCCCAGCCGCGGATCGGAGCGACGTCGAATTCCGTGGCGCCGGCCAACTACCTGGATTGGCGGGAGCACAGCAGGGCGTTCGCGGAAATGGCGGCAGTCAGCAACAACGATTTCAACATCAGCGCCGACGAGACTCCCGAGCGGGTGATGGGCAACGGAATCACCGCCGGGTTGTTTCCGCTCTTGGGCATCGAGCCGGTCCTGGGGCGGCTGTTCACGGCGGAAGACGACCGCCACGGCGCGCCCCGGGTTGCCCTCATCGGGTACCAGATTTGGACCCGGCAGTTCGGGTCCGATCCGGGAGCCATCGGCAGTACGATCCTGATCGACGACCGGCCCCACGAGGTGGTTGGGGTCATGCCGCCGGGCATGAGATTCCCCCACTACTCCGACATCTGGGTTCCCCTGGGTCTCGATTCGGAGGACGCAACGCGCACCACGCGGTACTTGGATGTGGTCGGCCGGTTGGCACCCAACACGACCCTGGCGTCCGCGCGGGCGGAGCTGTCACTCATCGGCGCTCGGCTGGCGGAGCAACACCCGGAGACCAACGAAGGTCGGAGTGTCTCTGTGCGTGCGCTGCGGAACGATTGGCTTCCCCCCGCCGCCCGGATGAGCAACGTGGCCCAGATGGTCTCGGTCTCGTTCGTGTTGCTCATCCTGTGTGCCAACATCGCCAACCTCATTCTGGTACAGGCCTCGGCGCGAAGGCAGGAGACGGCGGTGCGGGCCGCCCTCGGCGCGGGCCGGGGAGCACTCGTCCGTCAGTTCGTCACGGAGAGCATGCTGCTCGCCGTGGCAGGCGGTGTCCTCGGAACGGTGTTGAGCCGGATCGGTGCCGTGTGGACGATTTCCCTCGTGGCCATACCGCTTCCCTATTGGGTGAGCACGGAGATGCCCATCAGCGCCTGGGTGTATGCCGTGGCGATATCTCTGGCCGTCGGAGTGGCCGTCGGTATCCTTCCCGCGTTTCGCAGCACGCGCGGCGACGTCTACGACGCATTGCGAAGCGGCGACCGCGGTGGTGGCAAATCCCCGGGGCATCGGCTTCGCACCGGCCTCGTGATCGTGCAGCTCGGCGTTTCATTGATGCTCGTGGTGGGGTCGCTCCTGGTAGTGCGTGGGTTGATGAGCCCGAACCGGGCCGACCGCGGTCATGACGTGGACCACACCCTCACGCTGCGTTTGTCGCTGGCCGGAGCGGCATTCGACGACGCCGGTGATCGCGTCGCCTACGCGTCGGAGGTGGTGGACCGCATCGAAGGGCTGGCGAATGTGGTGGCCGCCGGAATCGCGAATCACCTTCCCGCGTCGATGAGCGGGTGGACCAAGACCAATGTGGAGGCCGAGGGACGAATCCCCCGCGCCGGAGAGGAGCTGGAGACCACGTATCACCCGGCGACGGCCGGGTACCTCACCACGCTCCAGGTTCCGCTGGAAGCGGGGCGGGGTTTCACGCGGCAGGAAGAAGTGGAGGGTGGAGATGTGGTGATCGTGAGCCGGGGGATGGCTCAGGCCCTGTGGCCCAACCAGGATCCCGTGGGACGGCGTCTGAGGACACGATTGGGTGACCCACGGTGGCTCACGGTCATTGGTGTCGTGGGGGACGTGGAGCCCGCTCGCCTGCTGGGCGGCATGAATCAAGCGCCGCCCATTCAACTGTATGTCCCCTTCGCGGAGCGACCTCCCACCCAGATCGCCCTCGTGGTGCGCTCGATCATCGAGCCGCGCCTCATGGCGGCGCCGGTGATGGCGGCCATCCGGGAGTACGACGCCCGGGTACCCGTGTTCAGTGTCCGTCCCATGCGAGAGGTGCTGGAGCAGGTGTATTGGATCGGGAAATTTGTCAGCCAGGAGTTCGCCGTGTTTGGCATCCTGGCGCTTTTGATCGCGGCGGTCGGTGCCTACAGCGTGACCGCGTACTCCGTCAGTCAACGCACCCGGGAGATCGGGATTCGCATCGCACTCGGCGCGCGACCTGGAAAGGTGCTGCGATTGGTGGTGCGGCAGGGGGTGGGATTCGGTGTGGGCGGCGCCCTCCTGGGGGTGGCATTGGCGGTGCCCATGGCCGTGTTCCTCGGAAAGATGTTTCAGGACGTGCGCGCCAACGATCCCACCGTGTTCGGCGGCGTCACTATCCTGCTGATTGGCGCGTCGGTGTTGGCGAGCTATGTGGCCGCCAGGAAGGCGGCTCGCGTCGACCCGGTGGAGGCGCTGGCGGCGGAGTGATCATCACCTTGCTGTGAAGACGGTGACCCGTGTCTCCCCGAAATCGTACCGCTTTCCCTTACCGGGGAGCTTGTGCTCCCGGCCGTGCTCCACCGTGAGAATCCGGCTGTAGGGTTCCTCCAACCATCGGGTCACAACCCGGTCCAGCTTGCGGGATCCGTAGGGCGGATCGGCGAACACGACGTCGTATGCGTCGGCGTCCAGCGCATCCACAAATGGAATGGCGTCCCGCTTGAAGACCCGCGTCCGACCACGGAGCCGGAGGGCGGCGATGTTGGCCTTCAAGGCGTGCAAGCTCGCCGGGCCGTTCTCCAAGAAATCCACCGTGGCCGCTCCCCGGGAGAGAGCCTCGAGTCCCAGGGCCCCCGATCCGGCGAAGAGGTCGAGGACCGAGGCGTCGACAATACGGGGTCCGAGGATCTTGAACCAGCGGCCCCGGACCCGCTCCGAGGTGGGGCGCACCCGTGCACCGGGGGAGACCAGATCCCGTCCCGCATACTCTCCGCCGACGATCCTCATGTCTAAATCCTTACGGGGAAAAAACTTAGGATGACCAAAGACTGGCGCGACGCGCCGGCCCCTATTATCTTGCGTGCCGCAGGCGAACCGCAAGCTGGAAATCTTCTCTCCGTAGAATGGTACCCGGCTTAGGATTGGGTACCGGCGCGTCCAAGACCCGTCGCTTCTCTCCTCAGGTTCAAACAATCAAGAGCAGTGTGTTCCGGTGACACGGGTGTCACTGGGTGTAGCTGCGTGTGTCGTGAGGAGTTGTATCGATGAAGTCGTCTTTTGAGGCCTTGGGTCTCGTGCCGGAACTCTTACGGGCGGTGGAAGAGCAGGGGTATGCAGAGCCCACGCCCATTCAACAGCAGGCAATCCCCATGGGGCTGGAGGGTCGTGACGTGGTGGGCTCGGCCCAGACGGGTACGGGCAAGACCGCGGCATTTCTCTTGCCGATCATTCAGCGGCTGAATGGCGACGCCGCGGGGACGCTGCGGGCCCTCGTGTTGGTGCCCACCCGCGAGCTCGCGGAGCAGGTGCTGAACAGTGCCAAGGTCTACGGCCGCCACGCCAAGTTGAAGTCGCTGGCGGTGTACGGTGGTGTGGGGATGGAGCCCCAGACCCGGGCGCTCAAGCGGGGCGTGGACATCGTGGTGGCGACGCCGGGACGCCTGCTCGACCACATGGGCCGGGGGCACGTGGACGCGTCCCGGCTCGAGGTGTTGGTCCTCGACGAGGCGGACCGGATGCTGGACATGGGGTTCTCCCCGGACGTGCACCGGATCCTCGACGAGTTACCGACGGAACGTCAGACCATGTTCTTTTCCGCGACGATTTCTCACGACGTGGACAGGCTCGCCCACCGGGCGTTGACGGACCACGCGGCGGTTGAGATCGGTCGCCGGGCGGAAGCCGCCGAGGGGGTGGAGCACGTGGTGGTGGCGGTGGACAAACCGCAAAAACGGAATCTTCTTGCCACGATGTTGAGTGAAGTGGTTCCGGAAGGACGCGCCCTCGTGTTCACGCGGACCAAGTACGCCGCAGATATAGTTGCCCATCACCTCCGTCGCGAGGGGAACAACGTGGCGGCGATCCACGGCGGCAAGACCCAGGCCGTCCGCAACAAGGCCCTCGACCGGTTCAGGGAGGGCAAGACGCGCATCCTGGTTGCCACCGACGTGGCCGCGCGGGGCATCGACGTGGACGACATTGTGTTGGTGGTGAACTACGACGTGCCTCAAGACCCGGAGATCTACGTCCATCGCGTGGGTCGCACGGCGCGAGCGGGAGCGGAGGGCGTGGCCCTCACCCTCATGTCGCCGGACGAGTGGTTTCTGATGAGCGACGTGGAGAAGCTGATGGGCCGCACGTTCACCCGCGAGGTCATGCCGGGCTTCGAGCCCGCCGCACCGCCGATCCAACCGGGAGCGCACACGCGTAAACCTCGCCCGCAAGGTCGATCGGTGCGGTTGCGCCGGGGGATCGCCCGCCGAAGGTAATTACTCCGCCAGCAACACCTTCCCCAGGTTCTGTCGCGCGTGCACGTGCTTGTGTGCCGCCACCGCCCCTGCACGATCGAACGAGAACGTGTGATCCACCACCGCACGGAGCTCGCCCGACTGCACCCCGCGGAAGATCTCTTCGAGGGCGGGACGGAGGATCTCTTCCTTGGACTGCAGGTGGAGCAAGTGCATGCCAAACACGCCGATGCTGGGTCGTATTAAGGAATAGGGGTGAATGAGGGGCATGCGGAGCATGGCCCTGGCGGCCCGCAGCCAGCTTCGCGTCTTGCCGGGCATGACATCGCTCAGTCCGTAGAACACCAGACGACCCAGTGGTGCCAGCAGCCGGCGACACGCCTTGGTGGCAGGACCGCCCACCGAGTCGAGTGCCACGTCGATGCCGCGCTTACCCACAGCACGGATGGTGTCATGTTCCCAATCCCCCCTCGAATCGAAGCACGCCTGCGCCCCCAGTTCGTCCACGACAAATGCCCGTTTGCGCTCCGCCCCCGCGGTGCCGAACACCTGTAGCCCCCGGCGTACGGCAAGCTGGACCGCCGCGGTGCCCACCCCTCCGCCGGCCCCGAGGATCAAGGCGGTTTCCCCCGGCCTGGCGTTGCCGCACTCGAAGAGGCACACATAGCCGGTGAGGAAGGCCACCGGGATGGCGGCGGCCTCGACCGGTGAGAGGGAAGCCGGACGGGCGAACACCTGCTTGGCCGGCACGATCACGTCCCGGGCGTAGCCGCCGTAGCGCAGCAGGGCCACCACCGGGTCTCCCTCGTGCCAGTCTTTGACCTCGGTGCCGACCCGCACCACGACCCCGGCGACTTCGAAACCGGGACTGTAGGGGCGTGGCGGCACCGTGTCGTACAGGCCGCAACGCATGAGCAAGTCGGCGAAGTTGAGGCCCACGGCCTGGACTCGGACGTGCACTTCATCGGTGTTCGGGTCTCGGAGGGGAATTTCTCGCTCCACGAACACCTGGGGCGGCCCGTGGCGCTCGATGAGTATGGCGTGGGTCGAGTGAGGAGACATGGGAGGGCAAGGTAGGCGGCCGGGGCGAGAAGAAAAAGGGCCTACCGCCGTGGCGGTGGGCCCTTCGGGCTGGTTCCTCGTCGGGGTCTATCCCCAGAACATGGCGTTCACCACCGCCGGCATGGTGTAGGCTGCCTCGGCAACAAAGGGGGCGGACCATTTGATCGTGTACGTCCCCGGCTTCTTGCCGATGCCCATAACCCCCTTCTTGGCCGGGGTGGTGCACTCGATCTCGTCGATCTGGGCACCACGCAGTGCCTTCTTGCGCCACACCTTCCGGGCCTCCCGCTCCTCGAATTCCTGCACCTCGGTCGAGCCGACCTGACCCTCCTGCACGATAGTCGCCGGGTGCCGTTCCATGGCTTCTTCGGGAATCCGCCTGTCCGCCTCCCGGACGGTCTCCTCGCCGATGCGTCCCTGTGCCGTCGACGTGGCGGCGTGGACGTCCCGGACGGTCTCGGCGCTCAGGAGGTCGGTCCCCAGAGCCTCTTGGGCCCGTCGCTTGGCGTCTTCGATGGTGGGACCCGTGAACCTCTGGGTCTTCATCTCGCGCTGGGGCGCGGTGCTGTCGGATCGAGGAGGGGCTGCCACACTGTGCTCCTGGTATCTGGTGATTCTCCCTGATATGACGGCGGATCGGGGGTTGGAGTTTCAGGATTGCCGGAGACGACATGAGGCGGGTCACCGCCGGTCCTGGACGGCTGTGGCAACCATGGCATGCCACACCTCCATGACGGTTGCTCACTTTGATTGAAACAGCTATAGTTATTTCAATCATAGTGAGGTGATCATGCCCCGAATCGCTGTCTCCGAGATCGACCGGCACCTCCCCCTCAAGCCGGTGTACTTCCTGATCCTCATGGTGCTCTTGAACGGCGACCGCCACGGGTATGGCCTGGTCAAGGAGATCGACCAACGCACCGACGGCGGGGTACGACTCGAGCCCGGGAATCTCTACCGGTTCATTCGCAAGCTGCTCGACCTCGGGATGGTCGGGGAAGCGGGTGCCCGGGCGGCCGACGATTCAGAGGACGAGCGTCGGCGCTACTACACCGTCACGCCCCTGGGCCGGGCCGTCGTGTCGGCCGAGGCCGCGCGAATGAAGCAGCTGGTGCGGGCGGTGGAGCGCGCGCAAGGATGAGACGACACGTTGCCCCAGATGCGGTCGATCGGGCGACGAGAGTGTATCGCCGTCTTCTGCGACTCTATCCAGCCGAATTTCGCTCGAGCGTGGGGGCTTCGGCGGTCGAGCTGTTTCGGGATCGCTTCCGGGACGTGGCCCGCGGCGGTCGGTGGAGCCTCTTCCGATTCTGGGGCCGCACCCTGGGCAACGTGGTGGTCCATGGCATGCTGGAGCGGATGGCCGTGCTTCGGGAGCGTCACCTGTTTCGGGGTATCGGCCTCGACGTTCGTGGCGCGGTGAGGACCGGCCGCCGCTCGGCGAAGCTCAACCTTGCGGCCGTCGCCTGCATCGCAATGGGCATCGCAGCCACTGCGGCGGTGCTCACGCTGTTCACATCGGTGGTGCTGCGGCCGCTGCCGTTTCCCGATGCGGCACGGTTGGTCCGGGTGTGGCAGCAGGAGGAGGGTGTGCTGCGGACGGGAAGGGGACAGCTCTCGTTTCCGGACCTCACGGACATCGCTAGCCAGCTCACCACTCTGGATCGCTTCGAAGCCACGGGTCGGGCGCGCCTCATGTTCCTCGGTGACCGGGGGGCACGCCGTGTGGAGGGTGAGGCGGTGA